>PMUN01000152.1 GCA_003166875.1 Bryobacterales bacterium | reverse complement strand
TGCTTAAAATCCTCTGCATTATTCCGATTCTTTTCCTCTGGCCGGCCCATGCACGAGCGCAAGCTGCGAAGGCTCCCTATCCGGCCATGGCTCCTCTCGATCAGTATTTGATTCCGGACGAGAAGGCTGAGATCGCGCTGGCCCGGAGTTCCGCTCCGGCATCGATTTCGGATGCAGCCGAAGTGATGGTGCTGCGACGGGATGGCTACGCAACTGCTGTTGAGGGCTCGAACGGCTTCGTCTGCATCGTCGAGCGATCCTGGGCGAAGCCGACCGATGACCCGGAATTCTGGAACTCTAAGGTCCGCGCCCCGAACTGCTTCAATCCGGCAGCCTCAAGGACGTTTCTGCCCATCTTTCTGAAGAAAACCAAACTTGTGCTGGCGGGAAAATCTAAAGCACAGATCCTCGCGGCTACTACGTCCGCATTGGAAAAGAAGGAACTACCCTCGCTGGCTCCCGGAGCGATGTGCTACATGATGGCGAAGCAGCAGTATCTGAGCGACGACGACATGAACTGGCATCCCCATCTCATGTTTTTCGCTTCGGGTGATGCCGTGAAAAGCTGGGGAGCGAATCTCCCTGGTTCTCCGGTAATAGCGGGGAACGATCCGGAAGAACGGGTGACCATCTTCATGGTTTTGGCCAGCACTTGGTCCGATGGGACGCCAGGCCCATCCACGATGCACTGACTTCAAATCGATTCGAGTTGCTCATGCGGGTGACATATCTCGTGCGAAGTCGGCTTGCGACCGGTAACGCCCGCATCCTTCCACTTGGACGTAGAACGCCCTACTCGCGGATTTGACAGCCACGTGAGCGCGATTGGAGGAAGTTTGGAAGTGGGATCAGTCCCGGACCGAATACATCCCGGGAAACGCCGGTCACGGCAGTTGGCCAGGCGCGGAACTACTCTCTCTTTGGAAGTGCGGTTACACCTGAAAACGCCACATCCGTCGTGTGGGCGTTTCTGTCAAACTGCCGAGTACACGGATCGGCGATCACAAGCCGACTTTTCCTGCGTTACCGGTGTTGTTCCTCGACGCCTGGGGGTTTCGCATTTTGAGGCTCAGAGCGGCTGTGCACGACTGACGGCGCGTGCGGGCCGCAGGGCATGCCTGAGTGTACGCGAGTATAGAGGATAGAAGCGTGCATGGCACAGAAGTGCGAGGTAAATGGGTCCGCTATGTTTTCAATGCAAGCCGATCGGGTATGTAAGAAGTCCTTACAAGGATACTCAAGAGATTGCAAAGGGATTAGGCGTGAAGTACGAGGCCCAAGGGGTTCTCGAGATACTGGCAGAATTTGAAGCTGGCCTCACCGATATAGAAGGCTTTTCTCACCTGATCTGGGCATTCGATCGCGCCGAAGGATTCAGCCTGGTGGGAACGCCGCCTAGCGACGATCGGCCGCACGGCATGTTTCGAACGCGCTCACCGCAACGTCCGAATCCGATCGGGTTGACGATTGTCGAGCTGCTCGGCCGCGGGCGCGGTCCTGCGCTTTCGCGGCATCGACATGCTCGAAGGGACTCCGATTCTCGACATCAAGCAATATCTCTCAAACGTACCGCCGGAACGACTACGCCGCGGGTGGCTCGCGGAAGCCGAAGCGCGTGCCAGATTGAAACCGTAGCGCGATCTTGCGATCTCGAGCCGATGCCGCAACTATGGTGTCTTGGGCCGCGCCTCTGCAGGCAGCACGTCATAGAGAGGCTGCGCCGGGCGCATTTCCGGATCCTCATGGGCCGCCGATATGGCCAGGACCCGAATGTTCTGGTCATTCGGAAGCCGGATGGTTTTAGTACCGGCCGGCAGGTCGATTCGGTATGCGAACAGGTAGGAGTAGGCGTAGGGCACGTTTTCGCCCGCGGCATTGTGGTGATGCGAGCAATACCACGCCAAATCCGCGCGCTTGATGTAGCCCGGTTGGATGCCGATCATCTCGGCGTAATCCTCGTGTTCGGTTCGCGCGGGGCGGCCCTGCTGCGCTGGAATGGAAATATCCTTGGCGATCCACTTGCGATTGTCCCACTGCCCGATGAATCCGGTCCAATCCTCGACGTTCACTTCCACCGCTCTATCTCCCACCTCGAAGGTCGCTTTCCTGTCTCCGTTGACTGCGGCAGCCAGCACGTACACGCGACTGTAGGGACCCGCAGGCAGATCGATTCTCTGACCCTTCGCCACTACGGCGTTCGGCGTGCCTGTTTTCGCCGGGGCCAACCGGAACTGGACAGCGTTGAATGTGATCTCGGCGGGCAGCATCTCGGCCGGCAGAGCATTACCCTTGCCGTCGAATCCCGCGGTGGACTTCTCCCCGTCACCGGTTGCTCCTGCCAGGTCATAGGAAAGCGCGACAGGAGCGGAATGCACGCTAGGAACCGTGCTGTGCGGAGCCGCCAAGCTAACGGCAAACGTGCGCGGCTGATACGCCGTGAACGACGTCAGCAGCGCGCCATCTTTGACACTCGCCTCTCCCACGGGTTGTTCCTGCCCATTCACCTCGCGGGCGCTCGAGACCGGCGCCACAAATGAAATTCGCACGTCCGGCTGCGGGCGGCCATCGAGTTCCACCAGCCGCACGATTACTTCATCGCTGAGCTCCGCCTTCTTCAGCGCCAGCACGCGAATGCGCGGACTACTCACCTGCATCAACGAAAACTCGCGGCCGAGTGAACCGGCATGTTTCGAAGTCGAAAAGGCGACCAGCGGCGCGTTCAGCCGCTGCCCCTGCCAGTCGGTTCCGGCCTCACGCCAGCTACGGGCGTGCCCGGCGATGCCGTAGACGAATTCGTGATGCCCGATATCCTGAGTGGCTTGATCCGGGTACCCGCCGCGGACACCGGGAGTCCGGATCAAAGTCAGCCGGATTGTGTTGTCGTTGGGCTTGTCGGATCCGTTCTTGCAATCGGTGAGGATAGTTGCGCCGAACGATCCGCGCATATCCGTGAGGTCGATCCATTGGTGCGAGGGTACTTCGAACTTCTTCGGCTCCGCGGTCTTTCGTTCGATCGTGCCGATGTCCCAGTTGTAGGTAGCCACGCTATTGGACGCCGTGAGCGGAAAAGCCGCTTTCAGATTCGACTCCCTGGTGTTCCAGTCGATGGCGTTTCGAAACTCCACGCGTTTACCCGCATCCCCTGCCGAAAGCCGGATGGTTTCGACGAACGCGGAGCCCGCAGTTTCGCGCGAAACCTCCACGGCCACGCGCACGGGACCGTTCTCCACCACGCGAATTCGCGCCGGGCCGCCGACGTAAGCCTTGGGAGCCGCCTGCTCCTGGTCCCAATCCATGTTCCAGGCCGGCCATTGGCGCGGATTATCATAGGAAATCGCCAGGCGTGCAGGCGCGGCCAACAATTCTTTTCCGATCGCCTTATCGAAGATGCCGGCAACATCGCCATCCGCATTGAGCGTGACTCGATAATGCTCATTCTCAAGTGATCTTTCGGATACTCCGAGCGCCGATGCGGCACTTGTGCCAGCGCCAGGCTCGACGTCATAGACCGCGTAACCAACCGAAGGCACGCGCGCTACAAACAACACCTTACCACCGGAAATTTGTGCCGGGACTTCGCGGCCATCCGGACCCGTTACGTGGACCGCGTTCGGCATGCCGCCCGGGAAATCCACGCTGGCCTCCACCACGTCTTCCCGAGCGATGTCGAGCGCATTGAACACCACTAAGGGAACGCCCCAGGTGTCGGTATTCAATGCTGCGCCTACGCCTTCCGATGCGTTTTGCAGCACGCCGGCAAACTGATTCATCGCGATGACGTCGTCGTTCCAGGCGAACTCATAGGCTTTGGGCGTAGCAGTGCCGGCAGCCGTGTCGTGAAACTGGCCGCCCATCAACAACGCCCAGGCATCATTCAGCCGTCCCAGCGGATACGGCCGGGCGTGGAGCCATTCCGCGGCGATCGAGGCTTTCTCCGCGGCATCGGCCAGCAGTTCCTCCTTGCGCAGCCACCGCTTCTGGTAGGCCTGCGACGTGAGCGATCCCGCCGAATGATTGGTCAGTTCCATTTCACTCGTGAATCGGGGAAGTCCTGCCACTTCAGCCGGAGTAATGTCGAGGAACATCTGGTCCGCGTTGGATGAAATTACGTGGACGGGTCCATTGCCCACCTCTACCGCGGGCCACGCCGGATGTGGCTGCCCCTCCATGAAGAATTGCCCTTGCGGCGGAAGTTCCGCGGTCCCTTTCGTGACGATGGCTTCCAGCCGCTTCACCGAATCCTCGTCGGGCGCCCCGCCGATGTCGCCCGTGCCGTAGTAGTGGTAGTCCGTGAACACGCCGCTGACCTTGCCGTTCTCCATGACGCGCGCGGCCCAGTCGTCCTGATATCGTTCCTGTTGACGATCTTGCTGGACCTTATCCAGGCCCTCGCGCTTGTTGTTCAGCGTGATGAACTCCTGAAAATCTTTCGGATCGAACGGCTGGCCATTTCGCTCGGCCAGCTCAAGCTTCTCGCGGAGTGGCGCGAGCTTCTTCTGAACGTCTTCCAGTTCGGCGTCCGGAGGCGCGACCGGAAGCGGTTTGCTCAAGTCGGTGTCGATGCCGCCCGAGTAACTGCCGGGGTTCAATCCTGCCAGCACGCTCTCGCCATCGGGGCCGACCCACACACCAACATTGAATGGGGTGCCTTCGGGCGTCTTCTCCCGCGATTCCGGACCGCCGCCATCGGCTGAAGATCCCCACACCAGCTTCTGTGTCGAGAAGCCCTTCACGCCGGAGTGCGCCAGAATGGTCGGCAGCGAAGCCGGAAATCCGAAGCAATCGGGCAGCATGTATTCCGCGCTGGCCTTGCCGAATTCCTTCCGGAACCAATTGTTGCCGTACAGGATTTGGCGGATGATCGACTCCGCACTCGGAGTGTTCACGTCGCCCTCTTCCATAGACGATCCGGCCGGAAACCAGCGGCCCGCATCCACGTAGCTCTTGACCCGCGCATAATCGGCGGGAAAGTACTCCTTCATGAAACGATATCGGTCGGCGCCGCTGAAATTGAAAATGTAGTGAGGATATTTGTCGAACAGCTTGAAATTATCCTCCATGGTCTTGCGGATGTATTCGCTGATGACCTGGGGATATTCCCATCTCCACTCAGTGTCCAGGTGAGCGTAGCCGACCACATAAAGTGTCGGCTGCTTGGTCAAATTGGGCTTTTCGATGGTTTGGGCGCAAATCGCGCCGATCGCGATCAGGCCAGCCAGTGGGACTGCCGTCAAAGTCGTCCAGTGTCGTAACATTCGAGTTCTCCAGATGCCGTCCCCGCGAAGAGCATCGACGGCTCCCGTGAGACTCTCTTACCTGTTTATATCCTGATTTCAGACCCAAGCGCCCGTCACGGAATCGTCAACGGCCCAAGCCGGGCGCACACAAAATGAGCGCCGAATACGGATACATGGGGAGTCAGTGTCATGAAGTGCCGGCGCAGTGGTCCCGGCTCGATTCTGCACGGCTTGCCAGGATCACTCCTCGAAACGCGCTAGGGACCTATCAAAGTTTCGCCTGGAGCACCACCCGATCCCATGGCCCTAGCCGACTCTTCGGGCGGAATCCGGCAAACTTTTTGAACGCCGTTTCCAAGGAGTTTGCCAGTGTCAGGCCACGACACGGGGCAGCGGAAAGCGTGCTCATAGGACGACTCCGCTCTTCACAACATTGCGTTGCCACTCGTCGTGCTATACATTGTGGGCATCTGTTCTGGAGCGAAAAAATGAACGAGTACATCGTTAGCTTATTATTCAGGGTCATTCTCGCCCTACTGGCGGCGCGTCCTGCGCTTTCACAAACACCGCAGGGGCAAGCTTCCCCGGCTCCGGCCGCGCCGACAGGAAGAGCCCCGGAAAATTTGCCTTGGACCCGCTTTCACCCGGCGGCGCCTCCGTACCGGCCGACCGATACGGAAAGACAACAAATTCAGGCGAAGATCGACCAACTGGACGGGATGATTCGCGAACTTCGATCCACGCAGGCTAATGACGGCCTCCTGGTGGACGTTGAGATCTATGCCGAGGCGGCGCGCTGGAAGATGGCGTATCCCGAGGAGTTTTTTCGCCAGGCGTCGGTTCGAGACACTCTCAGTGTCCTGGACCAAGGCATCGAACGAGCGGCGCAACTAAAAGCAGGCAAATCGCCTTGGATCACCCAAAAAGGCCGCGTCGTTCGCGGTTTCCGCTCCGCGATTGATGGTTCGGTGCAACCGGTGCGGGTCACCGTTCCCGACCAGTATGACGGTATACGGGCATTTCCTCTAGATGTCGCTCTGCATGGGCGCTTCACACGCCTCTACGAAGTGGAGACGCTCAGTTCGTGGGAAGGAGCCGAGGTTGACTATCTCCCCGGCACGCTGCAGATAGATTTATTCGGACGCGGTAAGAATACCTATCACTGGCCTGGCGAAGCGGATGTTTTCGAGGCGATAGCATTCGCCAAGAAGGCGTACAAGATCGATTCGGAACGGGTAACGCTACGCGGTTTTTCGATGGGAGGCGCGGGCGTGTGGCACACGTCTCTGCATTCGCCGGATCTCTGGGCCGCGGTTGAGGTCGGCGCCGGCGACAACACATCGCATAGAATCCCGATCCTCAATACGCTGCCTGCATATCAACAGGCGATGTGCAAGATCTTCGACAACATGTACGAGTGGACGTTAAATGCATACGATGTTCCGTTTGCCTCTTATGTCGGCGAGAATGACCGGAACCTGGTGAAGCACAACAGCGCTAAGGAGGAGTTGATCAAGGCAGGCATCCACTTCGAGGGGGATACTTTCTCTCTGAAGGCCACGGATGCACCGTCGATTCTGTTTCTGATCGGTCCGAAAACCGGACACGAGATGCACCCGGAAAGCCGGAAGGTTCTGAATGCCTTCCTGTACGATCGCATCCAGATGGGCCGCCAGGTCCCCGACCGCATCCGATTTGTTACCTACACCACACGCTACAACCGTGATTATTGGGTGACGGTTGATGGCCTGGAGAAGCACTACGAGCGCGCTGAAGTGGATGCCACGCGATCCGACAACCGAAGCCAATACGAAATTACTACCCGGAATCTCACGCGCCTCGTTCTGCGCCAAACCGACCGCGCTACCTCCATCACCATCGATGGTCAGAAGCTACGCGTAAAATCCGCGCCTGAGATGACCTTCGAGAAATCAAACCAGCATTGGAAATTAGCCGGCGGCCGCGAAAAGGGAATCCGCAAGAAGCACGGGCTGCAAGGACCGATCGATGATGCGTTCCTGGAGCCGTTCCTGGTGGTTCGTCCCACCGGTACCCCCTGGAACGTGGCGGCGAATGAGCAAGCTCTGCGGATGCTGCAACGGTTCGACCGGCAGTATACACTCGCGTATCGGGGCCATATCCGCATCCAAGACGACCAGGACGTTACGGCCGCCGATTTCACGAAGTATCACGTTGTCCTTTTCGGCGACCCAGGCAGCAATCGTTGGATCGCGAAACTCCACGGCAAGCTGCCGCCGCTACGCTGGACCAAAGAAACGGTAGCGCTCGGCAACAAGAGCTTCCCGGCTGCCGAATCGGTACCAGCCATGATCTATCCAAACCCGCTGAGCCCAAACCATTACGTCGTGATCAACAGCGGCCTGACTGCCGCTTGGGCCGACTGGGCCGGAGATTTCCCCACGCCGCGCTATGGAGATTTCGCGATCTTCAAAGTTCAGCCAAGCTCCGACGATCCCGATGCCGTGTATGCAGGCCTGTTCGATGAATCCTGGAAGTTGCCATAGCTTGCAAGTTGGTCAGGCGTGATACATTCTTTTTTGGCGTGGGGACTTCCCGCAAGGATGTGGAGGATCTATGGATAACGAGGAATCTGGAGTATCCGCGAAGAAAGAGTCAGACGGGGCAACCCGGCGCGAGCTCTTCCAAATTGGAAATGCGCTGTTATGGCCCGTGCTGTTGGGTACATCGGCGGCCAAAGGCGCCACCACCGGTCCGCTCACGCCCGGACCGGAGATTTACCAATCCATCGGTGTCGAACCGGTCATCAATTGCCGCGGCACGTTCACCATCATCGGCGCATCTGTCGAAACCCCGGAGACCCGCGCGGCCATGGAGTACGCGGCCCGGTATTTCGTGCAGTACGACGAGCTGGCCGAAGGCGTCGGCCGGCGCCTGGCCGAGTTGACCGGCGCCGAGTGGGGGATGGTCTCGGCCGGTTGCGCCGCGGGGCTGAAACACGTGACCGCTGCCTGTGTCGCCGGCGGGAATCCTGAGAAGCTGATCCGCATTCCGGATCTCGCCGGCTTCGACAAGACCGAAGTAGTCATTCCCCGCAGTTCGCGCAGTGTCTACGATCACGCCGTGCGCAATATCGGCGTCAAAATCATCGTTGTGGACACGGCGGAAGAACTCGCCGATGCGCTCAGCCCTCGCACCGCGATGGTTTACCTGACTGCCGGCGGGCCCTCGGTTTCGGGACCCCTTTCGCTCGAGAATGTGGCCAAGCTGGCCAAGCCGAGAGACATTCCCGTTCTGGTGGACGCGGCAGCCGAGAATCTAACCATTCCCAACGTGCACCTCGAGCGAGGCGCAACGGTGGTGGCTTATAGCGGAGGTAAGGCGATCCGCGGTCCGCAGTGCTCGGGACTCCTGCTGGGACGCAAAGATCTCCTCATGTCGGCTTGGCAGGCCAGTTCGCCCCATCATGGGCCGGGCCGCGATAACAAGGTAGGGCGCGAGGAAATGCTCGGTCTTCTCGCGGCCGTGGAAGCGTGGGTAAAGCGCGATCATGATGCCGAATGGAAGAAGTGGCTTGCCTATCTGGACACCATCTCTAAGCGCGTATCGGTCATTGATGGCATCGAGACGACGGTTCGCGAGCCTACGGGGCTTTCGAATCACAGCCCGACGCTGGTAGTCAGTTGGGATTCGGCTAAGCTGCATGTCATTGGCGAGGAAGTAGCCGAAGAACTGGCCCGTACGAAGCCCCGGATCGCACTCGCCGGAGGAAGCTTCGGCCAGAACCGGGGCGAGCCTGATAACGGGAAGACCTCGCTTTCCGTAACCGCCTGGATGATGCAGCCGGGCGACGATAAGGTGGTGGCTGACCGCATCTACGAGGTGCTGTCGAGAAAGCGCAGCCCGCGGCCCGAACCGGCTGCGCCGGCAATGAATCTCAGCGGACGCTGGGACGTCGACGTCGAATTCTTCAGCAGCAAGAGCCGGCACGTGCTGTTCTTGCAGCAGGACGGAGGCCGCGTTAGCGGCTCGCACAAGAGCGACTTCTCCCTGCGCGACGTGCAAGGCGCCATCGAAGGCGGCCAGATAAAATTTCGCAGCAACACCGTCGAGCGCGGCAGCGGAGATTCGGTACCGTTCATTTTTGCGGGTGCAGGTTCCGGCGACGCCTTTTCCGGTACGCTCTACATGGGCGAATACCTCAACGCGAAGTTCACGGCCACGCGGCGGCCCTATCCGGCGGGATCAAGTACCATCGTGCTGCCGGGCGGCCCTCCGCTCGCGAACTGACCGTCGGATACCAGAAGCGAGGCGAAGCGAAGCAGCCGGTTGGCACACGTGTCAATGCTCCATTCCCGGTAATTCCATACCGGGGTACCAGCTCCTTACGGCGAGCACTCGCGATCTCACCCCAGGCGCGCTGTAATAGCCCACCGTGCAGTTGAGCCGGAAGAAGTACGCAGTGCCCGTCTGGGCTGGAAAACGCCCTTCGATTCCCTCCAAGCCGCTTCCGGCAGCCATCTCGCCGTGCCCTTCGAGCACCAAGTAGATCTCTTCCTCGCGCTCGTGATGATGCGGTTGATTTGTGCCACCGGGCGCGATTTCCATGAGGAAGAGACTCGTTAGCATGTGGGCGGCCGCGATGCGGTCACGCTTGCTATAAATATCGCCCATCAGCAAACGATACCGCGTTGATGAAGGATGTCCACCGACCGCTTGAAGCGGGACATCCTCGATATTGGCCACGTCCGGAAGCGCGGCCAAGGTTTTTGGGGTGGATGAACTACGAAACCCCATGATCATAACGTGAAGTGGCTCACCAGCAGGGTTCTGGAGACCGTGCGGAACGGTTGGAGGCAGATAGAGAAAATCCTCCTTCCTTACAGGCACGCTTCCGCTAGCGTAGCGGACGATGCCTGCCCCGCCCAAAACTACATACACCTGCTCTTCATTGGTATAACTCACAACGCCGCACAAGCCGCCTGGGTCCACCGTGGCTTCGCCGTAGCGCACCACGCCGACGGGTAGGGACGCGTTGGCGGCCCCATCACCAAATAAGGCTTTGTAGTGGCACGAGCCGGTGGTAATGTCGGTCTTCCGCTCAGATGCGGCTTGAAGATCGGCACGTAAGAATGTCGGGTCGATTCCTTTCTGAGCCAGTGCTGCAAAGGGAAGCAGCACCAGGATTTGCGTGAGCCGCATAGCCAGGCCGTGTTTTTGAGGCATATAGCAGGGTACAGTCGAACGGTTAGAAAACGCAAGCTTTCGTCACACAACGAACCCTCGCTTTTTCTTTCCTTTTCGGTTACAGTTTCCCAAATGCCAGTTCTACGAGGGACGCACTGACATGATCGGTAGACATCTTCTTACTGCGGCGTTTTGTGCAGCCTGTTTCGCTCCACAGCTTCTCGCGGACGTCACCGGCTCGATTTTCGGCACCGTCCGCGATACATCCCAGGACTCTACACGGAGGACCGGCGATACGACCAGGGCTGGGTAGTTGTCCGCAAGGCGTGGAGCTACGGGAAATGGATCATGCCCGACTTGCTGGATAGATTGCAGAAGGAATCGGGACGCAAAAACCAGCTTCGTGCCAGAGGGCATCGCTCATCGTTTGATTCGGTCTAGCTTCGTCACTCGGAGAACAGATAGCGCCGGAATCACGGTGTGGTAGAAGTTATTTAGCGAACTTTGTCCAGAAGTCTCATTATGGGAGATTACTCTCGTAAAAGGCCGGTCACATCATCCGCCTTCAATTCGCAATGACACGGCTGCGGCAACCGGAATGGATGCGGACATAACGGGGCCCTCGCAACCAGCCCACAGCACGCGGCACTCGAAAAAGCGCTTCACTCACGGCATAATAGGGTGTGAATCCCAAACAATCGAGCAGCCGCCGGAACACATCGCGTTTCTTCTGGGCTCTGGCTTTTTCTACAGCACTGAGCGTCGTCGCGCAAACACCACAGCGATCTGGGAGCCTACGTCCCGACTTTGAAGGCTTCTGGAGTTCCGCTACCGCCATTCCTCTCGAGCGCCCCGCGCGGCTGAAGGACCAACTGTTCTACACCCCGGAACAAGCGGCCCAATTACAAAGACAGACAGGCGGCGCGGATGACGATCCGCTGAGCCGGTTGGAGACCGGTTCGCTGATGCTGCCCAGCCTCCGGACCTCCATCATCACCGATCCTCCCAATGGCTTGCTTCCCAGCCTCACGCCCTCCGCGGCCGCCGCCAAGCGGGATCGCTTGGAACGTCTTCACAATCCGACGGCGGCGATAGATATGGGGCTCCAGGATCGATGCCTGCTCTTTCCAACCTCCGTGCCGCCCATGATTCCCTACCGCTACAACAGCAATTATCAAATCATCCAGACCGGCGATGCGGTCATGGTACAGGCGGAAATGGTCCACGATGCGAGAATCATCCGGCTCGATCGCCGCTCGCATCTGCCATCGAATATCAGGCAGTGGCTGGGCGATTCCGTGGGGCACTGGGAAGGCGCTACGCTCGTGGTGGATACCACCAACTTCAACGATGCCGGCGGCTTCTACGGGGACGCCGGGGGAATGTATGGCTGGGACCGCAACATGCACGTTGTGGAACGCTTCAGTTTGCTCGACGCCAATACCATTCTCTACCGCTTTGAAGTAGAGGATCCTACGGCCTATACGCAGCCCTGGAAGGGTGAACTGACCATGACCCGGGTGTCACACCCGCCCTTTGAGTACGCCTGCCACGAGGGCAACCGGGATTTACCCAGTATCCTAAAACTCTCAGCGTCGCAGGCCCACTAAAAGCCCGGCTCGTTAACACTGAGGAAGCGATTCCGAGCCCTATAGCGCCTATGCTGGGGCCGGCATTTAGTTTTCGATCGCGCTTGTGATTGTGACGAAATAGAATAGAGATCACGGCCGCAAATAGCCTCTCTTTATAAACCAGGATCGTGTCACACTCGGAACCGGGCGCCCACTTTGACATGAGGACGCGTCCATATTCGGACACTGCAAGTGATTTCTCCGCGACGAACTCCCTCGCGTAATCGCTTGGTGAATATCATGAAGAGATTTTACATGCGGCCGAGGCCGGAGTTGATCGTATCCGGCGCGTGGGACGCGCTGGTCCGCTAGCCACAAGGAACGAACGGGCGTGATACCCCCAAGTGGATAACTTCCGAATGTGGCAATCTACGAAATATGCACTTGGCTCAAGTCAACATCGGGCGCATTCTCGCCCCCATGGATTCGCCGGTGATGGCCGGGTTCAAAGCGAATCTCGATCCGATCAATGCGCTCGCGGAAGCCGCTCCGGGTTTTGTCTGGCGGCTACAGTCCGATTCCGGCAACGCAACGGATATCGTCTATTCCGAAGATCCGTTCGAATTGGTAAACATGTCCGTTTGGGAATCGATCGAGTCGTTGCGAGGCTACGTGTACAAATCGCATCATCTCGAATTCTTCAAACGCCGCGCCGAGTGGTTCGAGAAGGCCACCCAGCCTACGTATGCGCTGTGGTGGATTCAGGCAGGACACATTCCAACAGTTGCCGAGGCGAAAGATCGCTTGGACCACTATCGAAAACATGGTGCCACTCAGTATTCTTTCTGGTTTTCGCGGCCGTTTCCGAAACCGCTGGAAGAACTACTGTATACGTGAGCGCGGCCTCTGCGTTGAGAGCCGGTAACGGCGGAATTCCACCGAGTGACCAGTGGAAAGGTGTTTGTAAGAAAGGATAGCGTCCGGCCGGCCATTCGGAAATTGGGCTTTTGCAGCTCCCTCGACTCTCCGCCAGACGCCGAATTTGAAAAAGTAAGTGACGCATGCGCCTTGCTACGACCGCAATCCGGGAAAACACGAGTTGCGGTGCGAGGGTGTTACTGTTTCTTTGTATGAAAACAGCGTTGTACGGGCGCATCGTCTTTGGCGCGTCGGCGGTGCTGTTCGGCGTCATCGCACTGATGTGGTACGACTCTGACACCTGGCAAACCCTGCGTCAGATCTGGAGCCTGCCTTTTGGAACCATCATCGGCGGGTGTCTCATGATCGTTCAGATTGCCGGTGGGTTTGGGATTCAGTACCCAAGGACCGCGCGTTTGGCGTCAATCGTTCTCGGCATCATCTATTTGCTTTTCTCCCTGGCCTGCATCCCTGGCATCATTGCCGCACCGACCATCTATGTGCATTACGGGAGCTTCTTCGAACAGTTTTCCTTACTCTGGGGTGCGATTGCCCTGTACGCTGCAACCGAGGCAAATGCGGCACGGGCGGTAGCGTTCGGCCGAGTGGCGCGCCTTGGACTCGGAGTCTGCGCGATTTCATTTACGCTGAGTCAGATACTCTATCTTCCTATGACAGCTGATTTGGTTCCAAAGTGGATTCCGCCAAATCAGACTTTTTGGGCGATACTCACGACGATCGCATTTGCGCTCGCGGCGATTTCCATTCTCATCAATCGCCAGGCGCGGCTTGCGATACGCCTGATGACCCTCATGCTGGCACTCTTTGGCGCGTTGGTTTGGGTTCCGCGCCTGATCGCTCACCCAGAATCCCATCTGAACTGGTCCGAATTCGGCTTGACTTTCCTCATTACAGGGGCCGTCTGGATGGTGGGTGATTTGAAGTCTTTCTGATTTAGGCGGTGTTTGGGCGCCGCGTAATCGTGCAACCGACAGCGTTGTTTCCGGTTTCACTTCGTGCGTTGTCGGCAACACGGAAGCTATCCACTTTGACGTATGGAAGGCATCCCGGAATTAGGCCACTGGTGGTCCCAGAAATTTGCGCAACTTCACGCCGCCAAAGCAGCTACCGATGATGCGCCATATCAGGCGCCCGGAACAGGATGGTTTTCGAGCGCGCGCTTCTTCTCTTCTACTGCAGGCTCCAGGTTCCCAGCGCCTGCCAGCCGGTATTGTTGTTGCCGCCCGAGTCCCGGGCGGCCGAGTACACCGCCTGGTTGCCAACGAAACTTTCGAAAAAGAAAACGTTGAGCGTCAGCGTCAGTGTGTCCCCGCGGCCTGTGGCCGAGGAACCTGCGCCATTGATCTGGCATTGGCTGTTTTGAATCGAACCTGTACCGTCCAACACCATCGATCCCGCGTACGGGCCGCCCGCGTCTCCGTAGAGTGTTCTCTCACGTCGTGTGGCTATCAGGCTTGACTCTATGAACGAAATTTTCTGGTAAAGTGCGATCAGGAGTAGTTATGTCAGACCGAACTACACTCGCAAAAAGTAACCGAGAAGATCGAGAGACGTTTTACCTTCCAACCATGGACGCCAGTCTTAGCAGAATCGTCCGCATGGGCGATGAGATGACGAAAGAAGAGGTCCGGGTTCGTTTGTGCGGCATTGGTCCGAAGGGGCTTATCGATGGGAATTGGAGCTCAGTCCGAGGACGTGACGATCGGCGGTCTCGATTGGCGAACAGGCTCGACGCACGCCTATCGAACTGCTGGATAATTCTTAGGTAATGAGCAGGAAGGCTGGGTTCGTTATGAGAGGCGCCAGATGATCAGACGTCGAGAGTTTCTTATCAGTTCGGGCTTGGCCGCAAGCGCGGCGGGAGCGTGGAGCCAGAGCGCGGATCGCGCCAAAATGGATCGCGTCGCGATCATGAGTTACAGTTTCAATCTAATCGTCAAGAGCGACGCGCATCCGGATGATCCGCGTAGAACCCTCGATATCCTCGATTTTCCTGACATCATGGCCCAGCGCTATGGGATCCATAATCTGGAAATCCAGCATGATCACTTTCGCTCAACCGAGCCCGATTACCTGGAAGAATTCCGAAACCGGCTGAAGAAAGCCCAGTCGCGGATGACTCAGGTGGTCTTGGAGTTCGGACCGCTCAACGTTTCGTCCGCGGATCCGATCGTCCGGGTGGAAACAATTGACTTGACGAAACGATGGATCGACCTTGCGGTGACCCTTGGCTGTCCGCGGGTGATGATAAACCAGGGCACGCTCGCGCCCGGGGTGCGCCTAACGGCGATCGATAGCTTGAAGAAGATCAACGCATACGCCAAGACGAAGAACGTCGCGGTGACCATGGAGAACCGCGACGACCCACCCGGGACAAGTGCTGGCGCGGGTGCGGTCCCCGCGCGTCCCCGTCCGCATACCTGGGACGTGGAGGTCGAAGTGATGAAGGCTACCGGGATTTGGGCCAATCCCGACATTAGTTCATTCCCGGATAACCAGTCGCGGGAGGCGGGATTGCGCGTCATGTACGCGATGGCTGGGAGCAGCCATTTTAAGTACATGCCGGAGCTGTTCAACTCGGCCAGGGCGATTCAGATTTCGAAAGAAGTTGGATACAAAGGACTCTTCTCGATCGAAGCCGAACCCCTGACTGCCGAACCGTACCCGTTCGTCGAAACCATTCTGGGTGAACTCCTGCGGGATCTGTAGCGCGCGGACCGGCCGTGCAAAATCAATTTTCAAGACGATGTCCATTCCCGGCTCTCCCAAACGACTACCGAGTGGAGGGAGTTGACATGATTCGGAAAAGGCCAACACTCGTAGCGCTGATGATTTTCGTGGCGTGGAAAAGCAGGACGCACGCCCAGGACGGTATTCATGCGTCCCGTGACCAACCTCTTTGAATGGAAGCCGGCTACTCCGGTGGAGCGAATTTCAGCGAGTGATATTTCGGACCTCGGTGATTCCGCGCATATTCCCACAGCCCCTCCGGCGCCTTGCACCAGCACCGTCCGCTCCGTTTAGACGACCACTGGCCGGTTGGGCTGCAAACAGAAGATCGCGAACGTCCACGGCCTGGGGCGCTTACATTGCCGTTTTTCGATTGTGGTGCGACGATACATTTCTCTATCGGGTTGCCTCGCACAGCGATCTCCGGCAATGATCCACATGGCGAGTCTTGCCGTAACCAATCGGTCTAAAATGTCAGGAGATGGACGACTCAGAATGCTCGTCGAGACGTTTCGTAGCAAGGGAAGATGAGCCCTTGGCTGATTTGAGCGCGGACTCCCCCCGCGGGACCTAAGATCCGCTGACGTGGGACGAGTTTAGAATGGGTGCCATTTGGCTATCACGAAATGAGTTGATTACCTGGACAAGTGAGATCGCTGGCTACAAAAGCGGACTAGCTCTTAGCCTCCGGAGGATTCTGCGCCACGCATCCGGACGAGAGTCGTGATTTTCTCACTGGAGATCGTGACGCTTCCTCCGAATAAGGTCGGAGGAGTTCGAGGGCCTGCTGGCGGAGGTCTTATACGGTGTAGGGAACATACCATCGCCGTCCCTTGCTCCCTTTGCCGGGCGTCAATATCACCGATATAAGCATGATCGCAAGACGCTGCGCGCCTACGCGGATCTCGTGAACAATTTCCACACCCACCTAAATCAAGCACTCGCGAGATCGCCTGCGGGGGTAGCGCACATCCTTAGAGCCGATTGCGATTCGTTCCAATGAAGATCTCCTAAACGAGTGGGCTGTGCTGGGTAGCATGATTCACCAGGACAGCGCAGCGGCCTTCGACGAGGCAGCATTCATTGCACAAGCGCAACAGTCTCACCAGCAGCTCGGGGATGAGATAGCACGAGATCTCGTCGCAGACTTTCACGAGCAACGTTGCCCTTGACGGTTAGCCGGAGGGGAGAGACCCTGCGCTGCCGTGGGCGGGCGATCTGCGAGGCCGCTTTCGCGCACCACGCAAAGCTCGCGGGCACGTCGACATGCGGCGGCGGGAAAAGCGGCTCGTCGCGAGAGACGGTATGCGGAGACCAGAGCGCAATGTTCTCGGCAGCCGCCGCGACGCGAGGCTGCCCGAGACTTCCGCGTTAGTGACCAGCCAGAATTCCGCGGAGCCAGGCGTAGTACCGTTTGCGTGAGCGGCCGCCAGGTCTCGCGCGCGCGTGAAGAACCCATCGAGTTCGCCGGCCAGGAGCGTTCCGGTCCGGGTCTTGATTTGCGCGTAAATGTGTCGCTGCCCCGTCACCAGCTCAAGGTCTTCGTCGTGTTCCACCATGAGGGCTTCCATGCTGGGCGCTCCTTTGAGTAGACAGCCGGCAGCGAATAGATGCTGGTACAGGAAGCCGCGGTGAGTCGCCTCGATGCGGCTGAGTTGGCGCGCATCAAGGATTTCGAGGCTCGTCATCTCCTTCGGCACACATGGAACTTAGGGCTGACGCAACAATAACTAGTCATTCGTAGTCGTGATGGACACAGTGCCACTGGCTGTTCGCTCCAGCACATCCCCGCCTCGGCAGCGGATTTGTCCAATGTAGACAGGCAGTGAAAACCGATCCGGCCGTGCTCCAATTCGCCACCGA
>PMUN01000413.1:41065-49047 GCA_003166875.1 Bryobacterales bacterium | reverse complement strand
ACACGGCACGCACGAGTGCGTGCGCTACGCTGTTGTTATGCCGGTCTGGTTGAACGAAGCTGACGTCCGCGCGGTGCTTTCGATGGCCGGTCTGATTGAGGCGATGGAAACGGCGCTGGCTGCGTTCTCGGCTGGTACGGCGAAGCAACCGGTGCGGACAGTGATCGAAGCGCCGGGCGGGTTCTTCGCCTCCATGCCGGCCTATCTCGGATCGACACCAGCGATGGGAGCAAAACTGGTGACGGTATTTCACGACAATCCGAGCCGCGGTTTGCCCACGCATCTGGCCACGATCGTGTTGCTGGACCCAGCCACGGGGAATTTGCTCGCGATCCTGGATGGACGATTCATCACTGAGGCGCGGACGGCGGCTGTTTCGGCGGTGGCCACGCGGTACCTGGCGCGGGAGGACGCCACGGTGCTCGCGATCATCGGGTCTGGCGTGCAGGCGCGTAGTCATCTGGAGGCTTTGTCGCTAGTCCGAAAATTCACTGAGGTGCGTTGCTGGAGTCCGTCGTCCGCACACCGAGGGAACTTCGTAGCGGAGTCGAGAGAGTATCCGGTTCGCGCGGTGGAAAGCGCGGAGGCGGCCACGCGCGGAGCGGATGTCATCGTGTTGGTTACCGCGTCGCCAACGCCGGTGATTGAGGACAGTTGGGTGAAGGCCGGAGCGTGCGTGATATCGGTGGGTGCGTGCCGTCCGAATCAGCGCGAGATGGATCCGGCGCTGGTGGCGCGCTCGCGGTTGGTGGTGGATTCGCGCGCCGCGGCGCTGAAGGAATCCGGCGACGTGGTGCAAGGGATTCTGGAGGGCAGGTTCGGCGAGAGCCACATCGCGGCCGAGCTTGGAGAGGTGGTGGCGGATCCGAAGCTCGGACGCCGGGATGCGAGCGAGATCACCATCTTTAAGTCGCTCGGGCTGGCTGTGGAGGACGTTGCGGCCGCCGATCTGGCTTACCGGAGAGCAACGGAATCCACGAAAGGTGCGAGCATTTCTTGAGCGGCGTGGCTGAATCGTACGATGCTGTAGTAATCGGCGCCGGAGTGTTTGGCGCGTGGACGGCGCACCGTCTGCAGCGCACTGGCCGCTCGGTGGCATTGCTGGACGTCTACGGGGCAGGGAACAGCCGGTCCAGCTCTGGCGGCGAATCGCGCATCCTGCGAATGGGCTATGGCCGCGAGGAGATTTACACGCGTTGGTCGCTTGCGTCACTCCGGCTTTGGATCGAACTCTTTGAACAGGTGAACCAACCTGAACTTTTCCAAAAGACAGGCGTGTTGTGGACGCCCGCCGCGGATGATGCGAGTACAGCGCTCACTCTTGGGACGTTAGAAAAATGCGGCGTAGTGTTTCAATTTCTGACACAGGCGGAGCTTACGGCGAGATTTCCTCAGGTGCGATATTCGTCGGAACGAGTGGGGATTTTCGAACCTGAAAGCGGCGTGGCGCTAGCGCGCAGAGCAGTATGCGCGGTGGTGGAGGATGCAATTCGGAACGGAGTGGACTATTTTCGCGAGGCGGCACTCGCGCCCGATGGCGCCGAGGTGCGAACGAAATCGGGCCGGGTGTTGCGGGCATCGACATTTGTTTATGCCTCTGGACCCTGGTTGCCGAAAATCTTTCCGGAGATTTTGGAAGGCCGAATTCGACCCACGCGCCAGGAAGTATTTTTCTTTGGTACCGAACCAGGCGACCGGAGATTTACGCCGCCGCACATGCCAGCCTGGCTCGATTTCACCGATGAACGGGGTGCGTATGCGCTTCCAGACATCGAGAATCGTGGATTTAAGCTGGCCTTTGACCGACACGGACCGCCCTTCGATCCCGACACGAGCGATCGCCTGGCCGACGGATTGGAGGCAGCTCGCGCGTTTCTGGCCGAGCGCTTCCCCGCGTTAGCTGGTGCGCCGTTGGTGGAATCGCGAGTGTGCCAGTACGAGAACACCTCGAGCGGTGATTTTCTGATCGACCGGCATCCCGACTTTTCGAATGTTTGGCTGGTGGGCGGAGGCTCCGGCCACGGATTCAAGCATGGACCGATGGTCGGCGAACATGTGACCGCATTGATTGATGGCAGCGCGAGCGTAGAAGCGCGATTTTCACTCGCCACCAAGAGTCGCGAGGCGAAGCGCGCGGTTTATTAATCGTTTCTCGTTTCTCGTTAGGTGCGCTCGATAGTTCCTAACGAGAAACGAGATACGATGCTTCCTCCGCCAACCATGTTTTCACGGCATCTCACGCTTGGGGTTACAACACGGTGACCCGGAAGCGCGGAGAATCTTCGGAGTAATTTCAGGCATTTACCCAGTTCCTACCGTGAGTGCCAGAATTCTGCTGCTACACCTGAAGTAGTTCAGAATTCCTCACGGAGCAATCAATCGATGCGCGACAGGCAGGCCGTTCTTGCGTTAGTTCTTCTCGCCAGTGCGGCAATTGGACAGACGCTGGTAGATCTCAAAACCCAGACCAAGAGCGTCGACTTTACTGGCGCCACCAGTACTAAACCGTTCCAGGCCGGAACGGCTCTTCCCGCGACGTGCACGGTCGGGCAAGCGTTTTTTCAGACCAATGCGCCCGCGGGCGCGAACCTGTACACTTGCACCGCATTGAACGCATGGACGCTGCAGACTGGGACCGCCGGCTCGTCGGGCCCGGCTGGAGCAACTGGCTCAGCCGGACCAGCGGGTCCTACTGGAGCGACGGGTTCTGCTGGAGCGACGGGTTCTGCTGGCGCAACCGGAGCAATAGGTCCGACCGGGCTGACTGGCCCCACGGGTGCAACGGGTCCAGCGGGCGCAACCGGCCCGGCGGGCGCAACTGGTCCAGCGGGCGCAACCGGCCTACAAGGAGCCACGGGTCCTGCCGGATCGAATGGCGCGATCGCTCACATTCAAAATGCAGGCACCGCCTTGCCGGTGGAAGGGTCTCTGAACTTCACGAGCGGCGGTTGCACGGATGATCCAACCAACGGCCGGACCAACTGCAACGGCGCCGGAATATCCGGGTTAAGCATCGACGTCAATGGAACCGCTCAAGGCACTCAGCCAACCCTGAATCTGATCTCTGGAACTGGAATTACGCAGGTATGTACCAATAATTCGGGCGCCAATCGTGTGGACTGTACTCCTAGCCTCAACACAGCGGTGGCGCTGACAGTCGCTAATTCGCAAGCCGGAAAACCAGACTTTTGCAATTCCAGCAATGGCACCGATGCATATACTTGCAGCCTGAGTGCCGCCGCTGCGCTAACGGCTTACACCGCCGGGATGCACCTCACGCTGAATGCGGACACAAGCAACACCGGCGCCGCGTCGCTCAATGTGGATAGCCTGGGGATCAAGAATATCAAACAGCCCGATGGGATAACTGATCCGACCACAGGCCAGATCGCGGCCGGACGGCCGATCACGCTATACTTCGACGGCACTGTATGGAGGCTGCCGGCGAATGCGGGGGTAGGCACCTGCGATAACCTGCACTCGGTGAGCGGTTCCGGAAATTGCATCTCGACGCCAAGCATTTTGGGCAGCGTGGCGCTCACTTCCCAAACAGCCTCGCTCGGGTCGGCCAATCTGGTTCCCACTGCGGCGGCCGGAATGTATTGGGTGGTCACCATCGCGCAGACTACCACGGCGGCAACCGCGGGTAGCGGCTGTACGCTAGCGGTAACCATCGGCTACACGGACAGCGCCGGAGCCACCACGAGCAATTCCGTCAACGGATTATCTTTGGCCGCGCTGGGCAGGTCCCAGAGTGGGCTGCCCCTGATGGTGGCGAGCGGTTCCATAACCTATTCAACAACGCGAACGGCCGGGACCTGCAGCGGCGATCAGTACGCGCTGAACATCGTCGCTGAGAGACTCCAGTAGACGCAAAAGGGGCAACGCATGTTCGAAATATCACAGGCGACGTTGGAAAATCTTTTGAGCAAGCAGACTCAGATCATTGTAGCTGCAATAAACAAACAAGGAGACACCATCATGAGTACACAATCGTCCAGTATTACGGACATCCAGAATTCTCTGACTGCACTGACCACTGCGCAGCAGAAAGTTTCTACAGACATCAATTCCGCTGTCACCGATATTTCGGCGCTGAGCGCGCAGGTGGCAACGCTACAGGCGCAGGGCGGAGCCACCCCACAACAACTGGCGGATATAAAGGCATCCATCGACCAGATCACTACCGGCCTTTCCGGCGCCTCATCAGGCTTGGAAGCCGTGCTGCCAGCGCCGGCGCCTGCCACAACGCCGACGCCTAGCACAACTTCGTCGACGTCTTCCACAACCCAGACGCCGCCGGCGCCAGTGACTACGTAGGAGCGTCGAATGGCTACAGCCGCTCAAGCTTTAGCCGACCTGAAAAAGTCCATATCGGACCTGGCTGCCGCCGTACAAACGGAGGAGCAGCTAGGTTCGGCGGGCTTGGTATCGGTCGCGCTGGTCAACGGGTCCACCAACTTCGCGTTGACTCCACAGCTCATCGAGGCCCTCGAAATCCAGATGAACCGCGACTTCGCGCCGGTGTGGGGCGTGCATGTTCGTCTGAGCACGGCCCAGAACCCGGCGTCAGTCCAGGCCGGCTCTTGGTATCTGCTCATCACCGACAACTCCGACCAGGCGGGGGCGCTGGGATGGCACGATCAAACCGGCGGCCGTCCATATGGCGAAGTTTTCGTCCTGCCGGCCCAGCAGGGAAACGTGGCGCTGAGCACGGTAATCAGCCACGAGCTTCTGGAAATGCTGGCGGATCCTTGGGTGGATTCGTTGGTGCAGTACCAAGACGCGCAGGGCGCCCAGAATTTAGCGCCGATCGAGGTCTGTGACCCGGTGGAGAACGACCAGTACAACGTTGTGACGTCGGACGGCACTCAAGTGGCCGTGTCAAACTTCGTGACGCCCGGTTATTTCGACCAGGCCCCCAAAGCCCCGGCCCTTTTTGATTTCATGAACAAGCTCACTGGACCGATTCCGGCTATGACAACCGGGGGCTACATCAGCTACTTGCCGATAACGACTAGCGGTACGTGGCAGCAACTTGGCGTTCGGTTGGCGGGGACGAGCTAGCAGCTCGTTTCTCGTTTCTCGTTTCTCGTTGGGTGCTGTCGGTTATGCCTTGCGGCTGATGAAGTGTAGGGACGATTCGTTGATGCAGTAGCGGAGATTTGTGGGGGGCGGACCGTCGTCGAAGACATGCCCTAGATGCGCGTCGCAGCGGGTGCACAGCACTTCTACACGCTGCATCAACAGGCTCATGTCCGAGCGCTTGCGAACGTTATCCTCGGCAATTGGCGCCCAGAAGCTGGGCCAACCTGTGCCTGAATCGAACTTCGCTTCTGAACTGAATAGCGCATTGGCGCAGCAGATGCAGCGGAAAATGCCGGGATCGTGGGTCTCGTAATACGTTCCCGTGAACGCCATGTCGGTACTCGCGTGGCGCGTTACGTAGTACTGTTCGCTCGATAACAGCTTGCGCCACTCGGCGTCGGGGTGAATCACTTTCCTTACGCGTGCCGTTTCCAACTTCTCGCCGGCATCGTTGAATTGGACCAGCGTGACTTCTTCACCGTTCGCGCTGGCAGCGACGGTATCGGACCGATTGCCGCGGCGCGATAAGATCGCTACCAGTCCGGCAAAGGCGAATGCCGTGATCCACAATGCGCGGCGGCGCGTGATCTCCTGATTGAGCGTTTCGAGCACTAAGTTCATTTTCTCATGCGACGTGCTACGATACCCGCTGATATGCGCTTTCTGTTGATTCTTTTCGCCGCGCTCCCGGTCTGGGCGCAGACTTCGAACGCCAGGATTATCAGCGGGCATCGCTACCCGCGCCTGATTGTCCGCAACGCCATCATCATCGAAGGCAACGGGACGCCGGCGTCGGGGCCGAAGGATATCGTGATTGAGAACGGCCGGATTACGAGCATCGTTGCGCTGGATCCGGTGGCGGTTGGCCGCGGGACTGCTCAAAGGCCGCAAGGTGATGTGGAAATCGACGCTGCGGGAAAATACGTGATGCCTGGCCTCATCAACGCTCACGCGCATGTCCAGGAAGAGCGCGGTGGGATTCCGCAGCCGCTCGATTATGAGCTGAAAATGTGGCTGGCCTGCGGGATCACCACGGTTCGCGACGTGGGCAGCAACACACCCAAAACGCTGCAGCTTCGGCAACAGAGCGCCGCGGGCGAAGTGGCAGCTCCCCGCATCTTCGTCTATCCGATGTTCAACCAGCCCTCCACGCCTCAGAACGCGGATGACGCGCGCGCCCGCATTCGCGAGTACAAAGCGATGGGCGCGGACGGAGTGAAAATTCTGGGCGTGTATCGCGACGTGATGGAGGCGTTGGAAGACGAAGCACACAAGCTGGGGCTGCGCGTGGCGCATCACACGGGCGTCGAAGAAACCAACGCATGGGACGACATCAAGTTCGGCACCACCAGCATCGAGCATTGGTATGGCATCCCGGACGCGGCCATCGAGAGTGGCCGGCAGGATTTTCCAGCCAGGTACAACTACAACAATGAGACGGACCGTTTCCGTTACGCCGGTCGGCTGTGGCGCGAAGCGAACTGGGATTTATTGATGAAAGTTTTCGACGGCATGGTGGCGGCGCACGTCGCCTGGGACCCCACGCTCGATATCTACGAAGCCAGTCGAGACCTGCAGCGCGCGCAGAACCAGCCCTGGTTCCACGAATATCTGCATCCGACGTTGGCAAAATACTTCGAGCCGAATCCAGCCAATCATGGGTCCTACTTCATCGGCTGGACATCCACTGATGAAGCTTTCTGGAAGGAGAATTACCGCATCGAAATGGCGGCCCTGCTGGAATTCGAGAAGCGCGGCGGCTTGATCGGCTGCGGCGACGATGCCGGCTTCATTTATCAGATGTACGGTTTCGGATTAATCCGCGAGCTGGAGTTGCATCAGGAAGCCGGGTTCCAACCGCTCATCGTGATTCAGCACGCCACCGCCAACAACGCGAAAATTCTCGGTCAGGAAACGCACATTGGTCGCGTGCGGACCGGTTACCAGGCCGATCTGCTGGTGGTGAACGGCAATCCTCTTGAGAACCTGAAGGTGCTGTACCCCGGCGGCTTCGACGATATGCGGGACGGCAAGGTGGTCCATACCGGCGGCGTGGAGTGGACCATCAAGGACGGGATTCCGTATCACGCTCCGACGCTGGCTGCGGAGGTGAGGGAGATTGTTGCGAAGGCGAGAGCGGTTGGTAGGTAGGAAAGAAGCTACTGAAAAATTATCGTTGAGGCGGCTCAACCGCGCACCAGGACGGTCTCGGCCGTGTGCTCACACAATTGTATGCCTCTTTGAAATGCTGGATTGACTTTGGCGATCCCCATGTAATCTCGTCAATGGCAGCGGTGATAGCGAAAAGAAAAAATAGATTATAGAAAAGACGCAAGCTCTTGAGCTTGATCCGCCTTCCCAACAGATCACCCACCAACAGTCCGAGGACAAGAAATGGCACCGTGACCGCAAGCACTGATCCCTTTGCCGCGAGATTCCCAAGTAGCATCGGCGTGAACAGATTGAATAGAGCGTTCGGAAAATAATTCCAGCTGTCTGTGTAGCCGGAGGCAAAAAGCGTGGCGAAATCGCCGGCCGTAATGATTAGCCACGCAAACCAGAGGCTTAGCACAACCGAGCGGAGTCCAGGAGATCGCCGTCGACGACCTCCTGCCCGCTTGTTGAAGTCATATCCGCAATCGCACTGGGAGCTGTCGGGCGGATTTATGAGACCACAAGCCGGGCAATCCGTTCAAGCGTTTGTTCTTGTACCACTATAGTCTCGGTTTGCTGGTGGTCCGTTGCGAGGGATCACGGCGTCGTCGCGAAGGGCAGAGCGGCGGTCAAATAAGTTCGGAAGTGTACGGAGCCGCTGGCGGAGGGCGCTAGCCGCGTTCCCGGCGTGATGACCACCTCACCGGTTGACCGCAGACAGATCTCGTATACTCGATCAG
>PMUN01000413.1:34398-41043 GCA_003166875.1 Bryobacterales bacterium | reverse complement strand
AAGCCACTGGGCGCTTGCCGCCCGGCGTAGATCTCGGGTACCTGTCCGTCCTTGTCGATGACAAAGCCGTCTTCCGCCCGCATGGTGCTGGAAAAAATTCGCCGGAATAGCATCAGCGCCTGGCCTTTCAATGGATCGCCCTGCTCGACGAAATGGTCGTCGAACTTGATCACGAGAGTGTCAAAGTAAACTTCTTGTCCCGGCAGTGTCAGCTCCCGGGAGGCGTTGATTGGTTTGCCTGTGTCGTCGGTCTCGGTGAACCGGATGGTGGTTTGTAGGTTGCCTTGTTGGTCATTCGCCTGGCGCAGAACCTCGACCCGCGCTCGCCGGTCGATGTGTTTCAGGATCTTCAGGTAGGCTTCCAAGCGCTGTTTGTCTTGTTCGAGCTTGGCAATGGTCTCTTTCTGCTCGTGGATCTGGTTTTCGAGCGTCCGCCGTGGCGCGACCACCAATTCATAGGCCAGATAGACACTGATGGCTGCGACGGCGGCCAACAGAACAGACCAGAGAATTAGCTGAATGGGAAAAAGACGGCTGCTGCTCATAAGCTCTCGAGTTACGGCCTTGTCGCTGTGAGTATAGCCCAGGCGAGGGACGTGTGATTCGAGTGCTACGGAGCGATTGCTCTCGCGAGTTCCATGGAACCATCGTTCCGCCAATCATCGCGTGGCTCCGCAGCGGCGCGGGCAAATGTCCAGCGGCGAACACGCTCGCTATCCACGCTAAGCAGGTCCGCGATACGGCGGATGGTCCGGTCCGTCGCTAGCAGCACCTCAATGGATGCAGTTCGCGGTAATTCTCTAAAGAGACGCAGACCTTCACGGACCAACCCGGGGTCGGGCCATTGCTCGATGTTGGCCAGGGTTTCGTTACTCCAGTGGTCCGTCAAATCGGATAGAGAGCAAAAAGGATGCGGCGCTGGAGGCGAGTGCCAGAGGCGACGAAGAAGATCAGCGATCACCAGATCCTGCTCGGTTTCCGGCAGCGCGCGCAATGTTGTCCCGGGTCGCATCGCTCCAGAAGCATGGCGCCAAGCTCGTCGTCGGCGTTTAGGAGCCGTACCGTCGGATCTCCGTTCCAGAAGCGCAGTCCTTGGATTTCGTGCTCGCCTTCCATGTGCGGCATACCAATTTTTAGTACGGCGGAGGTTCCGTCGGCGAGCGTCGCTGGCGCCACCCAGGCGCAACTTGCATCCTGATATGGCACGCCAAGCGTCAAAGACCAACGGTGTTCCAGATCTCTCAGGATCTCCGGCACTCGGTTCAGCCACGCCGCGCGGTCGGGAATCATCGGTCTCTCTCAAACGCGCGCAACGCGTCGATCTCCCGTTGCAGTTTGTTCTGACCCCGCTTCTTTCCGTAGAAGAAAAGTACAAACCATATGATCAGAAGTCCGAAAAAAGGCACGCTGTTCGGCAGCAGGTGTGGATTGCCAATTGACTTGATCAGCTCCGGCACTACAGCCAATGCCAGGCCCAAAAAACAAAACGTCAGGCCTGATCGGCGCCAGACGTGCCGGCTGTAATCGCGCCGCCTCTCGAGTTCGGTTCTATAAAACTCAAGGGAAGTGCTGATCGCAGCATCCGGCGGCAGACTTCTCGGCCATATCCATTTGTATGCCTGGTATGCGACATAGATTCCCCAGAGACTCAGCAGTCCGAATCCCATCCGCGGCAGCACTTCGTGTGCTCTGATGCAGCTCCATGCAAAGAAAACGCAAACGCTGAGCCCCGTCGTTATCGCGGAGGCCACCGCTAGACGGGCCTTCATCTGAAACCGGTGCGCTTTCAGGCGCATTTCGTCGACTGACATTTTGAATGGCTCCTTCGGTTGGTTTTGCCAAATATTTCTCGGATCGTTCATAGGCGACTCATTCGGCATTGGGTCCTCCTTCGCCGAACCAGCGTTTCAGGATGTTCTTGATGCGATGAACCTTCATCGAGATGTTCGCGGGCGACAATCCTGTGATCTCGCCAATCGAGCTTGCATCCATACCCTCGAGATAGGAAACGATGATCTGACGATCGAGCGGTTTCAAACGCTGGATCAACATCGAAAGCCGCCCCAGCGCTTCGGCTTGACTGGCGGCGAGCTCAGCTTGATCCGAGCCCGGCAGGAAGTCGAAATTCTCGATGTTCACGAGCCTGTCCCTGATCCGGCGTTGCCGCATCACATGTTTGGTAGCGACGTTGTGAGCGACCCGGTACACCCAAGTTCTGAGCGAACAGCGCTGGTCGAAATATGCGAAGCTGCGCCAGAGCTGTAGATGAATGTCTTGCAGCAGGTCCCGGCGCGCGTCGGCATCCAGCTCGTAGGCCCGGGCGAGCCGGTCGAGTGCGGGACCATACGAATCCACTACCTGTTCATACAGAGAATTCTGGCTCTCGGCTCCGACTGAGGTGGACTGCATTTGTCCCACATCCAGGGTAGTCGCTGTAGGCTGAGCTTTCTAACAGATCAATTTGCATCTGCCGGTGCGAGGCGTGGCGTCCGAGACTGAGATAACATAACAGCCATTGTGACAATCAGTGACGCGCAGCGGGATGTACGAACTGTTTTCCTGGGTGGATTCGCAGGTCAGCTAGTTTCTAGTGGCGTATGGTTTCTCTCAGCCGCCACAGCTACGTGGCGGTCGCCCAGAACCGCGATGGCGGTGCTGTTTGTGTTGGGCATCTTCATCTTTCCCATGACCCAGCTGCTCTTGCGTCTGATGGCGCGGCCGGCTTCCCTGCCAAAAGGGCACCCGATGAATGCCCTTGCCATGCAGGTAGCGTTCGTTCTACCGCTCACATTGCCGCTTGTATTCGCGGCGACCGCCTATCGCGAGAACTGGTTTTATCCCGCGTTCATGATTGCCCTCGGCTCGCACTACCTGCCGTTTATTTTCCTGTATGGAATGTGGCAATTCGGGGTGCTGGCGGCGTTTTTAATCGGTTCGGGATTAGTGATCGGGTTGTATTTGCCGTCCATCTTTAGTCTGGGTGGTTGGTCGACTGCTGTGATGCTCCTGGTCTTCGCATTCGTTGGCCGAAGTGTGGCGCTCTCGGAGAATGAGACGGTTAACTAGTGGGCTGTTCGCGCTGAATCTTTACTGCCGTGCGTCGCCATGAGNNTGTTTGCCGCGTTCGCACTCCTCGGAACGCATGTTGCCGACAGTCCAAAAAGCACGACTGGCCAAGGTCGTGGTTTCCGGTCTCGCGCTAAGACGCCTGTCCTATTTCATCTTCCTCCTCCTCTCTCGGAACGCGCTTGCAGACGATCGCTTCAAGGGCGAGCTGAAGTGGTACCTGAAGCGCAAAGCCGGGTCGCGTCCACCTGACGGGAGCCCGGGGAATGATGACGGATGATAGGCGCCGCGTACTTGCGCTATCATGAACCTGTGGGACCATCCGGATTCACCGGAGGGATATACGAATCAAGAAAACGATCCAAAGCCAGGCCAAAGGACATCTATGGAAAAGCTGGCACAAAACATTCAGGAAGCCTTCCTCAACAATGCCCGGAAGGATAAAACTTTCCTGACCATCTACTTAATGAGCGGCGTGAAACTTTCCGGCCGCATCAAAAGTTTCGACAAGTATTCCGTCGTGCTCGAAACCAATAATCAGGAACAGCTTATTTTTAAGCACGCCATCTCGACTGTCGTGGTTTCGCGGCCGTTCCATGCCGGCGCCGGGGGACATCCGGCAGCGGCGCCCGCGGGGGCTCAAAGCGCCGCGGCAGCTCCGGGCACATCCGCGAGCGTAGAGCACTCCGAGGAATAACTTCCGTTTGGCGGTACGAGGGCAGGAACGCGCGATTCTGGTCGGACTGGATATAAAATCACGCTCGCGCCGCGCGGCGGATTATGTCCCTTACGGCCCCGAGGAGTCGCTCGAAGAGCTGAAAGCCCTGGCCGATACTGCCGGCGTAAGTGTCGAGGAAACCATCGTGCAATCCCGGCCTGCGCCGGATGCCGCCACGCTTATCGGCTCGGGCAAGCTCGACGAACTGCGGAGCCTGGTGGAAAGCAACGCGGCCGACGTGGTCCTGTTCGATTCCGAACTCACTCCGACGCAGCAGCGCAATCTGGAGAACGCGCTCCATTGCAANNGAGCTGGCGCAGTTGAATTATCTGCTGCCCCGCTTGACGGGACGCGGCGTTGAGATGTCGCGCCTGGGAGGCGGAATCGGCACCCGAGGTCCCGGCGAAACGCAGTTGGAAACCGATCGCCGCAGAATCCATGGCCGCATCAAGAAACTCAGCGACGAACTCGAGCACGTGCGCACCGGCCGCGGGACGCAACGCCACCAGCGGCAATCGGTGCCGCTTGCGACTATCGCGCTGGTGGGCTACACGAACGCGGGAAAATCCACGTTGTTCAATCGCCTGACGGGCGCTGCGGTGATTGCTGATGCAAGAATGTTTGCCACGCTCGATCCTACTGTGCGGCACGTCACGTTGCCCTCGCGCCGCAAGGTGCTGCTCAGCGATACGGTCGGTTTCATCCGCAATCTGCCTACTACGCTGGTGAAGGCATTCCGCGCCACGCTGGAAGAGGTGATTGAGGCCTCGCTGCTGTTGCACGTGGTGGACGCTTCGTCGCCCTACGCGCCGCATCAAACCGCGCACGTCCTGAAGGTCCTGGCTGAAATCGGCGCTGATCAAACCAGGCAGATCCTAGTGTTGAACAAGATGGATCAAGCCGTCGAGGCTGGTCAGGAATCCGACAGCCTGGCCCAGCGAATTTTGGGTGAGGTTCCCGGACCGGTGGGTTTGGAAGCCATTCCGGTCTCCGCGCGAACCGGCGCCGGTTTTGAAGCTCTCCTGGCCGCGATCGATCACGGGCTGTCGCTCGATCCCGTGGCACACGCCCGGTTCCGGATTCCGGCGGGCGAAGGTCTACCCATCCATTTGCTGCACGAGCGCGCCAAAGTTCTAGCCAGCCATTATCAGGATGATTGGTGTGAAATTGAGGCCGAGGCCCCAGAATCGGTCCGGCGCCAGCTCACTCGCTACGTCGTCGAGTGATATTCTTGTCAACAGGAATAGGGTCCGGATGCATCGCACTCGCATGAACCTGCCGAACGCGCTCACCATCCTGCGCATCTTCTTCGTGCCATTCTTGGTGGCGGTGCTCGTCGAGCAGGATCTGCGCATTGAGTGGCACGGCGTGGTCTGGATGCCGAACGAGTTTCTGGCGCTCTGCATTTTTCTGGTCGCGGCGGCCACAGATCTTCTGGACGGATATCTGGCCCGGCGCTGGGGACAAATCACGACGGTGGGAACGCTGCTGGATCCGATCGCCGACAAACTGCTGATTTCAGCCGCGCTGGTCTCGTTGGTGCAAATCCGGAGGGTGCCCGCGTGGATGGTGGTGCTGATCATCGGGCGTGAATTTGCGGTGTCCGGGTTGCGAAGCATTGCCGCCGCCGAAGGCTATACTATTCGCGCCAGCGACTTGGGCAAGACCAAAATGATCACACAGGTGATTGCCATCTGCATGGTCCTGCTGAGCATCCATTGGCCGGCGCTATCCGGTTTCGCCATGCTCTGGATGTGGGGCGTGGTGGTTTTCGGCGTGGCCTCCGCCATGGAATACTTCCGCAAATTCTGGCGCAGAGTGGACGACAAAATCAAGCTGCGGCGCCGCCGGGAGCTGCTGCGGATTGAGCGGCGTCAGAAAAAGCTGGCGCGTGCTCAGGCGCAGGGGCAGCCGGAAGCGGAGAAGATGCGGGGTTAGGGACTTGGGGCTGGGGACTTGGGGCTGGGGACTAAAGTTCCGCACAGCTTGCGCCGATTCCTAACAAAGTGGCTAGTTCAGCTAACGACGTCTTCTGTCTTTACCTTTGGCGTTCGCTCGATGCGCCCGGAACCCTTTATCTAGCGAGGGGTATCCACAGCGCGCGAGCGGTCTGCGCGGAGTTGATCGCAGCCGGTTACATCGTGCGAGTGGTACAAATGTCGACGAACGTTGAATTCGAACTGCGCAGCGGAGCGCTAGTCGCTCGCGGCGGCCGATCCCAGAGACGGCATTCCGCTGCCGTCCACACGCCACAGCCCGTGGCTTAATCACTTTGGCGTAATCGAACTGGTCTAATCGCCTTCTCTCGGCGCCGGCGGCACGATCTGAAACTTGTCGGGAGTAAACACCACCACCAGCACTTGCCCACGACCGCCCAGCGGGCCCAGTAGCTTCCCGTTCAGGCGCACCTCCAGGCCGGCTGCGTTACCCACTTTCATGGTGGCGGACTCCTTGCCTTCGACGGTCTTCGATTGATTGGCCGCAAGGACGCCGGAGAACAGGCGCTTACCTTCCGATGAAATTGAAAGCCAAGTCTCCTCGCGCGCCATCAGGTTCAACAGGACCTTGTAGCCTGCGGCGGCGGCCGATGCTGGCTCTTCGAGCGGCGCAGTTTGTTCCGGCGGCGCAGGTTTTTGAGCGGAAGCAACTGAAACCGCGGCCGGCGCTATGGAAGACCTGACCTTTTCCAACGCGCTTCGAAAACTTCCGAGCTTGCCATCGTGCCACCAGGCATAAATTCCCGAACATCCCACCACTACCCCGATCAACGCCGCTATAGATAGCCAGGCGCGACCTCTGGGAAAGCGCCGCGCCAATGTCATCGGCGCGACATTCCTGGACACAACACTTTCGAATCCCGG
>PMUN01000413.1:208-34365 GCA_003166875.1 Bryobacterales bacterium | reverse complement strand
AGCATACAAATAGCCTTCCAGCTTACGGTTATAATACAACAGTCGGGTGACACAATACCGAGGTGTAACGGTTTCGGTCGTGGTGGTAACGTGGAATCGCCACGATCTTTTGAGATCCTGCTTGCAATCACTTACGCGGCAGCAGTTGAACCAGCCGTTTGAAGTGGTGGTGGTAGACAATGGTTCTAGCGATGGAACGCCGGAAATGGTCTTGCGAGAGTTTGCCTCCGAGCCAGCTTTCCGGCTGAAGCTGATTCGAAATCCTGATAACCGCGGCTTCTGCGCGGCCAACAATCAGGGCTTCGCGGCGTCCACCTCGGATTTGGTGGCGCTGCTCAACAATGACGCGGAAGCGGAGCCGGATTGGCTTCCGGCTTTAACGACGGCTTTTGAAGACGGCCGCGAGATCGGGATGGCCGCTTCCAAGATCCTGGTTTACGAGGATCCGCGGCGCATCGATAAAGCCGGCCACCTGATTTATCCGGATGGCCAGAATCGCGGGAGGGGAAGTGGCGAGATCGACGCGGGTCAATACGATCGCATCGAAGAGGTGCTCTGGCCGGATGGATGCGCCGCCATGTACCGGCGTGAGATGCTGGACGAGGTTGGAGGTTTTGACGAAGACTTTTTTGCATACGCGGATGACGCCGAATTGGGTTTGCGCGCCAGAATCGCAGGCTGGAAGTGCATCTACATTCCCGGCGCGGTGGTTCGGCATCATCGCGGCGCCACGTTGGGCGTGCGATCCAGCCGCCGGCTGGAGCTTATCGAAAGGAATCGCGTGTTGCTGGCCGTCAAACTTTTCCCTTGGAGTTTACTTTGGCTAAACGGCGCTTACTACGTGACCCGCTTGGCAGCCAGCCTTTGGGCAGCGGCGCGCAACCGGGGCGAAGTGGGTCAGTACCGGGGCGTGCGCGGAAAAGTGCAAGCCGCGCTGGCGCTCCTGAAGGGCGATCTTCAGGCCCTGAAGCTGATCCCGCGGATGTTGCGGAAGCGCCGCAGCGTAAACCGAATACGCAAGCTCTCACCCCGCGAAGTAAGGAAGCTGATTCTGCNNATCGGAGCGCGGACGCTTTTCCACGGCAGCGATCGATTGTTTCACACAACCGACAAGAGCTTCCTACTGGTGGAGTGCAAGAACTGCCGGTTGATTCGGCTGGAGCCGCGACCCTCTCTGGAGGAATCAGCGCATTATTATCCACCAGAGTATTGGTTTACGGCGGAAGAAGACACGGCTTCGAAAATCGAGGAACAGTACCGCCGTTTTGTCCTTCGCGATCACGTGAATTTTGTGATGCGGGCCGTGGAGAGCTCCGGAGAAAATGGCCTGGTAGTGGATGTGGGTTGCGGCGGTGGTCTGTTACTGAGAATGTTACGAGAGCGCGGCTTGGCTGTTCTGGGCCTTGAAAAATCCCACGCGGCGGCGAGTGCGGCTTGGAAGCGGAATCACGTAGCGGTGGTCCGTGGAGATTTGTCGGAAGGACCGATTGAGCGAGGAACCTGCGCGGTGGTGACCATGTTCCACGTGCTGGAGCATCTGCACGAACCCGTGTCATATTTAAGGTCCGCACGCGATTTGCTAGTTCCCGCCGGGCGGCTGGTGATTCAAGTGCCCAATGCGTCTTCCTGGCAGTTTTTGATGTTCGGCGAACATTGGAACGGCGTGGATGTTCCGCGGCATCTGGTGAATTACCGTCAGAGGGATCTGGAACACCTGCTCGACTACTGCGGCTTCGAGGTGGTGCGGCGGAAGCACTTCTCATTGCGCGATAACCCGGCCGGGTTTGCGTCCAGCATTGCGCCTTCGCTCGATCCCATGGCTCGCCGGGTTCGCAAGCTAAGCGAAACGCCGGCCATGAAGCTGGTCAAGGATGTGCTTTACTTCGGCATTGTATTGGCCGCGCTGCCATTCACATTGTTCGAGGCGGCGTGCGGCGCCGGCTCTACGATCATGCTGGAGGCGCGCAAGAAAGCTTGACGTATCGAGCCATCGAGCGTCGCCTTCCTCCCTTTTTGCGGCGTCATGTGCTGCACTTCGAATCCGCGATTGACGATTCGCTCGAAAATTTCTCCGCTGCTCTGGCCCATGGTGCGTTAGTTCTAGACGCGGGTGCGGGAGAACGCGTGCACGCCAGGTATTTCGAACGCCAGCGGTACGTTGCGGTGGATCTTGCCGTGGGTGACGCAGCCTGGAATTACGGCAAGCTGGACGCCATCGCGGATCTGACCGCGCTCCCTTTTCCGAGCGGATGTTTCGAGGCTTGCATCAACATTGTCACGCTCGAGCACGTGCGGGAGCCGGGCTGCGCGCTGCGGGAACTCGAAAGAACGCTGGCCCCTGGTGGCCGTTTGCTGATGATTGTGCCGCATGAGTGGGAAGTGCACCAGTCGCCCCATGATTACTACCGGTACACGCGCCACGGCATCGCCTACCTGCTTGGAAAAGCCGGATTCACGGATTACACAATTGAGCCGGTGGGCGGGTATTTCCGGCTGCTCTCCCGACGGCTGCTGAACGGTCTGCAATTCTTTCGCGGTCCATGGTTCTTTGTGGCGGCGATATTTCTTGCGCCGCCGGCGCTGATTCTGCCTTGGTTCGATTCACTGGACCGCGAGCGTAACTTTACACTGGGATATATATGCACTGCTCGAAAGCGCTCCTGATTCTGCTCGGGTCTGTCGCCTGGGCGGCAGATTTCAGCGGAACGGCCGCGCTGGAATTCACGCGACACGCGGTAGCTTTCGGTCCGAGACCGCCCGGTTCCGCGGCGAATCAGAAATTGCAGGCCTACATCGAGGCGCAATTAAAGAACTTGCACTGCCAAGTTTCTTTTGACGCGTTTACTGCCGAAACTCCTGCTGGGCCCGTTGCGATGCGAAACATCATCGCGACCTTTCCTGGTACTTCAGGCCGAGCCTTGGTTGTTACGGGGCACTTTGATTCGAAGCCCATGCCTGGCAGAGTTTTTGTGGGCGCCAATGATGGAGGATCTTCCACTGGATTCCTGCTGGAACTGGCGGTTGCGGTGAACTCCATGCCTCACGCCGATGACATCACCTTAGTTTGGTTCGACGGCGAAGAGGCCTATGGCGAATGGTCGGACACCAATGGAATTTACGGCAGCAAACATCTGGCGGACAAATGGTCGCACGATGGAAAGCTCGCGCGGATCAAAGCGTTGATCAATGTCGACATGATCGGCGACAAGGATCTAGGTATGATCCAGGAGGGGAACTCGTCGCCAGGGTTGCTGAAGCTGGTATGGACAACCGCGCATGATTTGGGATACGGGAAGTATTTTCTCGACTCCGGTTTTGCAACCGAGGACGATCATCTCCCGTTTCTCCGCAAGGGTGTGAACGCGCTGGACCTGATTGATTTCGATTACGGCCCGAACAACGAATACTGGCACACCGAGAAAGACACCATGGACAAGCTCAGCGCGCACAGTTTGGACGTGGTGGGCAACGTGTTGGTAGCGGTGTTGCGAAAGCTGCAGGGGTAATGCAACGGATCTACGTAATCGCAACCGGCGGGACCATCGAAAAAGTATATTCTGAGCAAACCGGGAACGTCCAGAATCTGGACAGCAAGATCGATCGCTATTTCCGGCTGTTGCGATTGCCGGATGCCGAAATTCAGGTGACGCATTTGATGAACAAAGACAGCCTGGAGATGACGGACGAAGATCGCGCGCGGATACTGGATTTGGTGCATGAGAAACTGAGAGATCCGGCGCCGATTGTCATCACGCACGGAACCGACACCATGGTCGACACGGGTTTGGTGCTGCAGAAGGATCTCGCGGGCTTGCAGGTTCCCATTGTGCTCACCGGCGCGATGACGCCGTTGGGCTTTGAGGCGAGCGACGGATTGCAAAACCTGACCGAGAGCCTGCTGGCTGCGCGTGTCCTGGCGCCGGGAGTTTACGTGGTGATGCACAACCAGGTATTTCCGGTGGATCGCGTGCGCAAGGATCGCGAAGCGGCGAGGTTCGTGTGGAAATAAAGCATCGCGAGCAGATTCTGGATCAGTTCACGCGCCAGGCTGTGCCATTTTCAAGCGCGCCGGCGATTCGCAATCAGGAAGCGCTCAATCGGATTGTGGAACTGGCTGGTGCGGGTCCTGAGGATACGGTGCTGGATGTGGCCTGCGGCCCGGGACTATTGGTTTGCACTTTCGCTCGCGTCGTGCGACACGCGACCGGCATTGATCTGACTCCGGCGATGCTGGAACAGGCACGAGAGCTGCAGCGACAGCAAGGTCTTCAGAACATCACTTGGCGGCTAGGGGATGTTTTGCCGCTGCCGTATGAGGACGGAGAATTTTCGATCGTCAGCGCACGGTTTGCGTTTCACCATTTTCTTAATCCGCTGGCGGTGTTGAAGGAGATGCGGCGAGTTTGTCAGGAAGGCGGGCGAATCGTGGTGGCGGATAGCGCGCCGGCTCGCGGCAAAGCTGATGCGTTTAATGCCATGGAGAGGCTACGCGATCCATCGCACGTTCGCGCCATGCCGGTGGAAGAACTGCGCGAGATGTTTGCGAGTGCGGGCTTGGCTAAGCCTCATGTGGAGAGCTATCGATTGGAAGGCGAACTTGAGGATTTGCTGCGGCGTTCGTTTCCGAACGAGGGCGACGCTGACCGGATACGAGAGAGTTTTGAGCGGTCGCTCTCAGATGACGCGCTGGATATGGCGTCGCGGCGCAAAGACGCCAAGATCTATTACGGTTTTCCGGTAGCGATTCTGGTTGATCAGAGATTCGCATAGTGGCCGACGATACTCTTGATGTTCTCAAGAATGAATCGCATGGTCTTTCAGTGTGGGGCGGACCCCTGGTCCGCGCGGGTCCCNNCCAGGGGGTCCGCCCCACTCCTATCAGACACGGGTGATCGTGACGAAGATATCTTCACCGGCCAGGGACATTTTAGCTGCGCCGTTTTGCGTGGGGCTCGGTTCCAGGCGTTCTGCTAACAGTTCGCTGCGCAGGTATTCCTGATGCGTGGCGATCGCTTCGGCGATTCGGGATGAGGCGGTGTAATTCACTAAGATGCGGTCCGAGATATCCAGACCCAGAGCTTTGCGTTGATCCTGGATCAGACGATTGAAATCCCTGGCGATGCCCTCTCGCTCCAGTTCCGGGGTGAGCGTGGTGTCGAGCGCCATGAAGGTACCTTGTTCTTGGCTGCACTTCAGGTTGTCTGGGCCTTCGTAAGAAATGATGATTTCGTCCGGCGCCAGTTCGAATGTTTGTCCATCGACTTCGACTTTATTCGTTCCAGATCCGGCTTGCTCCAGCGCCTGCGCGATCGCCTTTAAATATTTTCCGGCGCGCGGTCCGATTTTCTTGGCGTCGGGTTTCAAGCGCACTTTTACCAGTTTGGTCTCGTCTTCGATGAGACTCACGCGCTTGATATTGGCTTCTTCCAGGATCTGTGCGGCATAATCGGCATTTTCTAGAACGCGGCGATCGGCTGCATTCCGCGGACGGACATAGAGCGTGCTGAGCGGTTGGCGGATCTTGACCTTGCTTTGCGTCCTCAAGTGCAGAGCGAGATTCTTGAGCCGGATCACCGCTTCGATGCTCCGCTCGAGCGCTTCGTCGATCAGCCCGGCATCCACTCGCGGATACTCGGTCAAATGGACGGATTCGGGCGCGGATGGATACACAGATCGCACCAGATTTTGATAGATTTCTTCGGTGAGAAACGGCAGTGCCGGCGCCATGACGCGAGTGACGGTGGTCAGGACGGCATAGAGCGTCTGATAGGCTTCGTTATCGCTCGACCAAAAACGGCGGCGGGAGCGGCGCAGATACCAGTTGGAGAATTGTTCGTCGAATTCCTGGAAGGCTTCGATCAAGCGGTAATGCTCGAAGTTTTGGAAGGCGCTGTTGGCGGCATCCACCAGACGTTGCAGGCGGCTCAGGACCCAGCGGTCGAGTTCGTTCATCGGCCTCGGTGGAGCGCTGGTGGGTTTCCAGCCGTCGGCAGTGGCGTACATGACGAAGAAGCTGTAGCAATTCCAAAACGTGAGCAGTTTACGGCGTGCTTCCGCATCGATGGTTTGGCCGGTTTTTGCGGTGGGATGCAGATCGGGAAAATTGAGGTTCTGCGCGGTCTTTTGTTCGGTGTAAATGTAGCGCATCACCTCTGCGCCCAAGGCTTCGGCCGCGTCATCGAAGGCGATGGAGTTGCCCTTGGATTTGTGCATCTCTTCGCCGCGTGCGTCGCGGACCAGGGCATGGCCTAACAGAGCCTTGAACGGAGCGCGGCTATCGATCATGGCGCTCATCGCAAGCATCGAATAAAACCAGTTTCGGAACTGGCCCGGAAAACTCTCGAGCACCAGATCCGCCGGAAACCATTTCTCCCAATAGGCGCGATCCGTGCTGAATCGCATGGTGCTGAAGGGCACGATGCCGGCATCCAGCCACGGATTGCCGACGTCTTCAATTCGGGACGCCAGCGCGCCGCATTTTTCACAAGCGATCTTGACGGCATCGACGTAAGGACGGTGCGGGGAGTTGCCTTCGAACGTGTCCCAGCCTTCGACAGCTTTCGCCTTCAACTCCTCGCGGCTGCCGATCACCATGAAGTGCTCGCAGGCGCCGCAAACCCAGATGGGCAGCGCCAATCCCCAAAAACGCTTTTTGGAGATCATCCAATCGTTCATGTTGCGGAGCCAGTCCAACTCGCGGGCTTCGCCATCGGGCGGAATCCACTGGATGGTGGGTACGACGCGCTGGATGCGGTCGCGCCAATCCATGCGGATGAACCATTCGTCGACGGGGCGGAAGACCAGTTCCTCTTTGCAGCGCCAGCAATGCGGGTAGACGTGCGGATAGCGCTCGCGCGCCACCAGGAATCCCGTGGACTTCAAAGCCGCGATCACTACATCGGCCACCTGGCTGGCATTGCGCCCAGTGAACGGGCCGAACGCGTCCTGGAAGACAGCGCTCTCGTCCAACGGTGCAATGAAGGGCAGATTGTTCTCGCGGCCGAGCTGTTGATCCTCGGCGCCGCAGCCGGGCGCGATGTGAACCAGGCCAGTGCCCTCAGCCTCGCTGATTTCGCTCCAGGCGATGACGCGATGCGATTCGGCCGATGTGCGTCCGCCACCGGTTTCTCCGTACGGGAAAACGCCGCCGGGCTCGTTCTGCGCGGGGAGATCGTCGAACGGACCGGTGTAGGTGAGACCAATCAAGTCGCGCCCCGGAATTTCTTCCAGCACTTCGACACCGCCGCTCCCTTTCAAGATGGTGCGGATGGATGGCAGCTTGTGGGTCTCGTGCTTGCCTTCCACCTGCAGATCCTGGACTCGTTCATGATCGAAGTTGGCTTTGGCGACGTAGTAAATCCAATCGCCGTGGCGAACCTTGAGGTAAATCATTTGCGGATTCACCGCGACCGCGACGTTGGAGGTGAGCGTCCAGGGAGTTGTGGTCCAGACCAGCAGCGCAGTGTGCTCCTGGCCCTTCACGGGGAATCGGACAAAGACTGACGTGTGGGTAGTGATGCGGCGGCCCTCCGCCACTTCCATTTGAGAAAGTCCGGTTCCGCAGCGGCCGCACCAGGGCATCACGTCGTGCCCGCGGTAAATGAAACCCTCGGTGTGGCACTTCTTCAGGAATCCCCAGATGGTGTAATTGTTTTCGTCGGAGAAGGTGAAGTAGCTGCCGCCGTATTCAGCCGAGCCGAGTTTGCGGACGATCTCGCTGGCGCGGGCGGTTTCCGTGAGTCCGCTCGGCAACGTGACGGTGACCACCTGATCGCCATTGGCCAGAGCATCGCGTAGCGTGAGCAACACTTTGGGATCATCCCAATCGCACCAGTAGCCCAGGCGGATGGATTGCTCAGTTTGACGCGCGGCGTAGGTGAGCACGCGCTCCTTGCAGGCGCGCACGAAATTTTCAATGCCGTAGTCGCGAATGTCGCGCTTGGTCCCGAGTCCGAGACTTTTTTCGACTTCCACTTCCACCCACAGTCCCTGGCAATCAAAACCGTTCTGATAGCGCAACGCCTGGCCGTTCATGGCGTGATAGCGCTGGTACATATCCTTGAGCGAGCGGCCCCAGGCGTGATGGACGCCCATGGGATTGTTGGCTGTGATGGGTCCATCGAGGAACGACCAGCGCGGGCCATCGGCGTTATTCGCGCGGAGTTTTTCGAAGATGCGGTGCTCATCCCAGAAGCGCAGGATGTCGCGCTCCATGGCTGGGAAGTCGGGTACTCTTGGCACGGGCCGATACATAGTTATGGAATCGACGGACGGAGAAACGGCGGAGGAACGCCCAGATGATTGATGATAGCACCGTCGGGAGAAAGCTGGCTCGACCGAAACCTAGCGCTGCACTGAGGCGGAAGCGAGGCGGTAGAATTGGTACCCGCGCATCTCGGCCGCCGGGCGGCCTGCGCGTTGCCATACCTCTGCGACGCTTAGATCTTGCATCAGTCGCAATGCTTTTGCGGCAAGATACTGTTCGACCTCCTCGGGATAAAGGCCGAAGGTCCACGGCTCGCCGTATGAGCGGAGCCTGGACAATAGTTTCGGTGCGCCGAAAAATTGCTCTGGCTGTTCGAGAACTCTGCGATCGATGTACGTGAACAGCAAGATGCTGCCGGGCGCGGATCTTGAAATCTGGCGCAACACTTCATCCACGGCTTCTGCGGATAAATAGTTGGTGACGCCTTCCCAGAGGAAGCACGTGGGTTGTGTCTGGTCAAAGCCGGCGTTGCGCAGAGCATCTGAGAGTGACTGCTTATTAAAGTCGACAGTGACGAAATGGACTTGCTCCGGCAGCGATCCGATTTTCGTTCGCAGAGCCGCTTGTTTGGCGAGGGACGTCTCGGGCTGGTCAAGTTCAAAGGTGTTCACTCGTTCGGCCGCAGGCAGACGGTATGCGCGTGTATCGAAACCGGCGCCGAGCAAAACAAGTTGCTTGGACGTTTCCAAAGATCGCGTGACTTCGTCGTCGATCCACTTGGTGCGGGCGATGCCTGCGGCTCTGGCGCCTGGGGACTCGCGATCCAAGAGCCGCTCAACTAGCTGGCGTCCTCGGTCGAACCGTACGATCTTCGAGATCCACTTGCGCCATCCACGGAGGAACAGTGGAGCGAATGGATCGTAGAACAGCCGAGAGCCCGCGGGCCGCGATGATTCCAGGGCGCGGAACAAGGCCATGTATTCGGCTGTCAAGCTGGCGCGAGTTCCGGTTGCCATCTCTCATTGTACGTAGCCGCTCGGGTGCGCGACATAAAAATGGAAAGCATGTAGGAACGTACGAAAAACCGAGCCGCGACCGGCAGGAAGCGCTATCCGAACTCGAGAACTAGCGGCACTCGTGGTATCGCTCCCTGCCGGTCGCGGCTCGGCTACACCCTCGAAAGGTTCCACATTTATGTCGCACACCCTAGCCGCTCGCGGCGAGCGTTTAGTAGGATAAGGTATTGGATGGTCAGCGTTGACTGAGAAACCCCGGCGCCTTCTTCCGTTTGTTCTGGCGGCGGGCGTGGTTCTGCTGGATCGGATCACGAAGGGGATTATCAAGTCCAACATTGGGCTGTGGGATCGGCCGCGGGACGTGATTCCTGGCTTTTTCGATATTGTCCACACCGAGAATCCTGGGATCGCTTTCGGGCTGCTGGCCGACGCTTCCGGTCCCTGGCGCAACTTGTTGCTGATTGGCTTTTCGATCGCCGTGCTGGCCGTGATTGCAACCATGCTGCTTCGAGGTGCACACGGCGCGCTGCTCAGAAGCGGGCTGGCCTTGGTGCTGGGGGGCGCGTTTGGAAATCTCTACGACCGGATTGTAAATCGGACCGTGACGGATTTCATTGAAGTCCACGCCGGGCAGCACTTCTTTCCGGCTTTCAACGTGGCCGATAGCGCCATCAGCGTAGGCGCGGGGCTGCTGTTGCTGGACATGTGGCTGACGCGAGAAAGGAAGAGCGCCAGCAGCTCACCGGAATGTTCCCGAAGCTAATCACGATTGGAAAGTTTTTCATACCCACCTACGGAACTTTGGTGGCGCTCGGATTTCTGCTGGGTTTGTGGATCACGATTCGGCTGGCGAGGCGCGCCAAGCTCCCTATTGAGCCGGTGACCAATCTCGCCATCTACTGTGCGCTGGCTGGGTTGGTGGGCGCCAAGCTGTTCATGATCCTGTTCGATTTCAAGCAATATTGGGCCGATCCCGGGTCGCTTTTTTCTTTTAGCACGCTGCAGGCGGCCGGAGTTTATCAAGGCGGCTTTTTGCTCGCGCTGGTGGTGGCGATCGTGTACATGCGGCAGAACCGGTTGCCTGCTTTCGAGACCTGCGATGTATTCGCTCCGGGACTCGCAGCCGGGCAAGCCATCGGGCGGTTGGGCTGTCTCGCGGCGGGCTGTTGCTGGGGGACGGAGTGCAGTCGTCCCTGGGCGGTTACCTTTCGCAACCTCGAAGCGCACGATCTTACCAATGTCCCGCTGGGCATTCCGCTGCATCCGGCGCAGCTCTATGAAGTTTTGGCGGATGCACTGATCTTCGGGGCGTTGTATTGGATGATCCAGCGGCCGCATCGATCGGGCGCGATTATCGGATGGTACCTGGCGCTGTATTCGAGCGCGCGGTTCGGGATTGAGTTTTTCCGCTTTCACGAGCAGGGGCTGCATTTCGGTTTGTCGTTGACGCAGTGGATTTCTCTTGGAACGCTGGTGGCCGGAGTGGCGCTGTTGATGGCCAGGCGTGGCGTGAGGAAAGCATGAACATAGTGCGAATTTGCGGGCTGGCGGCGCTGATGGTTGTATTGGTGGTAGTTGTGTGCTCCGCGGCGGTTGGGATCTTCGAGCGAGACGCCGATGTCGGAGATACACCGAAAACGGGCGCTATCGAATTCAATGCCGACACCGGGGCTTATCGCGTGACAGGCGGCGGCGCGAACATTTGGGCAAAGGTGGACGCGTTTCACTTCGCCTGGCGACAAATATCGGGAGACGTAGTGGTGACGGCCGATGTGAAGTTCTTCGGGACGGGCGCGGTGGACCACCGCAAAGCCGTCCTGATGATCCGACAAAACCTGGATCGTAACGCGGCGTATGCCGACGTGGCTCTGCACGGCGATGGACTTACATCGCTGCAGTTCCGGCCGTCAGCGGGAGCTGAAACCGAGGAACAGCGATCCACGTTGAATATGCCGGCCAGGATTCGCATCGCTCGATGGGGTAATCAGTTCACGATGTATGCGGCGAAGGAGGGTGAGGAACTGGCCCCAACCGGGCCTGTTACGGTGGTTCTGCAGGATCCTGTGTACGTGGGAATCGGCGTGTGTTCGCATGACGCGAATACGCTGGAGACGGCGATGTTTTCGAACGTGCGGATTGAGACGGCTTCGACCGTCTACTTTTTCAAATAAGCGTTGCAGGAGTGCCGGCGCGGCACGCACCAGTGCGTGCGTTACGAATCGATGTGGATTCGTTTGAGGCGTGAGGTTTCGCCGGACACAATGCGAACCTTGCTCTTCGCGACGCCTAGCTTTTCTGCAATGAACTCGCACAGGGCGCGATTGGCTTTGCCTTTTTCCGGCGCGGCAGCTACTTTCACTTTCCAGGTACCGTCCGGTAGATAGCCGGTCAGCTCCGTCTTCGAGCTTTTCGGGATTACTTTAACGCGGATGTCCATATTGCGCCGGGGGGGATGTCGCGCGGCGACTCCAAGGTCCAGATATTCGTATCAGGCGTGTACTCGCGATCCAGGAAGAAGCATTTGGTCACTGCTTCCACGCGGCAAGGCGAATCGGAAGCTTCCTCAGGCACCAGGCATTCGAAACCGATCTCGGCGATTTGTTGCGGCTTGGTTCCCGGCGGCAGTTCCACGGTGGTGCGGACAAATCCATTAGGGCTTTCAGCGGAATTTCGCTTCCAGGTGCGAATGGCGAAATCGGCGTGGCCCAGGTGGGAGCTGTACCAGCGCGGGTTGCCTTTGAGGCGCACCAGGGTGGCGATGGCGGATTCGCTGCGGCCGAGCTGCATCTCGAAATACAGATAATTCCGCGGATCACTCACCTTTTCGCCGTCGATGGTTCCAAAGGGCCGCAGTTTCTGCTCGCGCTTCAGCTCCTTCGCCATCAGTTTGTAGGTTATGGGATGTTGATCCATTACTTCTTCGCGCGAGTGGCCGGTGAGATCGACGAGGACCGGCGCTATTTGATACCGGATGGTGTTGGGTTTATCAACTTCGCCGATCATGTTGTTGTCAGTCACTGGCATGAGGAGCGGATGCGAGCCATCGCGACGCCCGGCGAATTCCTTTTCCTTGTGGCCTTCCACCTGGATGGTGGCCCGCTGTACAGATCCATCGGGGGAGAGAAACGCGCGATAGACATATTCAACGTCGGTGGTTCGTCCCCAGCGTGCCATCAACGCTCGTGTAGATGTGCCGCCATCTTCATTCGAAAAGATCAAGGTGTATTGCAGAAACGGACTACCGTTTTCGGACAGCCGCTCGCAATAAACTACCAGCGGAATGTCGGTGTACTTTCCGATGGTGTTGGCGCGGGCATAGAAGATCGGCGCGTTGGCCACGACGTCGGAAGAATCTTCATGGAATCGGGCTGCGGTGAGTTCGATGCCTTGGCCGCTGTAATCCAGGCGATGCGCGCCGGCGGCGAGCCTGCCGAGGAATACCGTGTAGGTGAACTGATCCGCGCCCGCATAGAGCATGACTTGTTGTTGCGGTTCGCCATCCAGCACCAGCGTTGCAAGCCTGGCCTCGTGACCTTCCTCAGCCCAATCGGTTCCCGGGGCGCGCATATCCAGTTCCGCGACCACTTCGGACGGCTTCGAAACCGTGAACGTTCCTGCATACAGCACGGCGCACAAGTAGATCAGCAGCAGGCAGAACCGGGCAATGGCTTCGAGCAGCTTTTTGGACGAACACGGTTTGGTGAGAAATTCGTCCACCGGCAGAGGGGTCTCGGCGTCTCCTGAGAGCACGATAATTCTGGCTGAACCGGAGGCGGCCTGGATCAGCCGCTGGCCGTCTTCCAGTGTGGGCAGCCGGAGATCCATCACCACTAGTTGGGAGCCGGGCAGGCGCTCGATCGCCTCGGCGGCATTTTGCGCGGTGACTATTTCATGGCCGGCCTGTTCCAGAATGAGCTTGCGCATTTCCAGTTGATCGGGATCATCTTCCACCACCAGGATGCGAGCCATCAGCCGAATTGGATCTGCGCGATCACCAGTTGCGGCATCTGGTGGTTCCAGCCCTCCGGGATATCGTCGAAAGGCAGGCGGAACGCGCGCGTCTCACCCGGTTTGAGCGGCGTGATGATAATGGGTACGCGCTCGCGAATCACAACCTCGCCGTAGACGTTGTAGAAGATGCAGTACACGTCCACGTGCTGCGCGATGCGATCGCCGGCGTTGGTAATATTTCCTTCAATCTCGGTCACCGTCTGCCCGACGTAGCTTTCGGTGGCCTTCATGGAGACCTCGCTGAGCTTCAGGTTCCGAACGTAGGCCTTCGCGTCGGCCGTGAGTGCAGGAGACGAGTTGTTTGACGCCGAATTACGAAGGACAAACCAAGCCCCAATGCCGCCGAGAAAAAGCAGCACCGCGGCCGTGTAGATGATGGTCTTACTGGCCACTGATGGTCATCTCCCGGATCACTAAAGTCGGCGACGCGACGGAACTTCGAAACTCCAGGTCGGAACCCGGAGACTCGATGTCCATGAGCATCCGCCGCAAGGTAGACGCAATGGTGATCTCGGATACAGGATATGCGAATTCGCCGTTCTCAATCCACTGGCCGGCGGCGCCGCGCGAATAATCGCCGGTGACGATGTTGACGCCGGAGCCTATCAACTCTGTGACGTACAATCCTTTGCGGATGCCACGGACCAATTCGTCCGGCGAGCGCTCGCCTTTTTCAAGGAATAGATTGCCGTGACCGACTCCGGTATTGCCGGTGATGCCGCGCGCCGCATTGCCGGTGGTTTTCATGGCGAGTTTGAGGGCAGTATAGGTATTGAGCAGATAGCTGCGCAGCACTCCGCGATCGATCACCACGGTGCGGCGCGAGGGAACGCCTTCGTCATCGAACGGTGATGTGCCGAAAAGGCCGGGAAGGGTTCCGTCGTCGATGATGGTGACGTTTTCCGATGCCACGCGCTCGCCCAATTTTCCGGCGAGGAAGGACGCCTGGCGATAGATGGCATCGCCTTCCACTGCATCGAAAATATTGCCGAGAAGAGAGCGGGCGGTTTGCGGATCGAAAATCACAGGCACTTTCTGAGTTGCCACTTTGCGCGCGCCCAGGCGGCGAACGGTTCGCTCGGCCGCGCGCCGGCCGATGTGGGCGGGACTTTCGATCCGGGAGTAGCTTCGCGCAGAGGAATACCAATAGTCGCGCTCCATGAACTCGCCTTCGCGCGCCACGGGCGTGGCGCTGAGCGAGCAACTGCTGGTCCGGTAGGAGCCGAGAAACCCGCGCGAATTCGCGAACAATCGCTCGCCCGAGTAGGCGCTGAATGAGGCGCCTTCGGAGTTGGTGATGCGCGGATCGGTGGCGAATGCGGCTTCTTCGGTCTGCCGCGCCTGTTCTATTCGATAGCCGGTATCGAGGGTGTTTACGTCAGCCGAGAAAAGCTGCAGGTCGCCGGTGAGCTTGCCGAGTTCGGAGGGGTCCGGCAGGCCGGCATGCGGATCTTCGCTGGAGATGGCTGCAAGTTCAATGGCCGAATCCACCAGCTTGCGGATGCCTTCAGCGGAAAGATCGGAAGTGTATGAGGAGCCCACGCGCTGGCCCACCAGCACTCGCAATCCGGCGGCGCGGGAGCCTGCGTCCTTCAGCGTCTCAAGCGATCGCATGCGGACTAATGCGGAGAATTCTTCGCCTTCAGCCAGCGTGCACTCGGCATCGGTCGCGCCGCGATCGAGAGCCAGGCGGATGGTCTCGGTAGCAAGTTCCGGATCGATCATCCTGCGGTGCCGCCCACGGTCATGCGGTCCAGTTTGATGGTGGGAATCCCAACACCGACTGGAACGCTTTGGCCTTCCTTGCCGCAGATGCCAACGCCTTCATCGAGTTGAAGATCGTTGCCCACCATGCTGACGTATTTCAGCGCTTCCGGTCCATTGCCGGTCAAAGTTGCGCCACGCACGGGACGCGTGATTTTTCCATCTTCGATCAGGTAACTTTCCGAGGCGCTGAACACGAAATTTCCGCTGGTGATATCCACCTGGCCGCCGCCGAAACTGGCGCAGTAAAGGCCACGAGGCACGGAGCGAACGATATCGCCGGGGTCGCTATCGCCGGCCAGCATGAACGTGTTGGTCATGCGGGGCATGGGAATATGCTGATAGCTTTCGCGGCGGCCGTTGCCGGTGGTTCCCGAGCGCAGCAGGCGGCTGGATAGCTTGTCGAAAAGGTAGCCGCGCAGTACGCCATTTTCGATGAGCAGATTTCGTTCAGTGGGCACGCCTTCGTCGTCCACATTGAGCGATCCTCGGCGATTGCGGATGGTTCCATCGTCGATGACGGTCACGAGCGGGCTGGCCACCTGTTGGCCGATGCGGTCGCTGAAGGCGGAAACTTTCTTGCGATTGAAATCGGCTTCCAGGCCATGTCCGACGGCTTCATGCAAAAGAATGCCGGGCCATCCCGGGCCCAACACCACGGTCATTTCTCCGGCAGGCGCGGAAACGGCATCCAGTTGCACGATGGCCTGGCGTGCGGCTTCCTGTGCGAAATGCTCGGGCGTCTTTTCATTCAGGAAGAAATCGAGCGCCACGCGTCCGCCGCCGCCCGCGTAACCACGTTGCGGGCTGCCATCGCCATCGCGCGCGAGCACGCTCACTCCGAGACGCGCCAGCGGTTGGCGATCGAAGCTGAGGACGCCGTCTGAAGTGGCCACTAATACATAGCGGAGGCTATCGATGTAGCTGGCCTGCGCATGAAACACGCGCTTGTCGTAGGCGCGCGCGGCACGATCGGCGCGTTTTACCAGGTCGACACGTTCCGCGAGGCTGGTTTCATGGGGAGCGGTCAGCAACGGGTAGAGATTGCGCTTGTGCGATTCGTCGAATCCTGTTTTTTCTATTTGACTGGGACCCTTGGCGATGCAGGCGGCCACGCGTGCGGCATGACGAATCTTATCGGGGCTGAGATCGCCACTATAGGCGTAGCCTGTGCGTTCCCCGGCGATGACGCGCACGCCGACGCCTAGCGAAACGCCTTGCACCGCGCTCTTGACGATGGATTCGTCGATGCTCAGGTTGCTGGTGGCCAGGTATTCAAAGTAGAGATCGGCGTAATCGCCGCCGGCTGCGAGAGCTTCGGAAAGATACGATTCGAGATCGTGCTCCGTGATGCCAAACTTCTGGCCGAAGATGGAATCGGAAAGGGCCATCTGATTCAAGGGTAACATCCGCTGTGATTACGTCGTAGCATGGATGAGATGAAACTTCGGATGATTCTACTCTCGCTCGCGGCTGGAGCGGTTCTATGTGGTCAGCAAAGCGGCGGTGGCGCATTGACGGCCCGGCTGGTGATTGAGCGCATTCAAGCGCATGTGGGTATGCCCTGGCACAAGGAAACGGTGGACACTTTCAAGGCGGGCGATCCCGAAACGCGCGTGACTGGCATCGCAACCACGATGATGGCGACTTATGACGTGCTGGTTCGTTCAGCCGCTGCGGGCAAAAACCTGATCATCACGCACGAGCCGACTTTCTACAGTCATTTGGACCGCACGGAAGCGTTCGAGAAAGAGCACGATCCGGTGTGGGAGGAGAAAGAGCGCTTTATCAAAGAGCACAATCTGGTGGTGTGGCGATTTCACGATCACTGGCATCTGATGAAGCCGGATGGAATCATGTTCGGCGTGGTTCGAGCGCTGGAATGGCAGAAGTTTCAGAACCCGACGGATCCGAGCGTATTTGTGGTGCCGGAGATGACGGTGGCGCAACTGGCGGAACAGATGAAGAAGCGCCTGGGGATCCATGTGCTTCGCTTTGTCGCCAATCCCGACATGAAGATCACGAAGGTTGGGCTAGCGCCGGGCGCGTCCGGCCCCGAACGTCACCGAAAGTTGCTTCAGCGCGACGATGTGGAAGTTCTGGCGATTGGAGAAGTGCCGGAGTGGGAGACGATTGAGTACGTTACTGACGCGGTGTCGGAAGGCAAGAAGAAGGCACTCATTTTGCTGGGGCACATTCCGAGTGAGCAGCCGGGAATGGAATACTGCGCGGAGTGGTTGAAAACGTTCGTGAGTGAAGTGCCGGTGGAGTTTGTTGCCACGAGGGAGCCATTTTTATTGGCGAAGTAGGCTTCTGGGAATTCAGGAATTCAAGAAGCCGAGGAAGCCGAGGAAGAAGGTATCGCCTTGCGGCGCTTCATTTTTTGGATTTGGCCTCCGTTGCTGTTGCCGGATACTGAAACAACCGTGATGCAGCGGCTGACTCGCCGCGAGAACGCAGGATCGGGGATTAGGTGGTGCTCCAAAAAAGAAATCAGAAAGTGAAGCGCCGAAGGCGGTACCTTCTTCCTCGGCTTCCTCGACTTCTTGGATTCCTGAATTCCAGTCCTACTGCCCCACTAGCGCTTGAATCGCTTCCAGTTCCTTGCCCGCTTCCGATAGCTTGCCTTGCGATACCAGCTCCCGATAGCGTTGCAGATGGCGGCGGATCTCCGTGATGCGTGAATCGGACGCCGGCACGGGAGTTGGGTTTGCCCTTCCTGGAGTAGCGGGAGTTGGTGCTTGCGCGGCAGCCTCGGGCACGGGGAAATTTTGGCCCGCTAGTTGTTCCAACGCCTGCTGATACGTGTCGGCGTAGACTAGCGTGTTGCCCATCGCCAGTGCGACCTTTTTCAATTGCGGCATCTTGGCTTGCGACGCTTGCAGATAGATGGGCTCTACGTATAAGAACGTATGTTCAATGGGCAGAACCAGCATCTGGCCGCGCAACACCTGCGAGCCTTGCTGATTCCATAGTGTCAGATCCTTCGAGATATTCTGATCCTGGTTGATGCGCGCTTCCACTTGCATAGGCCCGTAAATGATCTCTTGCTTCGATAGCAACAGCACCACCTTCTCACCCAAGTGCTCGCCATCGCAGCGCGCCATCATGAGTCCGATGAGATTGTCGCGGTTGCGTGGCGTAAACGGGATCATCAGCAGAAATTCGGGCTTCGTCTCGCCGGGCAAAGTTGCCACCACGTAACTGGGGACAACGGGTGCGGGTTGGCCGTTCTGCTCACCCGTGAATTTGGCGATGTCCCACGCATCGGACTTGTTGTAAAACGTGTCCGGATCGCGCATGTGGAACAGCCGATAGATTTCCGACTGCGCGGCGAAAATTGTCTCTGGGTACCGGACATGCGCGCGCAGGTCCGCCGGCATGGCGGAAGCTGGCTCAAACAGCGCCGGGAAAAGATTCCGGTAGGCCTGAAGCAAGGGATCTTCGGGATCGAACACGTACAAGTGAATGGTGCCGTTGTATGCATCCACAGTGGCCTTCACGGAATTGCGGATGTAATTGAACGTCCCGATGCCTTCGAGACCAATCTCGCGCGAGTATGGATGCACGCGCGATGTCATATAGCCGTCCACGATCCAGACCAAGCGGCCGTCCTTGGTCAAAACCAGGTAGGGATCCACGTCCCACGCCAGGAAATCCGCCAGTGTGTCCAAGCGCTGGCGCACATTGCGACGGATCATCATGCGGCTTTCGGGAGTGAGGTAACTCGTGAGCAGTACGTTCCAATCGCCGTTTGAAACTGCTGCCGCAAGACGCAACAGCAGGGAAGAAATCGGGAATCCGCCTAGGCCGTCGTAACGGTTCTCCACATTGTGTTCGCCGGCGGGATAGTTGAACTCAGGCTGGGCAGTTCGAACGAACACCGGATCGTGGACGTTTTCTCCGTAATAAAGCTCGGGCTTGTTCAACTTCAAACCGGGCAGGGTGATTTCGGGCGGCGTGTCTTTGATGGCGAGCACGGGCAGGCCGTTGGGTGAAACCTGATTGGCCTCGGCCATCACAATCCCGTAGCCGTGGGTGTAAATGAAGTGCGTATTGATCCAGCCGTTGCTCAGTTGCGTGAGATCGAGCTCGCGCGGCGAGATCAGCACCTGCCGCATTTGGCCTTCGATGGTGTATCGATCCACGTCGGTTTGCGAATAGGTATAAAGCCGATAGGGCTGCAACTGAGGCAGCGTGTCGTGAAACGCGTGCCAATCCCACAGGCGTACGTTATCGAGCAGCGGTTTGTGTTTGGCCAGATCAATACGCTGTTCCGGTTGGGCCTGGAAATCGATCTCGTCGGTGCGCTGGTCGATACCGTAGGCGGAGCGGGTGGCCGCAATGTGACGCATGATGAACGGGCGCTCGAGGGTGATTTCGCTGGGTCTCACATATGTAGCCGTTACGATGGGAGGAATCACGTTGCGCAAAATGAACGCCAGCACTACCAACAATGCCAGCCGCCACTTATTGGCGAGCAGGGCAACGGCCGAAAGGACGCAGCTTACGATAAGAAACCACACCAGCGGAATAGCGATGTTTTGATCGACGTAATCGACGCCCACCATGAAGCTTCCGTGCTCATCCAGCAGCATGCTGTAACGGCTCAAGAAAAAGCGCACTGCGAGGGCCAGTAGAAATACGGCGCCCAAGCTACGGAAGTAACTCGAGTCGAAGCTGCCGGCTAGGCCGAGCTGGTTGAGATTGATATCCTGGACGTTGCTCCAATCCGGCACGTTGGCGCGAAGTTGCCACACGCGCCCCATCACCCAATAGATGAGAGCCGCGACGACCACCATGCTAATGGCCAAGGTGAGCAAGTCGGAATAGAAGGGAACCTTGAACAGATAAAACGACAGCGGATTTCCGAAGGCGGGATCGTGCCAAGCGGTTGCCGCGCCACCCAGGTCCTTACCGCCGAAATAGCGAACCACGGTCCAGGTGTCCATGCTGGCAAGAGACACCAGCAATGCCAGGAAGAAGATGACCAGCGTGGAAAGCTTGGCGTAGAGCGGGTGGTCACCGAGCCCGGTTCCGGCATGTTTCAGCGCGCGCGCATGCGCGATCCAGAAAACAACAAAACCGAGGAGCGTCCCCGCGGCCGTCGGAATGAAGCCGTAGGCCAGCATGCTGAACCAAGTGGGGAGCTGGCCCATCTCCTTCCACCATTGATAATCGATGGTCCAGGAGCAGAAAAGACGCGCTGTGAAGAACAGCACGGCGAGGACAACAACAATGGATAGGCAGCCAAAACGTTTCTGGCCGCTGTCGGTGAGGCGATTGCGGTAGGGATTAGCCAAGTCTCTAGTAACTGTACTCTACTTGGCAGTGGCCGCGTCGGCGTCCTGACGCTCCGCGGTCCATACGATGCGCCCGTTGACAATGGTGGCCACCGGGCCTCCGCGGAAGGTGTGGCCATCGAACGGTGAGTTGCGGCTCTTCGAAGCGGACTTGTTTACGTCGTAGGTCCAGGCGCGTTCCGTGTCGAGAATGGTGATATCGCCGTGAGCGCCTGAGGCCAGATTTCCGCGATTGAGATTCAACACCCGGGCTGGACCGGTGGTGAATAGTTCCACCATGCGCGCGAGCGAAATCTTTCCGGGATGCACCAGCTTTTCGAGCGCCAGCCCGATGGCGGTTTCGAGGCCAATGACGCCGAACGGGCATTTTTCGAACTCCTGCATTTTCTCGCTGCCCGGATGCGGAGCGTGATCGGTGGCGATGGCGTCGATGGCTCCGGAGATAATGCCGTTGGTCACGCTTCCCACGTCGCAATCCGAGCGCAGCGGCGGTTTCATTTTGTAATTGCTGTCGTAGGGAGGCATTTTGCCGTCGGTCAGCGCGAAATGGTGCGGCGTGGCCTCGGAGGTCACAGAAAGTCCGCGGCTTTTCGCGAAGGCCACCATTTCTACAGAATGCCGCGACGAGATGTGAGCGACATGAAAGCGCGCGCCGGTGAGCTGGGCCAGCAATATATCGCGCGCCACCATCACATCTTCGGACGCGGCTGGAATTCCGCGCAGCCCCAGGCGCACGCTTTCCACTCCCTCGTGCATATCGCCGCCCGCGCTCAGATGCAGGTCTTCGCAGTGGTCGATCACGGGAATTCCGAAGGATCGCGCGGTCTCCATGGCGCGCCGCATTACGCGAGCGTTCATCACCGGGCGTCCGTCGTCTGAAATGGCCACGATGCCGGCCTGGACCATGGAACCGATGGCCGCCAGTTCCTCGCCCGCGCTGTTCTTAGTAATGGCGCCGACAGGAAACACGTTCACGATGGCATGCCTTTCGGCGCGCTCGATGATGTAGCTGGTTACGGTGGCGTTGTCATTGATGGGCGACGTGTTCGGCATGCAGCAAATGGATGTGAAGCCGCCGGCCGCCGCAGCCTTGGAGCCGGATTCGATAGTTTCCGCGTACTCAAAGCCCGGCTCCCGCAGGTGCACGTGCATGTCGATGAAACCCGGCGCGACGATGAGACCAGTGGCGTCGAATTTTTCAGCGCCTGTGACGTGCAGCTTTTCTCCGATGCCGGCGATCTTGCCGTTTTCGATCAGAACGTCGCGAATGGCGTCCAGGCGCGTGGCGGGGTCGATCACGCGGCCGTTGCGGATGATTAGCTTGCGCATGGATTCAATTACTCAGCACCCGTTCCAGCACGGCCATCCGCACGGCGATGCCATTCTCCACCTGGTTCAGAATCACGGAGCGCTGCGAGTCCGCTACCTCGGACGAGATCTCGCGGCCGCGATTGATGGGACCCGGATGCATCACGATGGCATGGGGGCTCGCGAGCGACATATGTTCGAGTCCCAATCCGTAAAACCGGAAATATTCGCCTGAGGAAAACGCCGACTCATGCTGGCGCTCGAGCTGTACACGCAGCATCATGATGACGTCGGCGTCGCGAAGAGCCTCCTTAATGTCATGAGTGAGGGTCACGCCGGAGGCGATTTGCTGGAGCTCGACGGGTAAAAGCGAGGCCGGTCCGCACAAAACGATATCCGCCCCGAACTTCGACAACAGGTACATGTTGGAGCGGGCTACGCGGCTGTGCGCGATGTCACCGATGATGGCCACGCGCAGGCCTTCCAAAGTTGGCCGCCGATCCAGAATAGTGCGCGCGTCCAACAATGCTTGAGTGGGATGTTCGTGCGTGCCGTCGCCGGCGTTGATGATCGGTGTGGGCAAGTGGCGTGCCAGGAAATGCGGTGCGCCGGAGGCCGAATGACGCATCACGATGGCGTCGGGGTGCATCGCGCCCAGCGTATTCAAGGTGTCCACCAGCGATTCGCCTTTGTCCACGCTGGAACCGGAAGCGGTGATGGAGATGGCATCCGCGCCCAGCCGTTTGGCGGCGATCTCGAAGCTGGTGCGGGTGCGTGTAGAGGCTTCGAAGAACAGATTCACGATCATGCGCCCGCGCAGCACGTCGCGCTGGTTCTGGGATTGCCGCGGTTGAAAATTCTTGGCCCGGTCGAGTATGGTTTCAATCTCGACCCGATCGAGCGATTCGATTCCCAGCAATCCACCGGGCATCGCGGCTATACCTTTTCCACCAACAATACCTTTTCCATCTGATCCACTTCCTGGAACTTAACTTCGATGATCTCATTGGTACTGGTCTGCACCATGCGGCCGACGTAGCGGGCCTCAATGGGCAGCTCGCGCCAACCACGGTCGATCAGCACCAGCAATTGCACACGCGCCGGGCGTCCTTGATCGAATAATGCATCCAGGGCGGCACGAATGGTTCGCCCAGTGTAGAGGACGTCGTCCGTCAGGATGACGTCTTTGCCCGTGATCGGGAAATTGATTTCGGTGGCAGCGTGGACGGGCTTTTCGGATACCGTGGAAAGATCGTCGCGATACAGGTTGATGTCCAGGATACCGACCGGGACCACCAGTTTTTCGAGGTTCTTGATCTTCTCCGCCAGCCGCAGAGCTAGCGGCACGCCACGGCGGCGAATACCGATGAATGCCAGGCGGTTCAGATCATCGGTCTTTTCCAAAATCTCATGCGCCAGGCGGACCAGCGTCCGGTCAATCTCAGAGGCGCTCATCAATTGGGCTTTGTCGCGAGTGGCGGGCATCTTCAAACGCTCCAGCGTAACACATCAATAGTGCTTCATCCGGTCGTGGATTCGTTTGGCAAGCTTTTCGATATCTTCGGTCTTCTTGAGAGTGGGGATGGAGAGGACATAGCGGTCGTTCTTCTCCAGATCGGCCTTCAATTGGTCGGCGAGTTTTGAAAGCTCCCGGGCGTCGTCGAGCGATTTCTGGAAGTCGGCCTTGAGGATCTCGTCCTTCTGCAGCTTGCCGTTGGGCATGCGGACGTCTTCATCGGGATCCGTGGCGCGCGGCATATGCGGCGGAGGATTCGAAGGAACTTGCGCGGACATCGCTAATGCCAGCGCCAGGGGAAGCAGATTTGAGAGACGCATGGTGGTACCGTTTTTATGATATTCCAGCCCCAGGCAGCGCATGGCGCCGCCCCACACTGATTTATAATCCCTTCATGGCCCACGTCGACAAACACGCCCCTGGCGACTTTTGCTGGATCGAACTCGCGACCACCGACCAAAATGCCGCGAAGAGTTTCTACAGCTCCCTTTTCGGATGGGTAGTGAACGATATGCCTATGGGACCGGACAGTTTTTATACGATATTCCGGCTGCAGGCTCGCGACTGCGCGGCGGGCTATACGATGGGCGCCCAGGAGCAGGGGGTTCCGCCGCATTGGAATCTGTACATCGCTGTGGAGAATGCGGACGCGGCCGCCGGCAAAGCTGCGTCGCTGGGCGCCAAGGTGCTGGCGCCGGCTTTCGACGTGTTCGATGCTGGCAGAATGGCCGTTCTCGAAGATCCTACTGGCGCCGTGTTCATCGTGTGGCAGGCCAAGCGGAACGCCGGGATCGGCATTACCGGCGAACCGGGCGCGCTATGTTGGGCGGATTTGAGCACGGGCGACCCTGGGCGAGCGCAGAAATTTTATTCGGACCTATTCGGCTGGGAAATCTCGCCCGGAGAAAAGGATCCGAGCGGCTACCTGCACATCAAGAATGGAGACCGCTTCATCGGCGGCATTCCGCCGGCGCATGTTCGTGATCCAAATTCCCCGCCGCATTGGCTGATCTACTTTTATGTTGCCGACGTGGATGCTTCGGCTGCGAAAGCCAAAGAGCTCGGCGCGAATTTTTATGTTCCTCCGATGAGCATTGAGGGTGTCGGAAGAATGGCCGTGATGGCGGATCCGCAGGGCGCGGTATCGGCGATCTTCAAGGAATCGCACAAGCAGTAATTCCGGTATGGACAATCTTTATGGAAAGGCCGTGGCGCTGGCAGTCCCGGTCTTTCTGTTTCTGATCGCGCTGGAGCTGATTGTCGACCGGGCGCGTCACACCCGCTGCTATAACCTGGCCGATTCCATCAACAGCCTGAGCTGCGGCATCGTCAGCACGGGCGTGCGCGTGTTTTTCGGCTTCCTCGGAATTTTCTTTTATGAGTGGATCTACCTGCACTGGGCGCCGGTGCGTCTTCCCGCCGGCAACTGGGGTGTGTGGATCGTCGCGTTCGTCTTCTATGATCTTTGCTATTACTGGAACCACCGTTGGGGCCACAAGGTAGGTCTGTTCTGGGCCTCGCACGTGGTCCATCACCAAAGCGAAGAGTTCAATTTGACGACGGCGCTACGCCAGACGGGCACAGGTGCATTCACCAGTTGGATTTTTTATCTGCCCATGGCGCTGGCGGGTGTGCCGCTGGTGGTTTACCTGATGGCCGGTGTGGTTCAGCTCTTCTATCAATTCTGGCCGCACACGCAGATGATTGGCCGGCTGGGACTTCTGGATCGATGGATTCAAACGCCTTCGAACCACCGCGTCCATCACGCGCAGAACGATGTTTATCTCGACAAGAACTACGTCGGCGTATTTCTGATTTGGGATCACCTGTTCGGGAGTTTTCAGGAGGAGCTTGACGAAGAGCCTTGCCTCTACGGCATCCGCGGCCAGCTCAAGAGCTGGAATCCGGTGTGGGCCAATCTGCATTATTACTGGGCCATGGCGAAGGATTGCTGGCATGCCGAATCCTGGATGGACAAGGTGAAGGTGTGGTTTGCGCATCCGGGTTGGCGCCCGGCGGACGTGGCGGCGCGTTTTCCGAAACCGGCCTACGATCCACGACGCGACTTCGTCAAGTACGATCCGCCGGTCAGCGTTTCGCTCAGCCTGTACGGTTTCGTGCAGTTCGTCGCACTTCTGGCTGCGAACAGCCATTTTCTCGCGCTGCTGCCGAAGGAATCCACAGGTTGGAACGTCGTGTATTTCCTGTTTATCCTGGTGAGCCTGGTGTGCCTGGGCGGCGTCCTGGAGAGCCGGCGGGAATTCATAATGCTGGAAGCCGTGCGTTTGACCGCGACCGCTTTAGGTGTGCTGGCTGCGGGAACGTGGTTCGGTGGAGTGCGCGATGCGCGGATCCTTGTCTCGATCGGAATCTTCGCGGTGATTTCGCTGGGGTGGTTATGGCTGGCGTCGAGGACGAGGCAGGAGACGGCGGCAGCCGCGGCATGATTTGTCTAAGGGTACTAAGCGTACAGGAAACCTGTACAATGTACTTGTGGCCGTTGAAACAACCTATACCCATCTGCGCGACAAACTTGCGTCGGTTCTCGACCAAGTGGTGGACGACCGGGAAGTCATCATTGTCCGGAGGCGTGGCGCGCGCGACGTGGCTCTAGTTCCCGCGGATGAACTGGCCGGGCTGATGGAGACCGCGCATTTGCTTCGTTCCCCGAAGAACGCGCGGCGGCTTCTCACCGCGTTGGGGCGCGCCAAGGGCCGGAAGGGCAAGCCCGAGTCCATCGAAAAACTACGGCGGGAGATGGGGCTATCTTCTGAAGGGTGAACGAGAGGCGGTCTTCCATCGAGAGTTTCGAGAAGACCTGCGCTGGTGGGTGGAAACGGACCGCGCTACAGCTTTACGGATTCTGTACCTCATCGAGGACGTCCTGAGAGATCCTCTCCACGGCATCGGCAAGCCAGAGCCGCTCAAGTATGAGCTCGCCGGGGCATGGTCCAGGCGCATCAGCCAAGAGCACCGATTAGTTTACAGAGTAAGTGCCGCGCGAATCGATTTTGTTCAAGCCCGCTATCACTACTAACTCATGCTGCGATAATAGCCTCATATGCAGGAGGTGAACGTTGGCATCATCGGGCTGGGCAACGTGGGGATGGGTACGCTCGGTATCCTTACAGAAAATGCCGGCCAGATCGCGCTCAAGCTCGGTTTTCACCTGCGCGTGAAGGCGCTGTGCAGCCGTTCGATTCACACTAAGAAACTACCCGCCGGGCTGGACTCCGTTCTGCAGACACCCGATTGGCAGGAAGTGGTACAGCATCCGGAAGTGGATATTGTGGCGGAACTGGTGGGTGGAACTGGGGTCGCGCGCGAGATCATCGATGGCGCCATCCGGAACAGAAAGTCCGTGGTCACCGCCAACAAGGAATTAATGGCGCTGTGCGGAGCTGAAATTTGGGATCGCGCTATCGCGGCCGGCATCAACCTTGCGATGGAGGCCAGTGTCGCTGGGGGCATCCCGATCCACAGCGTGTTGCGCGAGGGGATTTCGGGCGATCGCGTGACCACGCTGTACGGAATTCTGAACGGGACCAGCAACTATATCCTCACCGAGATCGAAAAGCGCGGCGTTTCATTCGACCATTCGCTCCAGGAAGCCCAGCGTCTGGGCTACGCCGAGGCCGATCCCAGCGCTGACGTGGATGGTTTCGACGCGCGCTCGAAGCTCGCAATCCTCGCGGCGCTCGCGTTTGGTGAGAAGATCACACCATCCGACATTTATACCGAAGGCATCCGGCGGATTCTGCCGGTGGATTTCCAGTACGCGCATCAGTTGAATCACACCATCCGGCTGCTTTGCTCCGCGCGCCAGACGCCCAACGGGCTGATCCTATCAGTGCGTCCGGCACTTGTTCCGCAGTCGACAATATTGGCCGGAGTCCACGGCGCTTACAATGCGGTGTGGGTGCGTGGCAAGTATGGCGAAGATACGTTTTACTATGGCCGCGGCGCCGGACCCTCGCCCACCGGCGTGGCCGTGGTGAGCGACCTGATGCGTGTGGCGCGCGAGATCCGCTCCGGAAGCCCGGAACGCGTCTCACCGTTTGCGCACGAACGTCTGGGAGAATATAAGCCTATTCCAGTGACGCTGCAACATTCGGCCTACTATCTGCGATTCCGCGTGGAAGACCGGCCGGGGATCATCGCCAAACTGGCGGGCGTACTCGCGGACAAAGGGATCAGCCTGGACGCAGTGCTGCAGATCCCGGCCGAGAACTGGCGCGACCTGCCGTTCGTCATCACCGTGGAGCCGACCTCGGAACTATCCATTCGCGAGGCTCTAGCTGAAATGTCCGCGCACGAATTTCTGGTGGAGCCTCCGCTCGCCATGCCTATGGAGAAATCATTGTGAAACGTTTTGCTTGCTTTTTGTTGTTTTGCGCCGCCGCGTTCCCGCAGGCGGCAGAGAAAGCCAACGAAGGTTATAAGACCAAGGAAGGGCGCGAGAGCGTGGCCCGGGGTCTAGCGGATCCGAATCGCGACGTTAACCAGAAGCCCCGCGACATCCTGGACGCACTCGCGCTGAAACCCGGGAATGTGGTGGCGGACGTCGGCACGGGGGTTGGATTCATGCTGCCCTTCTTGAGCCACGTGGTGGGCGAGAAGGGACAGGTAATCGCGGAAGACATTGCCAATGACTTTCTCGACAAAGCCAAGGGGCGGGCCCAGGTGCTGGGTCTGATCAACGTGAAGTTCGTGCTGGGCGTGGAACATGATCCGAAGCTTCCCGCCGATACAGTGGAGGCTGTGCTGGTGCTGGATACCTACCATCATTTCGATTATCCCGAAGCAATGTTGGGGCACATCCGCGACAGCCTGCTTTCGGACGGGCGCCTGGTGATTGTGGATTACTACAAGCGTCCGGACGCGATGCCGGGCGGCCGCGCCATGGAGCACATCCGGCTGGATGAAGACGACGTGATCAGCGAAGTGGAAGCTAACGGATTCCGCATGACTTCGAAGAAAGAGTTGATTCCGAAGACGCAATATCTGGTAGTTTTTGTGAAGAAGTAAGCGCCTGGGCAACCATCCGGTTGAGACCCGCCAACGAAGCGCCGGAGAGGTGGCTGAGTGGTCGAAAGCAGCGGTTTGCTAAACCGATCAGCGGTCTTAAGCAAGTACAAGAAAATAAACCATAACCTCTTGCCAGCCAAACGCTTGCAGTCGTTTCTAGCTTCACCTGATTTCACGGCTTTTCACGCGATTTGACGGGGTTATAGTGGCACTTTAGTGACAGTCGGCTCACTTCCATTCTCCAGGCCACGGACTGTCACTATACGAGCATCCTGCAGGGCTTTGTAGGCAGCTGTCGGCCTGACTGCTGTCTGGCCTGCTGGCGCTAGCCAGCACCACCCGTCACTGAAGTTGCATCGTCCTTCGGAGCTTTGTTGGGAAGCGCTCACTCCGCAGGCTCTCGCCCAAATAGGGGAGTGTAAATGTTTCAGGTACTTTGGTCCGGCGGGCGGGATTTTGAACCCGTGAACACATGCACCCCAAGCACGTGGCGCGCTTCCACATTGAATTTCTTGCACATTATTGCTTCCGAAGACCTGAGAGTACCTCGCGAAGAACCCGATCTTCTGAAAGTACTCGCTTCAGTGCGCTCCCTTGCCTGTAAGCATGCGAGGAATCGTACCCAGGATGATTTTCCAGTCTAACGCCAAAGACCAGTTATCGATGTATTGCATATCCATCTTCATCCAGGTTTCGAAATCCAGCGCATCGCGGCCTGCCAATATCCACAGACAAGTGAGTCCGGGACGCATTCGGAGCCGCCTGCGCTGCCAGCGCTGGTAACGTTCAACTTCTTCAGGCACAGCCGGGCGCGGACCCACCAGCGACATTTCGCCCTTGACTACGTTCCAAAATTGCGGCCACTCATCGATCGAGAACTTGCGAAGGAACCGGCCTACGGGCGTCATACGCGGGTCATTGGCGATCTTAAATGCCGTCGATTTGTCGTTCAGAATCAGGAGCGATGCCTTGAGTTCCTCGGCATTGTCCCTCATTGACCGGAACTTGTAGAACGTGAAACGCCGGCCGTTCAGACCACAGCGTTGTTGACGGAAAATCGCCGGACCAGGTGAGGTGAGCCGGATCAGCAACATGATGAGGAGCATGAACGGCAACAGCAAGACCAGTGCTGCCCCAGCCAAGACCACATCAGTGATGCGTTTGGCCAGCAGCCGGATTTCATCGTGAGGCGCCGCCGAAAACGTCAGCAGCGGAAAGTTCCCTAGCGAGTCGAGATAGACCTCGCTGTTCACATGCGGGAAGAAATCCACCGCTACGCGCGTGCGTACGCCCTCCTCGTCGCAAAGCAGGAAAACATCTTCCAGTCCAAGCAACCGCTGGCTGTCCACGGCAAAAATAATCTCGTCGATCACCTGCGCCCGCAGCAGTTCGGGCAGGCCGGAAAGCGGATACTGTTCGTAGGTTCGCGACAGGTGGACTTGGCCTGGCTCTTCGTCCAAGAACCCCACCAAGCGAATGCTATAATCCGACGATCGCTCGAGAGCTTCCCCTAAATGGCGCGCTCGCTGGTTCGATCCCACCACCATAACGAAGTGTGCTGTTCCAAATTGCTTCCGCACAGCGCCGATCACGCGCGCGGCGTTTATGCGGAAAAGGCACAACAGAATCCACGCGTAGATGCCGAATAGTGCGACAAAAACGCGGCTGAGGTCGAGGCGCAACAAATACTCCGCCACCACCAGACAAATGACGCCTAAAAAGCACTGCCGAAAAGTATCGCGCAAAACAACGGGCGGGTGTGCGGAGTCGAGCTTTTCATAGATATTGAACCAGTAACCGAGGGCCAGCCAGGCGACGAGAGAAACCAACAGAAGGAGGACGGCAACCCGGAAGTCAATGTAAAAAACCCAGTGAAACGGCTGTTGGGAATTCAGCTGGGAGCGGGTCTGATAGGCCGCCACAAAGGCCAGCGAGGTAAGGAGGGAATCGGTGAGGCCAAAGATGGCCTTTACTTTTCTATAGTGGCGGCTGAACATTACCGGAAACAGAGTTTAGCATGAGCCGCCAATACTACGCCAGAAGGAGAAAGACGTCAGCTGACACCAGCGCGCGGGCAATGTCGGAGCCTGCGGCCGCTGAATTGCCGGCTTGAGGCATGCCCAGAAAGACTCTATTGATGAGCGCGATTCTGGTGTAGTGCGTCCGAATTCCCGAAGATTGGCATAATCGTCATTCTGCGTGACGCACTACACTAGGACTCTGAATCCTTACTGGGATCTGTGTTTCCAAACAGTATCGTATAGTCCCTGATTCGGCAACCAATCCGGAAGCCGGACAGCGACCAGGCCGAATCAACGCGCTCGACATGCACAAGACATTTCAAATGTATCTTGAACCCGTTGCCAGGTATCGCGGTTGGCAGGAGTACATAGACATTCATTCGCTCGCCAAGCTGAAGAAGCTCCGGAGAGACAAAACAAACTTCGGCGCCGCTAATACTCTCGGTGACGCATTCGACTAGCTCCGAACGGCCTTCCCGCGTGAATTGCAAAGGCAAATGCAGGGGTAACCGCTCGTACTCACGATGTTCGGCATCGCGCGTTGCAGTCATTATGATTGCAACCTGCAATCGCTACGCCAACAGCATTGACACACGGAATACACGTCAATCAGCACCCGGAAGTGATAGAAATACAATGAGATACCTTCATCGAAGAAACGTGTTTGCGCCCAGAGGCTGCGAGCTCTTCGCCTGCCCAACTATCCGTTCCGATAGGACCCACTATCCGTTTGGAGAGTTCGGCCCAAAATCCCTTTGCGGTGATCATGATCCGTCAGCCGTCGTAGTACTTATCGCGCTTTTTCAACTGGAATGGGTCTTGGAAATTGCCGCCTTCCGCTGCGGCGAACCAATTCAGTACACGTTTTCCGGCACGGGATCCGGAAACTTGGGAGTTCGGGTTTTTCGGACGCGTCGATAACGATAAGCTTCCCGGCAACACGAGCGATGTCATCTGCTCCTTTATCAACTCCTCTTTGGGACGACTATGGATATCGCGGGCATTGGAAGCATCACCGTAACCGTCTCGACGCAGATGTTCTCGAACAGTGGCAGCGGTATCGGAATTGGTGATATGCAACCGGTCTTGCTCTTCTTCCTGTCTCCGTCCAGTTCGTACAACCTCGCGACGAACTTTGGCCCACTGTACAACGCGAGTCCTGGCGCCGCTCCTCACAGCGTCATATCTAAGACGGCATGATTATGAGCATAAGCAGGTGCGGCATTCTGTTCTAAGAACCGCGGTTTCTCCCTCAGGGTATCGCGACAACCCGGACGGACTCGGTTATACTGCTGCCGTCTGCCCCTTTGACCTCGAAACGAATATACACGTCATTCGTCTTGGGCGTGTACGCGATGTAGCCATCGCGAAGTTCTTGCCGATCGATGGGCATCTTTTCGGTCACGGCGCCCTCCGTGATTGCTACAACCGCTTTTTCAGCCGCGAGAATCTGGGTTGAGTGCAGATTCCAGCGAATCTCTAGCTGCTGCGGTTTCACCGCTACTTTCAAACCCAAAGGGGATGCATCAGCGGTAGCGAGTTCCACCGTTTGGGTGGCCTCCGCCGTCTGGGAAGGCCACAACATCTGCATGCCAGCTGTCACCAGGCCGAAGAGTGCGAACGTTGGGAGCAGCCGCAGCCAAAGAGACGCCTCGCCGGCAGCGTGAGCCCCAATCGCCTGAGGTAGGCGGAATTGTTCAAACAAGCCGGGACTAAATTGCCTAGGTTCACTCAGGCTCGCAGCAGGTAGTTGCGCGGCATCGAACGGAAACGGCGTGGTGGAACCATGATATCGAGTGTTGCTGCCCTCCCAATAAAAGAATCCAGCTTCACTTTCTCCCGATTGCAGAAGCCGAATCAACAGCAGCACGTTATCCGTCTCGCCGCTCAAACGGTTTGCGTTCGTCAAATCTAGGTCGTTTGGGGACAACGGGCCATCGCACTGTGATCGAAAAAATCCGACGATATGGCGCCCGCTTTCGGCTTCTCGCACCAGTCTCCAAATCATCTCGGCAATGCCATCGTCGTCATCAGTGGATGCGGAGCCTTCGTTCATTGCCTGTCCGCTTTCAAACACGAATTCCTCTACTACCGTCGCCGGATGAGGTTCCGGTAGCGAATGGCCTAACAGAACTCCGCTGATGTCCCGTGGAGGATGTTCAATGGCGGCGCGCAACAGTTCCCGGGTCATCTTCTCAACCACGTTCAGACTTAGGTGGATTGAGAACGTTTTGGCGGGCGCATTCCAAATATAGAAGCGCTTGGCAGCATCTTCAGGCTTTGCACCAGTGGCCATCAAGTTACTTCTATCTTCAAACGGAAACATACTCGGCCTCGAATGTCTTTCGTACCAGTAAGTCCTAGACTGGCGCTGGGCGTTGTGTGAGTACTATCAGCAAGGCTAACTGTCTGAGCAACGGCTCCGAACAGATTCGAGCGTCCTACCTGTATGACTATTCGCTTTGCGCTAAACAAGACCAAGACAATCATGGGTTTCGCACTATCCAATAACAGCAACTTGGTGGCGCTTGCCATCACGCGAGGTCTCTGACCGCTTGAAACGACCGGTCGCTTACGCTTGCGGTTCTTCAAACATGCCTCATGTTTAGAGAGTGTTACCGAACCGCGACCTGTGAGGGAGTCCGGTGCCTGCGCCGATTTTTTCACGGGGTCCTAGGCAAGGGGACGGCCCGGTTTTCAGAACGAAATCGGTCAAAGACCTAGTCCCATGAAGTGAACTAGAAAATGAAGTGAGCTAGAAAAACCCGTGACTGAGTCCGCTGTCCCAAGCCGCCACGATCCTGACGGAACGGCTGATAAATCCATCGGCGCGTGGACAGCGGATAGAGTCACCGGCTTTTCGGCACGTTCGTAGAGGCTCGCGTGAAACCGTAAAATCCAAAATTCCCGGCTCGGATTGTGCGGACCGCAACGCCGCTCTGCCTTGGCACTCTCGGCCGATCCAAAAGTTTTTCCTTTTGTTCAATTTTTTTGGAAACATTTCCAGGTCTTGGCGAGTCTTTCTTCCATGATGACAGGCTTGGCTACTCGTTCGCGTTGGGATTCGCAATTGGATGTGACTACATCTACAAGCTTTAGCTGTTCAAACACAGGAAAAATACTATTACGTATAGTCCTTTCCTTGTTGGCCGCGATCCCGGTCTGGGGAGCGGTCACGACTGACGCGGTCACGATTGACGCCACCACATGGACGGATGCGCCCGCGGCGAGTTCCACTGTCACAACACCTGCATTCTCCACCGTCTCGGGGAACGAGTTGGTGCTGGCTTTTGTGTCAGCCGACTATCTCTCCGGAACTAATACCACCGTCACGGCAGTCTCCGGCGGCGGTCTGACCTGGGCGCTGGTTGTCCGGACCAACGCGCAGAGCGGCAGCGCTGAAATCTGGAGAGCTTTCGCCACCGTTCCGCTCAGCAATGTCTCGGTGACGGCAACACTCTCGCACAAGGTGGTTTCTTCAATTACCGTGATGAGCTTCGCCGGCGTGGATACTACGGGCACAAGCGGCTCAGGCGCTATTGGCGCAACTGGAACCGCAAACGCGCGCACCGGTGCACCCAGCGCCTCGCTGACTACCACACGCGCCGGCTCCTGGGTGTTTGGCGTGGGGGATGATTACGATAACGCCATTAACCGGACACTCGGGCCAAACCAGATCTTAGTGCACCAAGACTTTTCGCCGACCGGCGACACCTATTGGGTGCAAGGCCAATCCAGTTCCACACCGCTCAGCGGCACCAACGTGACGATTAACGACACGGCGCCGACCACCGACCGATACAATCTCAGTATTTGTGAAATTCTGCCGTCTCTCGGGACGGCACCGCAAACTTGGAGCATCTCAGGAACGATTAGCCCTGCGGCGGCTGGCAGCGGAGCCACGGTGACGTTGAGCGGAGCAGCCAACGCCACCACCACAGCCAACGCTTCAGGAAACTACACCTTCACCGGGCTAGCCAACGG
>PMUN01000413.1:0-162 GCA_003166875.1 Bryobacterales bacterium | reverse complement strand
GGCTAGCCAACGGAAATTACACGGTGACGCCCAGCCGAAGCGGCTATACATTTACGCCGCCCAACCAAGCTGTAACCATGTCCGGGGCTAATCTGACCGGCGTCAATTTCACGGGTCAAAGCGTACCGACGTCCTGGAGTATCTCGGGGACGATCAGCCCGT
>PMUN01000122.1 GCA_003166875.1 Bryobacterales bacterium | reverse complement strand
GGCTTACCTCCGAGGACCGAAGCGAGTCCAGCCCGTACGCAGCCAGCACAACGACTCCCAAATGGAAAATAGCAATTGCGACATCCGGGGAACGAGCCTTGTCGAGGGTCGGGATTAGCGCGTAAAGGACGCCATGGAAGAGACTGCGTCCCCCCAAGGCAAAAAGCAGACCAGCCAGGGCGATTGCAGAAAGCAGCCGCACCGTTCTTTCCTGCCATTTCGCTACGGCGCCCAGCAGCGCAAGGGTGACCGCAACCAGCCCGATAAAAGCCGGCCGTTGCGAACCTGGGATCACAATGTCCAGGATCGCCAGCGGATGGAGCGAAAACTGATGGTGCACGCTGTAGGGCACGGTCTCGTCCCAGGAAACCGGAGACGGTGCATTCACCCAGCGCAAAGACAGCTTTCCCAGCTCTTGGGCCGGAATGATCTGCGCCGCGGCGATCAGCACGAAGCAACCAGCGAATGCGGCTGCCGCAATTAGTTTCCGCGCCGGCGCGCTGCGGGACGCCGTGAAGTAGTAGATCCAAAGACCAATCATCAACAGACCGAAGAATAGAGGAACATTGTGGTGGCCACCGAGAAAGGAAGCACCCAGCAATGCGCCTGAAGCGGCTGCATTCGCCACTGTGTTCTCCGAACGCAGGACGCGCAGAAAGAACATAAGAATCAGGGGCAGCAGTAAGGCGCTCATCATCTTTTGCGGCCAGTGGATGGACCCCATGAATCCGCCCAAACCGAAAGCGCATCCAGCCAACACCGAGGCCATGGGCGACAGCCGAAGATCACGGCACAACATGTATCCGAAAAGTACGGCTAGGAATTGGATCAGCACCCAATACCAGTTGAGGGACACAAACTGAATGAAACCATTGTCCAGCGGCATGGAGAAGAGAACCCAGTTGAGAGGATTCAATGTGCCCGGCTGCACTTGGCCAACCAGCGGCACTCCAGCTTGCTGGTGTGTGTCCCACAATGGAAAATGCCCGGTGTGCCACTGGGCCGCTTGAACCTGGAGCCACGGAGCCACCTGGTTGATGTTGTCTCCCTCGTCGAGCCAGGTGTATTGCGTAGTCAGTACGAGCTTCCACGAAAACGCCACCGTGATCGAGAAGAGCAACGCGGGAATCCAAAGGTTGCTGGCGAGCCGGGACACAGAAGGGCGATTATAGCCCACGGACACACCGGTCAGGTGAGTTAGAATCGAATTTGGGCGCTGGTGCTACTCCGTTCACCAAGTTGGTTTCTCTTGCTTTCCCTTGCGGGCTTCTCCGCGTTGTCCGCGCAGCCCGAGAGGATCGTAGTCGATAGCGTTGCCGATCTTCAAGCCTGTGTGGATCGGCCAGCCGGCTCACCGCTAGTCTGTGCATTGCGCAGCTCGCCATCACCGTATGCTATTTCCGGCGCCACATTGACCATTCGCCGCTCCGACACCACGGTTGAGGGAGCAGTGGAGCCCGGTCAGGACCCGCCTACGTTGAAGCGCATGGATCCCGAGCTGAAGAAAATGATCCTGGTTCATAAGTTCGCTTCCAACGTCACAATACGGAATCTGCAAATTGATGGCAATAGTTCAATTGTCCCGGGGAACGGAATCCAAGACCTATCGGTGGAGGGAAGTAACGTTACAGTGGCCGACAACTATTTCGTTGATTCGGCTTCTCTCAGTATGTTCTTCAATGGACCGCACTTTGTGCTCCGCCACAACACCTTCGGCAAACTGATGGCAGGTGGAGTCGTTCATGCGGCGAATGGAGTGCGGCCCAGCCGAACCGCAATCCTGTGTTGGGGACCAAACGCCACTCAGTTCACAATCGAATCCAACAGCGTTTCGGATTACAACGGCGCCATTAACGTCAACGATGTCCCCAACGGAACGGATCCCGCTCAAGCCAGCGTCATCTCGAACAACACCTTCTACCACAACTCGAGCTGTGTTCCCAATTGCGGTGGCGGCCAGGTCTACGTGTCCGGAAAAAGCACAAATGTCAAGATTACGAACAACACCTTCAACGGCGGATGGGCCGAAGCCTCCCGGAACCGGGACACGCTGCACAATTATGGCATCGAGGTGGACAAAGCGTCCTATGTTTACATCGGCTCGAATCAAATCTTCAACCATTCGATCTCCGGCATGTGGATAGGTAACGGCGCTAATCACATCACCATCGAGAATGACACCGTCTACAATAATGGACTGAACGGTGTGCAGATCGCCGGTAACGGCCGTCTGGCGCCGGTGACAGCCGTATCAATCCTAGGGCTCACGTCCCATCACAACGATCAGCAACGGAGCACCGGGGCTCCTTACCCCACCTTGCCGCGATTCTTTGGCGTCATGATCCAGGATGGCGGCGCGGGCAGGGATGTCTGCATCCAGACCGACAGCAATCTGGCTACGAATGCCAGGGGGCCCGTTTATTCGGATGGCAGCTACTCGCGCGGGGAGGCCTGCCCGCGTCCTTACAACTAGCCTATTGCGGCTTGTCCACCACTTCGATGGTCCGAACCGCCAATCCAAGGTCGCGCTGATCCGCACCAACACGCACTGTTCTATCCACATGAACCACGACGTCGATCTCTTTCTTGTCTGGTGCTGCGTGGACGGGAGCGGTAATAACAACCGCCTGATTGCAGTCGCGAATCGTCAAACGCGGGCCTGTCTCGCCATCTATGGTCAACCACGCGAGTAGCGGCTGAGCTGCAACTTGAACAGGAGCACAAAACGCCTCCACATGAACTTCGCCTTCGCCACCCTTGGGTGTGCCCAAGCGAACCGAAGCCTCTTTCGGCATCCACCGGAAGTCTCCTTCTGAGCCATACCAGGAGGGCCCCAGAAGCGATTCTACGAGCGGATGACCAACCTCGATCCGCCGCGGGATCGCCCCTTCCACAGCAGTCGCCTTAAAGACGTTCGTGATATCGCGCAGGCGGCCGTCCTCCACGGCGAAAACCAGCGCCCTTTGCTGGGACAACGCAACACGCTCTTCGCTTTCGGGTAGAGTGTAATCCGCAATATTGCCGAGCTCCGGGTAAGGAGTCATCTTGCGCGCGCTTTCGGGAGTTAAATAAACATCCGTCGCTCCAATTAGACGAAACGGGTGATTGTAAACTCCCAGCCAGAATACCGGTTCGCTCACCCCATCCAGGAGAATTATCTTTCCCGGATCGCGATCGTGGACGGTCTGGACACCCAATACTAACCGCTTCAATGGAACACTGCGCGCCCAAAGCTCCTGGGATGCTCTCCGAGCAGTCGGGATTTGAAAAGCGAGATAAACACCCATCAGCCCGAAGGTGGCAGCCCGAGCGATAGCGCCGCTCCTCAAACTGACCGTCGCTGCCCACGCTCCAAATAGAGCGAGCCCGATAGCTGGCACCATCACGTAGTAGTCAGTGATGTGACTGTGAATGGCGAGGAAGGGTGCTAGCGCGATAAGAAACCAACCCAGGCAAAAGACTGGAATCCGATCACCGCGCAACGCTCTCCATCCGGCGAAACCTAATACGCCTAGAGTAAGAACCAGCGTGACCGGAAGTGCGATAGGCTGGACCCATGAGAAATATTCGGCAGCGGCGCTCGGCCCTAATGCAACTCCCCAGTAGCTCGCCAATGTTCCCAGCGTGGAGAGGCCTGCGCTCAGCGCGTAGAACGCTTCGTTCTTTGGCTTGATTTTCACGGCGAAGAAGACGATCGTGAAGGCCGCTGATGGGATCAACAGCAATACCGTTTGACGCATCAGCTTACGCGCGAAGCAGGCGACATAAAGGATCGCAATAAACGGATAAACCACATTGATTTCCAGAATTCCGAAGCCGAACAAGAACATGGCCCATTGCAGAACGTTAAAGCGCCGTTCATTTATTTCCACGTAGCGGATCAGAGCATAAAACGCCAGCAAGAAGACGCCACTGCAGAGTATTTCGTTATACGCGCAGGTCCAAGTCAAGGGCATCGCCAGTGCGCTGTTGGCAACCCAAAGAATCGGCGCAACGAAGGCAGCCACCAACGACCGGCACAGTCGCTTAGCCACCACCGCCAACAGTGCAATAACAGCCAATTGGGTAACATAGACGGCAATCCGGTAGGGCAGCGCATGGATGCCAAACAACCAAGAGAAGCCCATGAAAAAGGCTCTCTCACTGAAAGGTCGAATGCTTCCTCCAGCCAGTGGGGCAAACATCGCATACCAAAACTGTGACCAATTGTGTACGTGACTCCGCAGCCCCAGCCAGGCGAAGTCATCCGCCTGGAACCACGCGCGGAGCGTGTATTTATACAGAATCGTGCAGAAGAGCATCCCACTGAACGCCGCTATCCAGATGCCCAGGGCATACCGCTTCGTCGATTTGTTCATCGTGGTCAATGCGAATTGTAGCGCACGCACTCGTGCGTGCCGTGTTCGCNNACACGAGTGTGAACGCGGCACGCAGGAATGCGTGCGTTACATTAGAACATGGACCTGCATGCGATTCGGCTGGAAGTGCCTTCGGATGGAAACATCATTGTCGGGCACAGCCATTTCATCAAAACCGTCGAGGACATTTATGAAGCCATCGTCAATACGGTGCCGCAGATGAAATTCGGCATCGCGTTCAATGAAGCGTCCGGCGCTTGTCTCACGCGCGTGGACGGAAACGATGATGAGCTGAAAGCCATTGCGACTAGAAACGCGTCCGCGATTGGCGCCGGGCACCTGTTCGTGGTCGCGCTCCGTAGCGGGTTTCCGATCAACATCAAGAACCGGATTCTCGAAACGCCCGAAGTTTGCACCATCTTTTGCGCGACAGCCAATCCGGTGGAGGTGATCGTCGCGCAAACAGAGCAGGGCAGGGGAGTGCTCGGCGTCATCGACGGTTCGTCGCCAAAAGGCGTCGAGACAGATTCCGATGTCGAATGGCGGCACGGATTTTTGCGCAAGATTGGGTACAAGCGCTAGCCAAATATATGCGTCTCCTTACATTCGCGCTGCTCTCTGCCGGCGGCATCACAGCAGCCAACTGTCACAAGGGTCACATCGCTCCCGACTACAAAATGACGGAGCTGTCCGCGCCGCCGCGCATCACCGGAATCGGCGACAGTCATTTGGAAATCACCACCAAATCCGAAAAGGCGCAAGCCTACTTCGATCAAGGGTTCAATCTGCTGCATTGCTTCTGGGATTTCGAGGCCTACCGCGCTTTCAAGGAAGCCGCGCGGTTGGATCCGAACGCGGCCATGGCCTACTGGGGGATTGCGGAAGCAGTCGCGAATTATCCGGCTATGGAGGACATCAAGAAGGCTGCTCTTGAGAAGGCCAAGGCTCTGATGGAGAAGGCTTCCGAACACGAGCGGTATTACATTCGCGCCCAGCAGGTGCAGCAGGATGAAGACGACGGTCCCGCGGACTATCGCGCCGAAATGGAAGCGCTCATCGACAAGTATCCGGATGATGTCGACGCGAAATTAATTTTGGCGATTCATCTAGGTTACGACTACGCAAAGAAGGACGGCCGGCCGGAGAAGGACGCCATCTATGCGCGGATGCTGGTGCAGGATGTGCTGGCCGGACATCCGAACAACGCCGCCGCGCATCATTACCGGATTCATATTCTCGAGGCCAGCACCCATCCACAGGATGCGCTTACGGATGCTGATGCATTGGCGAAGCTCGCTCCAAGCTCGGGCCACATGGTGCACATGCCCGGTCATATTTACTACCGGCTGGGTGATTACGATCGCGCGCGGCAGTCGTTTCTGGATTCCATGAAGGTGGACTCCGATTACATGCAGCGTGAAAAAGTCAGCACGCTGGATGATTGGAACTACGCGCACAATCTTAGCTATCTGATTGCGAGCGACGCGGAGTCGGGCCGGCTGAAAGAAGCACTCGATATGGCGGCGAAGCTCGAAAAACTGCCGGCCAATCCGTTTCTGGCAAAAGGGACGGCGATCCACGCGATCACGGTGGGAGGCACAACGGCTCGGCTGAACATTCGCTATGGAAACTGGCAGGCCGTGCTCGACCATCCCATCGATCTCGGCTTCACTCCCGAAGACGCCGGACCGGCAGCCGTGGCGTATCGCGATGGAATTCTGGCGTACGCGAAAGGCATGTTGGCGTTGTCGCGCAAAGATGTGGATAGCGCCTCACGCGAATCCGACGCCCTGGACGCGATCTCTTGGCGCCTGCATGCCGAAGGCGGTATGGATCACGACCCTGAGCATCTTCTGAATCTGCTCGAGATGCTTTCGCTCGATCTGCGCGGTGATTTGCGAAGCGCGCTAGGAAAAACTGAGGAGGCGATAGCCTTGCTTGAGAAAGCCGTGGACAAGGAAAAGGACGTCGGTTATGGCGAGCCGCCGCAATACGGAAGGCCGGAACTCGAGAGTCTGGGATTCGCGTATATCAGGGCGGGGAAGTGGGCGGAGGCTCGAAAGGCATTCCAGGATGAAATGATCACGCGGCCGGCGAGCGGACACGCGCTGTATGGGATCGGGCAATCTTACGAGCTGGCAGGCGACCCAAAAAGCGCGGCTCGTGCATACACCGAATTCTTGGCAGCCTGGAAAAACGCCGACCCGGATCTGCCTATGATGGAACATGCCAAATCCGCGAGTCGTTAACGGCCTGGATGAATTGCGCGCGCTGACGGGCCAAGAAGTGGGCGCGAGCGATTGGTTGACGATAACTCAAGAAATGATCAACCGGTTCGCCGATGTCACTGACGACCACCAGTGGATTCACGTAGACGTGGAGCGCTCCAAACGCGAATCGCAGTTCGGGACCACCATCGCTCACGGCTTCCTGACCGTCTCGCTGCTTCCGCGATTGACCCGCGAAGCGGTAGAGGTGCGCGGCGATTTCAAGATGCGCGTCAACTACGGCTTCAACCGGCTAAGATTTGTCTCGCCAGTACCGGCGGGCGCGCGAATTCGTGCACGCTTGACACCGCAAAAAGTAACGGACAACGAGGTCACATGGCTGGTGACGGTGGATGTGGAGGGATCGGAAAAACCAGCCGTAGTGGCGGAGTGGCTGGGCCGGTTTTACTAACGTTCGCTTACGCTGAGTGTTACCGAACCGCGACCGTGAGGGAGTCGGTGCATTCGCCTGCCTCATCAGGGATCAAGAAATGTACCGGTAAATAAGCCAGGATCGGGAACAGCGCGAAAGTGAAGCACACGGGTTGGAACCCATAGCGTTCAATAATGGCCCCCAATGGCGGCGAAACCACCGCCTGCATCGCGCCGTAGGCGAAGATCAATCCGCCGATCGCGAATGCGGCGCGCCCGGCCCCGTAAATATCGATGGGTAGCGTGTAGTGATTCGTACTCCAGGCGCAGATCAGGAAATAACTCAGGGACATTCCAGCAGTGGCGAGCGCCGGAGTGGGCAGCAACGGAATGGTCATGGTACCCAGTAGCAGGACAGCCGCAATCAGGCAGGCGCGCTTGCATGCGGCCACCGGCTTCATCCCTTTGTTGATGAGCCGCCAGGAGAGGCTGCCGCCCGCAAGCGCGCCAAAGTAGCCGCAGATCGGAACCACCGGAGTGTAATGGGAGGCCTGCTGGGGGCTGAGATGGTGCACGTGGACCAAGTACGTCGGGCTCCAGTTGGTCCACAGGCTGTAAATGGTCATGCTCAGAAAGTTGGCGCCGATCAAGGCCCACAGTTTTGGGTCGGCCAGCAGTGCAAAAGAATGTTTGCCTCCAGGAGGCGCGGTTTCCACTGTTGGCGGAATCAGGCGAGCCGTCGCGAGCCAAATCGGAATCCAGGCCAAGCTGATGACGCCGGCGGCGTAGAAGGCCCAGCTCCAATCGTACTGATACGCGAAGAAAACAGCGAATCGCGGCGCAAGTCCGGCCCCCAGGCTCAACCCAAGTTGCGACATAGCGGTTCCTGTGGCGCGTTCCTTGGGTGGTAGATACATGCCGACAGCTTTGCCGACTGCGGAAACACCGCTCGCCTCGGCCACTCCCAGCAGCGCTCGCCACAGCAGAAGCTCGCCGAGGTTATGCGACATGCCTGTTCCAAAGCTCGCAATGGCCCAGACTGCCACCGAGATAGCGCTGCCACGATTAAGCCCCACACGATCGACAAACCATCCGATCAGCAGAGCGCTCACCGCATAGGCGATGGAGAAAGCAGAAAGCGCGTAGCCGTAATCGTCCGAGTTGAACGAAAAGCCCGGCGGGTGGCTACGCCAAATGGTCACCATGGTGGCCAGCACCTGGCGATCAAGATAGTTCAATACCGATGAAAAAACGAAAACGGTGATCGCTACCCAACGTAGCGAAACGGGCGAGCGCATTCGGTTGATTGTAGCAGGCGCGTTTCTCGTTTCTCGTTTCTGGTTTCTCGTTCTCGACCGCTCCCAACGAGAAACGAGAAACGAGAAACGTTTTTTACTGTTTCAATTGCTCCAATCGCGTCTCTAATAGATCCAGCACCTTGGCCGCATCGCTCGCGCCATCTAACGGAATCCGCAATACACCCGCCGGCGTGAATTGCGCGCCCTCCGTTTCCTTCACCAGATTCATCAGACGATTGGGATCAATCCGGGCTTCCGCATGGAACTTGACGTTTAACGCGCCTTGGCGCCGGTCGATAGCTTCGATGCCGAGCTTTTGCGCAGCGCTCTTGAGCACCGAGAATTTGAGAAGATAGCGGACCGCATCCGGGGCCGGACCATAGCGATCCTCCATCTCGGCCAGAAGTTCGGCGCTATTCTCCGTACTGACCGCGTCGGCGATACGCTTGTAGGCGCGCAGCCGCTGATGTTCGTCGGCGATGTAATCCGACGATATGCGGATATCGAGACCCAGATTCAGAGTGGAATGTATTTCGAGCGGCACTTCTTCGCCCTTGAGTTCGTGGACGGTTTCCTCCAGCAATCGAACGTACATGTCGAAGCCGACGGCCTCAATGTGTCCGTGCTGTTGGCCGCCCAGGATATTGCCGCCACCGCGCAGCTCCAGATCGAGCGCCGCTATTTTGAAGCCCGCTCCCAGATCGCTGAACTCCTTGAGCGCAGCCAACCGCTTGCGCGCGATTTCACTTAGCTCGGTGTCGGCCGGAACTAGCAGATAAGCGTAAGCGCGGCGGTTGGAACGGCCCACGCGTCCGCGGAGCTGATATAGCTCAGAAAGCCCGTGACGCTCCGCATTCTCGATGATCATGGTGTTGGCCAGCGGAATGTCCAGGCCATTCTCGGCAATAGTCGTGCACACGAAAACATCATATTCGTGCCGCATGAACCCGAGCAGCGATTTCTCCAGCTCCGCTTCGCCCATTTGCCCGTGACCCACGCCCATCCGAACCTCCGGCAGCAGTTCCTGGATGGAGGCAGCGCGGGAATATATGCTGTCCACGCGGTTGTGAATGAAATAAACCTGGCCGCCGCGGCTCAACTCCTGTTCGATCGCCGTTTTGATCAACTGCGGATCGTAGTGCGCCACCACGGTGTGGATGGACAACCGGTCCTTGGGTGGAGTCTCGATGACGGACATGTCGCGCAATCCGAGCAGCGACATGTGTAGCGTGCGCGGGATGGGCGTGGCAGTCAAAGTGAGCACGTCCACGTTATGCTTGAGCTGCTTGATGCGCTCCTTGTGGCGCACGCCGAAGCGTTGCTCTTCATCCACTACAAGCAGGCCAAGATCGCGAAAATGGACATCTTGCGAGAGCAGGCGATGCGTTCCGATGACGATGTCCACCTTGCCTTCCGCAACTCCACTTAGTACTTCCGCTATTTCTTTCTTGTCGCGAAACCGGCTGAGCATCTCCACTTGCACCGGAAAAGGAGCGAAGCGGCGCTTGAACGTCTCAAAGTGCTGGAACGCGAGAACAGTCGTCGGAGCCAGAATAGCCACTTGCTTACCATCGCCCAGCGCCTTGAACGCGGCCCGCATGGCGACCTCCGTTTTTCCATAGCCGACGTCGCCACAGAGCAACCGGTCCATGGGATGACTGCTTTCCATATCTTTCTTGATGTGCCGAATGGCGCTGAGCTGGTCCTTCGTTTCCTTGTACTCGAAGGCGTCTTCAAACTCGCGCTGCCAATTGCTGTCGGCTGAAAAGCTGAAGCCTTCGGCCATCTGCCGGTGCGCGTACAGCTTTAGCAGCTCGTCAGCCATATCGCGCATGCGAGATTTCACACGCGACTTGGTGCGGGACCAAGTCGCGCCGCCCAGCCGGTCGAGCGGCGGCGCCGAGCCTTCGCCTGCTCCGCGATACTTCTGGATCAGGTCCATGCGCGTCAGCGGAACGTAGAGTTTGGCCTCGGCCGCGTATTCCAGCAGCATGAAGTCACCTTTGGTTTCGCCTTGCGTGATCTCGCGAGTACCGACGAAGCGGCCGATTCCGTGCGTCACGTGGACCACGTAATCGCCAGGCTTGAGGTCGGCGAGATCCGCGGCGAAGGCCGCGAGCTGCGACTTTCCGGGAGTCGGCTGCGCTACCAGATCGGAAGTGTCGAATAGATCCTCAGAGCCGATGACAGCGATACGCGCGTCCGGGAACACCACGCCGCGGCGTACGAGGCCTTTGACTAGCAAGGTGCTGGCAGTCGCGCCCGCAATGTAGGAGCGTTCAGCCAAGTAAGGACGCGTCGCGTCCGCGGGATCGAGACCGAGTTGGAAGGGAACTGAATATTCCTGGAAAATGTCGGCTAGGCGTTCGACTTCGCCCAGTGATTTCGCGAAGAACACCACACGGTAGCCTTGCTCCACCAAATTGCGCGCTTCGGCGACGGCGGCTTGCACGTTGCCGTGGAAGGCTAGCGACGGCCTTGAAGCCGTCGCGGGGCTGGGGGCTAGGGGCTGGGGACTGGTGATGACTTCGAGTTCACTCAGCGCCAACTCGGCTTTCCCGGATAGGCTTTCCTGCAACTCGGGCCAGGTGTAGAAATTTTGTTCGGGTGGGCAGGGAAATGGGCGATCGGGATCGTCCAGACGTTTCCAAAGGCGCGTGGAGGCGGTCGAGATTTGGTCGGGCTCGTCCAGGACAATTAGAGGATTCTCGCCGAGTGAAAGCAGCGAGTGCTTGCGGGGACGAACCAGCGGGACCAAGAATTCCCAGCCTGGAAATGGATCGCCCGGCGTTGGGACTTCGGTCTCCTCCGCGATTTGCCGGAAGAGCTCGCGCGAGCGCGGGTATTCCACTAGCGGCAGCAGCGTCGTCTCCGCGATTTTCAGCACGGAACGCTGCGTCTCCACGTCAAAACGCCGGACGGATTCAATCAAATCCCCGAACAGCTCGATACGGATGGGCTGGGAAGCTTCGGCCGGGAAAATGTCCAGGATGCCGCCGCGCAGCGAGTATTCGCCGACCATTTCCACCGGGTCGCGTTTTTCGTAGCCAATACTTTCGAGATGCGCCAGCAGGTCTTCCAACGGAATTTCTTCGCCCGATCGAAGAGTGAGCGCGAGCTGGCGATAAAACTCAGCGGACTCAGTGCGCAGCAGCGCCGAAGCCACGGGCGTGATCGTGATGCTGGTTTTGCGCGAAGCCAGGCGCCACAGCCCCACCGCACGCTGTTCGCTGATCTCGCTATGCGGCGATAGTCGCTGCGAGGGAAGTACATCCAGCGAAGGGATGATCTGCGGGCGGGGAAGGTCGCCCGTCACTAATAAATTGAAAAATGTTTCCACCAGCTCGCCCAGCGTTTCAGCTTCCTTGCTGCCGTCAACGACAACCATGAGATTGCGTTCCGTGGCCTGCCATAGCAGAACAAGGTAGACCGCTTTGGCGGTAGTGGTGAGCCCTGAGAGCGACTGGCGCGCCAGAGGATTATGCAGCAGCCGGCTGACGACATCCTGAAACGCAGGGTCGCGGTTGAGCGATTGGAACAGGTCGCGTATGGCGGGATGGGTCACGGACTAAAGGACGGCGTGCTCGCTTCAGTCCTTATCTTAACGTGGCAGGGCACAGGCACCGACTCCCTCACGGTCGCGGTTCAGCTCCCCTTCCGAACCGCGAGCGTAAGCGACCGGTGCCTGCTCCTTTATTCGTAGCGCAGCGCCGTCACCGGATCAACGCGCGTGGCGCGGCGCGCGGGGACGGCGCAGGCCAAACTGCAAATCGCCAGCAAGGCCAGCGATACTAGCGCCAGTACTTCGACGTCTAACGGCCGCACTTGATACAGCAGGTGAGACATCAGCGGTGTCAGCCCGATGGAGAGCGTGAGACCGATCCCGAGACCCAACAGCGACGGAAGCAGCCCTCGGCGCAGAGCCACCAGGAATACGTCACGCGCCTCGGCTCCCAGCGCCAGCCGGATTCCGATTTCGCGAGTGCTCTGCGTCACCGTATACGACACCACGCCGTACAGTCCGATCGCGGCCAGCAACAAGGCGAGAAGCGCGAACAGCGCTACTAGCGCCATGCTGAAACAGCGCTCCGCCAGAGACAACTCGAGCGCTTGTTCCCCCGTGCGGATGCGATAAGGAGGCACGTCACGATCGATCTCCCGGAGCTGGCCGCGTACGTCGACAATAAGCCGTGCAGGATCCACCTTCGTGCGCAGAGCGATCAACAGAAACGGCCTCACTGCTTGTGCATAGGATCCGTACACTTCTGGATTCGCTCCAGAATCGAGCCCATCTGGTTTGACATCGCCAACTACTCCCACGATCTGGAATAGAACCGGCATCCCTTCCAACTGAATGCTCTGGCCGACCGGGCTCCGGCCGGCGAAATATTTGCTAGCAAACGTCTGGTTGACGATGGCCACCGGCGGCGCGGTTTTGGTATCGCGCTCCGTGAATCCTCGCCCGCTTTTCATCGGGATGCCCATGGTGTGAAAGTAATGTGGAGTGACAAGCTGAACCGCGCAGAGCGTCTTCGAAATCGCAGTGGACGGATTCCCTGGCAATGCGAACCCCTGCCAAAGCCGATAACCACCGCCCACCATCGGTAGATCCATAGCACCTGCCACAGATTCCACTTGCGGCAGTCGTCCCAGCCGATCGATCACTTCCCGGTAGTAGCGTGCCACTTGGCCTTCGAGATATTGTCCGCCCGCCAGGAATTTTGAACTTGGAAGCGCCAGTTGGAACGTCAGTAGATGATCCGGACGAAAGCCCGGTTCGACGCTAGCCAGGCGCAGAAAGCTTTTCACCAACAGCCCCGCACCCGCCAGCAGTACGAGTGACAGCGCCATCTCGGCAATCAGAAATCCAGTCCGCAACAAAGCTCGGCGGCGGCCAGCGGTGGACGATTTTCCGCCTTCCTGTAGAGCCGTGTTTACATCCGGCTTCGAAAGCTGCAACGCAGGCCCCAAGCCGAAGAGAAGCGGCGTAAGGATCGTCAAGGCGAGCGCGAACAACAGCACGCGCGCATCCACATGAACTTCCGCCAGGCGCGGAATGTCGCGAGGTCCATATTGGACCAATAACGAAACTAACCAAACCGCCAGCGCGGCGCCAAAGCCTCCGCCCATTAGCGATAACAGCAGATTCTCGGTCAGTAACTGGACCGCAATCCGGGGACGGGAAGCGCCGAGAGCGGTGCGCAGACTGAACTCCCGCGTCCGCCCAATTCCACGCACCAGCAGCAGCATCACCACGTTTCCGCAACAAATGAACAGCACCAGGCACACCGCGCCCAGCAGCACCAGTAACTCGGACCGCACCGGACCGGCCATTGATTCCTGCCAGGGAAACGCGTCGCGCTCCAGCCTTTGTTGGAATTCGGATACTGTGCGGAGAGGTGGCTACACAACGCAATCAGCCGGCTGTCGGCCTGTTGGATCGATTCGCCCGGGCCCAGCCGCGCCAGCACGGCCAGGAAACGGTTCTGACGCGTAGTTAGGTCTTCGTTCTGCTCAAAAGTGGTCCACAGCTCGGGATTACGCTCGAACACGAAGCTGGCCGGAAGGACACCCACCACAACGCTGGGCTTGCCATCAACACTAATGCTGCTCCCAACCACCGATGGATCCGCACCGAACCGTTCGCGCCAGACATGCTCTGTTAGCAGGGTAACGGGACTTGCGCCCGATTTGTCCTCTTCGGGGAATGGCAATCGCCCCAGCAGCGGCCGAACCCCCAGGGTCGAAAAAAGGGAAGCCGTAGCTGCGGCCGACGGCAGCCGCTCTGAACTCGTCCCAACGCGCACCAGTGAGTTGCCAATAGAATAGATTCCGCTATCTTTGAACGGGCCCGAAGCTTTCCAATCCATGAAGTCCGGATAAGAGGCCGGCCCGTTGTGGACCTGCAGTGGGTCGTTCCGCGTTTCAACTCGCACCAGCCGCGATGCATCGCGGTAAGGCAAGGGCCGAAGCAGCACCGTGTCGACCACACTGAAGATCGCCGTATTGGCGCCGATCCCAAGCGCCAGAGTAAGAATCGCCAGGGTAGTAAAGAGCGGGCTCTTGCGCGCCATGCGACCGGCGTACCGCGGTGATCCGATTGCCGAACGCGCGGATTGCGGCATAGCGTGCGTCTTCCGACGCAACTCCCGCGCGCTGCTGCTCCTCGGCTTCCAGGTCCAGGTGAGTGCGCAACTCGCGGGCTAGATCGTCTTCGCGCCGCTTGCGTCGCCACAAACTCATCTCTGCACCTCGATGGTAGATATTCTACCATCGGAGTAGACGACCAGGAATCCAATCGGTTAGTAGCCGATTCAACCGCGCGCTATTACTTCTTCCAAAATCCCGGTGGTGGAATATCCCGGTTCGAGCGGCAACGCCAGAACCTGACCGCCCGCGGCTTCTACCTCTTCGCGGCCGGCGATGAAGTGCGCCCAGTCGGCGCCTTTGATCAGGATATCGGGCAGCACAGCGGCGATGAGTTCGCGCGGCGTGTCTTCGTCGAAAAAGGTAACGGCATCTACAGCCTCGAGCGCGGCAGCAAGTTCGGCACGTTCGTTTTCGGGAATGAGTGGCCGGGTGGGGCCTTTCAGCCTCTGGACGCTCGCGTCGGTGTTCAGAGCCAGGATCAGAACGTCGCCTAGCGAGCGGGCGCTTTCGAGCAAACGAATGTGGCCGGGATGCAGGATGTCATAGCAGCCGTTGGTGAAAACCACTTTCCGGCCCTCGCGCCTCCATTGCTCGCGCTCCACTAAAAGCTGCTCCCGGGTGTATATCGAGCCCAACGCCTATTCTACTTCGTAGGACCGATTCAAGAGTGAGGAAACGTCGCCGATAAGGACGGCATGAGTACGAACTCCATAAACAGCCTTTCAAGCAGCTACTTACAATCGATTCTCGAAAACGCCCTGCAAAGCAACGGCGTGACTAGCCAGAGCAACACGCTAACCACCCCCAGTTTGGGATCGGTCACATCCCCGCAAGACAGCGGCCAGCTTTCGCCGTTCGCGCAGATTGTGAGCACGCTCCAACAACTTCAGCAATCGAACCCATCCGAGTACCAGCAGGTTACAAAGACGATTGCTACAAACCTGACCAGCGCCGCGCAAACCGCTCAAACCGACGGAAATACCAACGCGGCCAACCAGCTCACCCAGCTTGCATCGGACTTTACGTCAGCATCCCAGAGCGGCCAACTCCCGAACCTCCAGGATCTGGCGCAAGCCACTAGTGGAACGAATGGGGCAAGCGGCCATCACCATCATCACCACCATCATTCGGAAAGCTCCTCGTCTTCGAGCAGCAGTTCCAGCAGCTCGACCAGCAGCACTTCAGGCAGCACTGGGTCTCAGAGTAACTCTCTGAGCGCGTTGAACATCATCTTTCAAACGCTGTCCAGCTCCGGGCTTACGGGTTCTAACGGCTAAGTTTAGATAAAAAGGCTCACCGGAACGTGAAAGTATTCGGCGAGTTTGCGCACGTGCGCCTTGCTGATCGCTCGCTTTCCGGTGAACACGTCTGAGGCAACGCTCGACGATCCGAAAACCGGGATCAAATCGCGTTGGCGAAGGCCGCGATTATCCGTGAGGATACGGAAGGCCGGCGCGTGGCGTAGGAGGCCGCGCCGCGGTGCGGCTGAGCGTGATCGATCCTAGCAGCCGCATTCGTCTGAAGTGATGGTGCCAGTCTTCTGCGCTTGGTTGATGCGAAGGTGTCGTTACGTTGCTTACTGGTCAGGTGGTCGGCAAAGGTTCGGACCCTGGAAACCCTTCCGCCTTCCGGCGGAGGTATGTCTCGAGATCCTTCCAGTCGTCGAGGCTTCTCGGCGTTCGCCGGGATGGAATCGTCCATACGGTTCCGTCTTTCAGTTTGACCTCGATTAATGTCAGTTCGGGAATTCCTGTGGGGCTCAGCGTGAAGCCGCAGTCGATTAGTCGTGCCTCTGGTCCGAGGGCATTGCGGATCGAGATGGCGAGTTGTCCGGGGATTGCGGGGCCTGTAAGGCGGAATCCTGTTTCTTCTGTGGCCCGCCTGGCTTGGCGGCGGGCGAGCTCAAGGAGTTCCTCCAGCATATCGCGCTCGGGGCGCTTCTCGGCGGGCAACTCGTCTTTTTGCAGCGCGTCCAGTTGCGCCTTCAGCTTTGGCCAGCACAAGCTGAAGGCTTCGGCGAGCTGCTCGGCTTTGACTGCGTTCTCGCCGAGCGCGGAGTTGAGGGTATCGAGTAGGCGTTTTGTGTCTTCCTCGTTTGCCCTCTTGGCCTGAAACTGCGTTAGCGGCCCCTTTACATCCGATGGTTCGACGCCGACGAGGTAAGGGCAGACGAATGTGTTGTCCAACGTTTTTGCGAGCGCGCCGGCTTCGAAGTGGATCCAGATCGACTGGAGGTTGGTTGGTGTGAGGCAGATGATTCCAACCTTCGACTGTTGAAGCTTGCCAGCCACGTCGGAGGCCCAGCGTGCGCCGGCTTCGATATCGGCGCTGGAGAGGTAGGGTTGGATTGCGTTGATCATGAGCGGCAGATAGTGGCGGAGCGCCTCCGCGACTTGCTTGCTCTGGGTACCGGACCAGCTGATGAAGACGTCCATTTTCACCTTGTCTTTGCGCCGCCGCGAGTTTGAGGGCGCTTCGCTGTCGTGCGACTCCTGCATTGTATGCGATCTGCGGGGGCGCGAGCGAGGTTTGGCCATGCTATTTAATTGCCAGTAACGTCGACTCTCTCTCGGTGGGGTTGATGGGGGCCTGTTCGCAATTACCGATAACGAATATTATGTAAACTCTCGCTTAACCCAAAAAAGAAGGGCTCGAATCGCTGGGAGGTGCTATTCGGGCCCGAGGGAAGAAAATCGTTGCTAAACCAAATCCTGTCCTTAGCGGTGTCCACCGCCTCCGTGCCCACCGCCGCCAGTAGTCGCGTGGGATGTTCCACCGCCGCTGCTGCTGCTCTTCGGCGTGCTGCCGCTGCTCGGTGCGCGGCTGGTGGTGCTTCCGCTCGTGGAACTTCGCGGCGCCTGATAACCCGGCGAGGAGCTGCGCTGTTGGACGATCGGCGGACTAATGCGAATCGCTTGGCCGCTGCCGCCGGAATAGCTTCCGTAGCTGCGCGTCCCGGATCCGCTCACCGATCCACGGGTACTCTCCGAACGCTGCCGGCCGCCACTCGTCGAAGACGGCGATGTTCCGCTACTTGCGCCATGAATCGGCTCGCCGAATCGATTCCAGCCATGGCTTGTGCCAGGCGAGGCGTTGCCAGTTGTGGCGCTCCGCGACGATTGAACTCCCGCATTGCCGGCCGCAGAAACACCACGGCTGGCCGTGCTGAAGTCAGAATGAGACAGCTGCTGCATGCCCCTCTGTTGCTGGGCGAACGAGGCATGGCTCACTTGCGGAGCTTGCGTATGACTGGCGAAACTCTGCGCGCGACTTTGCGGGAAGTTCCCGGTTGAAGCACGGTTCGACATCTGCAAGCTGGAGCGTCCGGGCGCTATGGGAACTGCGCCGCGCACCAAACCCGCCTGTTGGATCTGCGCGTGATTCAGTGACTGTATTTGCGCGCCACTGCGGCCAAACTGATTCGCACTCACGCCGCTCACTCCACCATTTACGCGGGCGTTGCGATACATACTCGTGATATTCGCGTTGTTGACGATAGTGGTGCCGCGCGCCAATCCCCCGGCTCGGAAGCCGGCGTAGAAGCCACGACCATACCAGGGATGAAACACTTCAAACGGCGCGAGAGGCACCCAACCCAGACCGCCGAACCCGAAGCCGATCCCTACTCCGAATCCACCGCCCCATCCGAAAAAGCCGACATAAGCGGGCGACCAGTAGGGATGTCCAAACACAGGTCCCGGATACCAAGCCCATCCTCCGACGCCAGAGAACCAGCGGCCGTAGTGATACGGCGCCC
>PMUN01000239.1 GCA_003166875.1 Bryobacterales bacterium | reverse complement strand
GCACCAGTGGCACCACACCGCTTCGAGATCCAGCAGGATGAACTTGTTTTCCCGCTTAGCCTGATCGAATATGGCGTCCGACCAGGGCTGCCATTCAATCGCGGCGGTTTTTTTGGATGTTGGCGCGCCCCAACACACCATTGCGGCGAGAAAAATGGTCAGGATTCTCATGCTGTTCCTACCAGTATGTACGGAAATAAAACCGGATTGGATCTTTGAGAGATTGTCCCCTTGCTTACGCGCGGGGCTACGGTCAGTGTCCAAGACGGTTGAGGTAGCCCCGCGCGTAAGCAAGGGGACAGATTTTCTCAGTTGGCGAGCCGTAGTTCAGCGGCGATAATTGACAGTTGAGAGGTGGTTGGGGAGTCCTTCTCGAATACCACGTGCGTGGCGCCGGCTTCCCAAATCCTGGAAAGGTTATCGGTTCCCTTTCGCGCGATTACGACAAACCGTTCTGGATCTGATTCGAGCAAGGAAAGATTCTCGGGGCTGTTCGCATCGATCACTACAACTCCGTCCAACTTCAGGTCTGGCCGCTCCACCAGGTGAACATTATGCGCGCCATCGCGCAGCAATAGGTTTCTGAGCGCTTGCACGTAGTTGGAATCTGGGATCGCCAATTGGACCGTTTTCATAGCAAGTCCTTTGTCTGATTGGAACTCGGAACCGTCGCTCCAAATGTGTGCGCGGGCAACGCCGCATACACGCTTTATTGACAAGCAATCCAGGGGCCAGTTCTACTGGCGAGTCAACGTCCCGAATGAAAGGTCTTTGTTTGCACTGGCTTCGGGACCGGTTGCGCTGCGGTTTTCTCAAAAACCAGAGAGAAGCTGACGCCCGGTGCGGGTTCCCGCTTGAGCGTTCCACCCAACTGGCGCGTCAGAACATCCACAATTCCGAGACCGAGCGATTTCTTGCGAGCCGGACCAGGGGGCATTCCAACTCCATCGTCGGCCACCCGCAGCGTGACGCGATCCTCCTCGTCGCAGTGCAACTCAATCCGGATTTCGCCCGTCCGCGCTCCTGGAAAAGCGTACTTGAGAGCATTGTTGACGAGTTCATTCAGGATGAGACCGCAGGGGATAGCTTGATTCAACTCGAGTGAGACCGGGTCGAGCGCGAGCCGCAACTGCACCCGGTCGCTTCCCACGCCATGGGCTGCGAACAACTCCCGTGCCAGCGTTTCGACGTACTCGCGGAAGTCCACGTGCTCAAGATCATTGTTGCCGCAAAGCCGATCGTGGATCAATGCCATGGATTGCACGCGGAGCTGGCTATCCCGCAGCACGGCCCGTTGTTCAGGGTCGCAAAGCTCCGCTTGCATGTTGAGCAAGCTGGATATGATCTGCAGGTTGTTCTTAACGCGATGATGCACTTCTTTCACCAGCGTCTCTTGAACCGCAAGAGCCGCCGCCAGCGCCTGCTCCGTTCGTATTTGATCCGTGATATCGATGGATATCCCACCCAGGATGCGGCATCCAGTGGCGTCGTTAAATGGGAAGCGGTAGGAAAGCAGATGACGAATATCGCCGCCAGCCAAGCAAAGCTCTTCTACGATGTGCGAGGGGTTACCGCTCTTGAGCACCGAAAGATCGCCGGCGCGTAGCCGCGCGGCCTCTGCAGCAGGCCAAAGCTCATGATCCAGCTTTCCTTCACAATGCGACAGGTTCATGGTCCAAACCTGCTCGCAGGTGTTGTTCATGTAAAGGATGCGGCCGTCCCGGTCTTTGATGAAGGCCAGCGCCGGGCTATGGTTCATGAAGGAATAGAAGCGGGCCTCGCTCGCTCTCAAGGCTAGTTCAGCCTCGCGCTTTTCCTCGCGGATCTGTTTGTCTGCCAGAGCGCGCCTTACCGCCGGCCCCAGGCGCCGCAGACGGTCCTTCAGCAAATAGTCGGTTGCGCCTTGACGCATCATGGCTACGGCGACATCCTCGCCGATGGCGCCCGACACAACGATGAAGGGAATGTCCAAACCCAAGTTCTGGAGCAACTCCAGTGCCCGCGGGGCGTCCAATTGCGGCATCCGATAGTCCGCCAGAATCACATGGGGTGGCGACTTCAGGTGATCCAGATATTCGGACTCTGTTTCCAATCGGACGCAGGTTGGATCGAACCAGCTTCGGCGCAGCTCGTGCACCATCAGCTCGGCGTCCTCCGGCCGATCTTCCAGAATCAGGACGCGGATGGGAACAGAGATTCCGTCGGGGCGATTAGCAGCAGTGAGCTCGCTGGGACCGTCTTCGGCGAGTTGACCGTCTATGGATTGATCGAACATGTCTCCAGTTCCTCCGCTGCCGGGGGCGGTTCGCCTTGGGCCAATACGAAATAGAACGTTGCTCCCTGATTGACGCCTGCTTCCGCCCAGACCTGGCCTCCGTGGCGATGGACAATCCTCTGGACGATTGCCAGACCGACGCCCGTTCCTGGATATTCCTGGGCTCCGTGCAAACGCTGGAATACGCCGAAAAGCTTGTTCGCGTAGCGCATATCGAAACCTACGCCGTTGTCGCGAACGTAATATACCGGCCTCTGGCCGCCGCCGGGCGTCAGAGCGCCCACTTCGATCTTGGCCACTTCTCGCTTGCGCGTGTACTTGAATCCGTTGGAAAGCAGGTTGACCAGGACCTGTTTGAGTAGCACGGGATCGCCTTCGCAGGCCGGAAGGTCGCCGACTGTAATTTCCACTCGACGGCCCTCCAGTTCTGCGCGAAGGTCGTGCAGAACCTGCCGCACCAAATCAGCCGGAGCGATAGGTTCCTTGCGGAGCGGCTGCCGGCTGAGGCGGGAGAAGGCCAGCAGATCGTCAATCAGTGCGCCCATCTGTACGGCATTCTTCCTGGTTACTGCCAGGTAGTGTTGCGCCTGCTCGGGGAGCTGCGGTGAATACTCTTCAAGCAGGATTCGGGAAAAACCATCCACCGCTCTTAATGGCGCGCGCAGATCGTGCGATACCGAATACGCGAAAGCTTCCAACTCATGATTGGCGGACTCGAGTTCGGCAGTGCGCTGAACCACGCGCTGTTCCAGTTCCTGATTGAGCTTGCGAATCTCTTCTTCGGCCTGGATGCGGTCTTGGATATCCGAGCAGGTCCCGACCCACTCCCGGATGCTCCCGTCCCTTTCCAGTACCGGGACACCGTGCACAGCCACCCAGCGATATTCGCCATCATGACGGCGCAGGCGGTATTCCGTGTTGTAGAAACTCTTGGTTTTCACAGCGTTCGACCAAACCTCCAAGATTCGCTCGCGATCGTCGGGATGCAGTGCGTCGAACAAGCCCCAGCCCGGGACTTCATCCACGGTCTGGCCGGTGAAATCGCGCCACATAGGCACGTCCCCAACCACCTCACCCTGCGCGTTGGTCGTCCAGACCACCTGCGAGGTGGCAAGCGTGAGCGAACGGTAACGCTCCGCGCTCAGCGCCAGCGCCTCATTCGCCCGCTTCTGCGCGGTGATATCCCGTGCGATTACGGAAGCTCCCACGATGTAGTTCCTCGAATCCCGGATCGGTGATTCGCTCAGCGATACAATGATCCGGCAGCCATCTTTCCTCACACGCTCGGTCTCGAAGTGCTCAATGCGCGCTCCACGGCGCAGGTCGTCCAAAATCTCTGGAAGCTCGTGGGCTCGCTCCGGCGGGATGAGAACCGATACGGACTGCCCCACCATTTCCTCGGATGAATAACCATAGATACGCTCCGCGCCTTTGTTCCAGGTGAGAACAATGCCGTCCAGGTTCTTGCTGAGGATGGCATCGTCGGAATCCTCAACCATCGCGGTGAACAGCCGGGCTGTCTCCTCCGCTTTCTTACGTTCCGTGATGTCCCGGCAGGTCCACACACAATGGGTGTAGTGGCCGTCCGGGCCGGCCAGCGGCTTGAAGTTCCAGTCCAGCCAGATCTCCGTGCCGTCTTTGCGCTCGGTGGGTTGCTCCAGGTGGGTAGGGCACAGCATACGACCGGTTTTCCGAGGCCGTTCCACCAAATGCGGACTTAGCCGGGGGCTGAACAGAAGCGCGTGCGCTCCCTTTTGTAGATCTTCCAGATTGAAGCCGGTGATGTGCTCGAATGCCGAGTTGGCAAACACCGGCTCCTGGCAGCAGGTATCCGTTCCGGAGACCTTGACGATTAAAATCCCATCGCTGGTCTGCAAGACAGCGGATTCCAGTAGCCGCATTTGTTCTTCGGTGCGCTTCCGTTCGGTAGTATCGGTAAAGAATAGAGTAAGCCCCTCGGGCGAGGGATAGCAGCGGACTTCGAGCCACGCGTTGAGCGGGTCCTCAAAAAACGCCTCCACTTGGACCGGGACGTTCTCCGCCTGCGCTCGGCGGAAGGCAGCCCCGAATGCCGAATCCTCTAGCCCGGGCCAGAATTCCCACAAATTGGTGCCCAGCAGTTCGTCGCTCGTCCTGCCGAGCAGTTTCGCTCCTGCTGCATTGACATACGTACGACGCCACTCACGATCGAAGGCGGTGAAACCGTCCGAGATACGCTCCAGAATGGCAGTCGTCTCGCGGTGGGCTTCTCTCAATTGCTGCCCGGCCTGTTTCAGCCGTTCCGCCATCACGCTCGCCACAACGCCCGTGACCACGAGGGTGCCAATGCCGATCCAATTCGTCGGGTTAGCTACGGCGAAGGAACCGACTGGTTCGACGGAGAAATATACCGACTCCAGGGTGCACAAAATCGTGGTAAGGAGGCCGGGCCCCAGGCCACCCGTTATCGCGCTCGCGACGACAAAAGGCGCGTATGTGATGAACGGCACCATGGTCGCAAGATGGAGCGGGATGCGTACAAGCTGAGCCAGGATTGCTAGCGCGATGGCTGCCGTATAGCGGGCCAAAGGCCCGCTCAGTCGAACCGGTCGTGTGAACTCCAGCATACGCGCTCTCGCTTCTCAGGCTGTTTTCTGATCAAATTTACGCGCCGCTTCGTTGAGCAGCAGCCAATAGAGCCCAAGCTGCCGGATGGATTCGGTGAATTGCGCGAAATCGACCGGCTTCACAATATAGCTATTGACGCCGAGTTGGTAACAAGTCACCAGATCGCTGTCCTCGCGCGATGAAGTGAGCACCACCACGGGGATCATTTTGGTCCGGTCGTCCCCTTTGATTCGGTTCAGCACCTCGATCCCGTTCACTTTGGGCAATTTCAAATCCAGCAGAATCAGTTTGGGCAAATTCCGCACACCGTTACCAAATAGAAATTCAAGCGCCTCAGCGCCATCGCGCACCACGTGTATCCGGTTGGTGAGGTGGTTTTTCTTTAACACGTGTAGGGTGAGCTCTTCGTCGCTGGGATTATCTTCCACCAGCAGCAGTTCGACGGCGTCCGTTGACATATTCTTTGATCCTTAACTCAGCTCGGTGCCACCGCTAACGCTTGGGGCCATGGTTGCAACACGCGCCGCTTTGGTTAAATTCGCACCGTTTGTAGCACCGAGCGTTAGCGCGGGGATCACATTTTCGTTTTCCCAGCGCGGAAGAAAAATCTCGAAGAGCGACCCCGAGCCTGGACTACTATCCACATTGATCAACCCGTCCGCAGCGGTCACCACGGCATGCACCACCGCCAGGCCCAGACCTTTCCCGACCTCCCTCTTCTTGTTGGTGAAGAACGGTTCGAACAAATGCTCGGCGATCTCGCTATCCATGCCGGCGCCATTGTCCTCCACCGCCAGCCGCACGAATGCCGGCGAACCCGGCAGCTCGACATTGCTGGTCTGAATGGACACTTTGCCGCCGCGCGGCATCGCATCTCGCGCGTTAAGGATCAGATTGAGCAATGCCTGTTCCATCTGACTGGTATCTACTCGAATCTCGCCGAGCTCGGGAGCCAAGCTGGTTTCTACAGTAATCGAGGGACCGGCCATGCGCCGCAGCATCGGCAGAAGACGGTTCACTAGCGAATTCAAGTCTATGGCCTTTGCTTCCGCAGGCCCCTTTCGGCACAACCCGAGGAGTTGATCAGCAAGCACCGCGGCACTGAACGCAGCCCGATGGATCGCTTTGACCCGCCGTTTGGAGCGATCGCCCTCAGCCATCTCGTCCAGCATTTCCTGGCTGTACCTGACGATGCCCGTCAGCAAGCGACTGAAATCGCGCGCTATGCCGCTCGCCAGCCGTCCGGCTACCAGCATCTTCTGCTGCTGCCGAATCTGTTTTTCCTCCCAATCGCGGGCCGTCACGTCCCGGAAGGTCGCTACGGTTCCGGATGGCCGGTCATTCATCCGGCTAATTGCAAGATGACCCTCCACCGTAACAGCCTGCCCGTCGCGAGGGGTCAGCCGCGCTCCGCGTGGCAGCTCCGAACCGGCGCCAGACGCAATTGCCGCGCTCAGTTCTCCCGCCAGATCGCGGTCCGCGAAATCCATTAAACTAACTACGTCGGAGAGTTGCCGGCCAACCGCGTCGGCTTGCGCCCAACCTGTCAGGCGCTCGGCATGGGGATTCAAGAATTGAATGCTGCCGGAAGCGTCGGTCACCACCACCGCATCCGCCAGGGAATGAAGCACGGTCGCGAGCCACGCCTCGCGCTTTCTCAATTCCTGTTCGGCCCGGTGCTTGTAAAGTGCCACCTCAATCGTGCTGGACAGGTTGATATGATTGATCGGCTTCACCAGATAACTGTAAGGTTCGGTTGCTTTGGCTCGCTCCAGCGTGTCTTTGTCGGCGTACGCCGTCAAAAAGACAACCGGAAGATGAAAGCGATTGCGCACTTCCGACGCCACCGCGATTCCATCGGAGGGCCCCTGCAGATGGATATCCATCAGGACCAGGTCCGGAGACGTCTGCTCGATGCTCCGAAGCGCCTGCTCGCCCGAGGCCGCGATCGACGGAACCGTGTAGCCCGCCTTGAGGAGCCGCCGTTCGAGGTCACATGCCACAATGGCTTCGTCTTCCACGATCAGAATTTTAGTTTGCGATGCGGGCATAGTTTTGTCTCACGTGAGCAGCGTCAATTCGCGAACGCCAACCGGGCGACCGACCCCACCGCATCGTTGGCCCACTCCAGAAGTTCCCCTTTGGTCAGGTAATGCCAGGTGGATTGCCCTTCCGAAGCATCTCGCCAGGGAGTCTCCTCGCGATAGCCCTCGATGATTCGCACGCAAATCCCCGGCTTCAAGTCCACTAGCCTGGTAGCCAGTTCCGAGCGAAGTTTGTCGTCCGCGGCTGCATTGGCGATCACGAGTCGAATGGGCCGTTCGTACGTCTCGGCCAGCTGCAGCGCTTCCTCACAGTTGCTCGCTTCGAGGACGCTGTACCCATACTCCTCAAAATAACCATGGAGCATGCGCCGCACTTCAGAATTCCGATCGATTACCAGAAGTACATTCTGGTTCTCGCCGTCAATCGGTAGGCCTGCGGCGGCAACCTCAACCGAGGGCAAATAAACGTCAAAGACGACCTTTTTATCCGTCTCCATCCGCGCACTCAATATCCCACCCATTCGTTTGGTAATGCCGTATGCAATAGGCAGACCTTCCCAATTTCCGTCCCAGGAAGGATCGAAAACACGATCCACACTGGCCGCATCCTCTTTCGTGGTGGTGTAAGAGATTCGGATGCGAACCCATTCCGCAAGACCTTCCAATTCGGCCCCGAAGGCCGCCACCGCGATGCCGCCATCGGCGTCCGTCCAGTGATGCGCATGCTTTAGTAACATGTCCAGAGCCCGGGTCAGCTCGCGTGGGTCCGCGTGTACGGGCCTGGGAGCTGGATCAAGCTGTACCGTAAGACCCGGCAAAGCTTTCTGCCAGGTTTTCCGCAGATTCTCCAGGATTTCATTCACCTGGACGACTTGCGGTTTGATTTCCCGATCCTGCCCAAAGACGCGCAGTCGGCAGGTCACCCCGAAGGCGTCTAGAGCAGCTTTCTCGATGGTTTCGGCGGTGGAACGCAGGGTACTCTCGGCGGGCAGCGAATTGAGTAATCGTGTACTCTCCTCGGCTACTACGCTCAGTTCCATGTCGAGTTGGCCGGCAATTCCGTCCGCTAGCCGCGACAGCGCATTGTGCTTATGGTCCTGCTTCGACTGCTCCTCTTCAAACCGTCGCAGCGTTACGTCTTTGAAGGTAACCACTACACCGTCCGCTCGACCCTCATGCCACCTGGGAGCGAGACTGCCTTCAATGGCATACCGTCTACCATTGCCGCCGGCCAGCCAAGTATCGTTGGGTAATGACACCGGCGTCCCCTGCAGCCTTGCCAACGGGATAAGGTCGTCCACCGCCCTGCCGTCCTGGTGCGAGATCCGCAGCAGATCATAGAGAGGGCTACCCAGAACATCATCCACCTTGCACCCGAACAAGTCTTCGGCCACCGGGTTGATATAGGAAACCCGTCCCATACCATCGGCCACCACCACCACATCTGGCAGGGCCGCAAAACTCGCGCTGAACCAATCTCTTTGCTCGCGCAGAAACCGCTCGTGGCGATGCTTGGAGATCGCGATCTCGATGGAGCCCCGCAGGCTAACTGAGTCGATTGGTTTCTTGATATAGCCAAACGCCTGGGTCTGGCTGGCTCGTTCCAAGGTCTTCGGATCTTCGTAGGCGGTTAGATAGACCACCGGGATGTCGAAGTCGCGCCGAACCTGCTCCGCAACCTGGATTCCGTCCACATTTCCCCGCAGGCGAATATCCATCAGGATCAAGTCCGGGGTCTTTTCCCGGATGGCTTCCAGCGCCTCGCCGGCAGTGCCCGCGATAGCCGGCACGCGATAACCCGCCCGCTCCAAGCGGCCCTGCAAGTCGGCAGCAATCAGACCTTCATCCTCGACTATGACAACGCTATGTTCAGAAGATTCCATTACCTACTCCGTTTATAAAAGGGGGGAGCCGGTAACGCGACACCCTGGATCGCTTGCGCAGGCCACGCCCGCGAAGAGACAGATTATGTGTACGTTTAGCTTAGTAGTTGAGGAGGCGAAATCTTCTCCTCAAAAAGCTACCTAGCACGTTGAGCCACACACCCTGAGGGTATAACTCACTTCACCCTCCTCCATCGAATCGAGCCACGTCACTCTGTTGCAATGAAAGAAGATCTCCCGAAGCAAGCACTGCTACTCGAAAGTCACAACTCAAAACTGCGGCCCCGTTCTGGAATTATTACTTCCAGGCCGTACCTTTCTCGAATCGCCGCCCGGAACGCCACTTGCTGGTCTGGCTCGCCATGCACCAGAAACACCTTCTTCAGCCCGCCGGCAATTGGTTTCATCCAGGTGAGCATCTCTTCCCGGTCTGCATGACCGCTCAATGCATCCAACTTCTGGACCTCGGCTCTGAGTGGCATGGGGTCGCCGAAAATCGGTACCTCGGCATGCTGTTCTTCGATTTTTCTGCCCAGCGTATTCTCGGCCTGATAGCCGGTGATAAGCACCGTATTGCGATGATCGCCAACGTTATTCTTCAAATGATGCAGTACCCGGCCAGCCTCGCACATGCCTGACGCCGAGATGATCATGAAAGGACCGTGCAGGTCGTTGAGCGCTTTGGATTGCTCCACATCCCGGATGTAGGTGAGGCGCGAGAATCCAAAGGGATCTTCGTGGTTAGTCAAGAACTCCTGCGCTTCTCGATTGAACAGTTCCGGATGCTTACGGAAGACTTCCGTCACGTTGACCGCCAGTGGGCTGTCAACAAAGATTGGGAAGCTGGGAATCTCCTTAGCATTGATGAGCTGATGCAGCATCAATACTAATTGTTGCGTTCTGCCCACCGCAAAGGCCGGCACGATGATCTTTCCCCCGCGCTGGTAGGTACGGTTGACGATGTGCGCCAGTTTTTCCCGAACGGATTGAATGGGTTCGTGCACACGGTCGCCATAGGTGCTCTCCATGATCAGGTAATCCGCCGCGGAAAGCGGCTCCGGATCGCGGATGATGGGTAGCCCCGGGCGTCCCAGGTCGCCAGTGAAACCCAGCCGCGTTTTCCGCCCCTGTGATTCCAGATCGAGCAGCATGCAAGTGGACCCTAGCATGTGCCCGGCCTCGAACGATTGGTAACGGATACCTGGCGCAATTGCGGTGGGCGCGTGAAGCGGCACGGGCCGGAATAGAGGGTAAGTGGCCTCGGCATTTTCCACCGTGTAGAGCGGTTCCACCATGTGATCGCCGGCCTCGGCTCCCACGTTGAGGGACTTGCGGCGCAAATACCGCTTATTCAGAAATGCAGCGTCCTTTTCCTGGATGGAAGCGGAGTCGGCCAACATAGGGCGGCACAGGTCGGCGGTCCCTGCGCTCGCGTAGATCGGTCCGTGGAATCCGTTCTTAACCAGCAGCGGCAGGTTTCCGCTGTGATCGATGTGGGCATGCGAAAGCATTACTGCGGAAATCTCCCGGCAGGGAAACGGAAAGTTCTTGTTTCGTTCCTCGGCCTCTTTCCGGCGTCCCTGATACTGCCCGCAATCCAAGAGATAACACTTGCCGTCCACCGTGAGTTGATGCATGGAGCCGGTGACAGTCTTGGCCGCACCCCAGAAGGTGAGTTTCATCTTTTCAAGAATAAGACGTTTCTGGTTTCTAGTTTATCGTTCCGACCAGGAACCATCACCTTTTCGCGGCAATAGGCTCGTGTATGGACCGGGCTTCGGGGCTGCGATCCGTGACTACTTGAAGCGGCTCGATCCATTGGGCCAACAGTTCGTTCAATTCCCGGTTGGGATGCCCGTCCGGAAGCCGCAGTTTCTTGTCTTGTAATTCCGGGCGATCGCAGTCGATGAAACGGATGCCCCGCGATTCAAGAAACTTGCGGTAATCCTTTCGCTCTTCCGGCGACATGTCGAAGAGGATCACAGTGAATTTCCCGCCCTGGGTGCGAACAGCTTCATTCATCTTGAGGAACAGCGTTTCCGTCAGTTGCCGTTTGTTGCGGACGCGTCCTCGACCCGCGGCGGCTGAGTTTTTCGCGCTCGCAGGATGTAGTCAACGCGGCTCTCCCCGGCTTGTCCTCGTCAACAACGCCAGCTGAATACCAGGCCAGGATGCGCCGCATGCTGCAACTGGTCGCCTCTTGCAAGCTGCCCCAACGAAGTGCGAGGCGCTCCACACCTCGACGGCTATGGGGGCAGGGCTGCAAGTTTGCAAAGCGCAAAGTCATCGTGCCGAACAAAAGCTGACCGAGTCCATGAATACACCCCTCCCGTCTGCTTCTAAAAAACGAGTGGCATTGGATTGATGATGGGCTAATTGGCAGCTGACTGGAACAATCAATATTGAGCACGTGTTGCCGCATAAGCCCGGCGCCGCAGTTCGTATCCGTACACGACCACGCTCGAATCCTGGAGCGGCAGATAGTTCTGCTGGAGCCAGTCCTCGAGCGCTTCGTATCTCCACTCAGCCGATACTCCGTTTGGCACAACCCGCAGGAACTCTTCGCGCGAAATCTTCATGAACAGTACCCACTCCGGCGGACGGGCCTGCAACTCCGTCAGTGCTGCCAACGCCTCGCGCTTGGTCGCCATGCCGGGACTGAAGAACGAAAACTCTGTCGGATTCCGGGCCTGCGTCAGAAAGTAATGCATCGGCATGTATGGATAAACGAACAAAGGTTCGCCTGGCCGCACGGTGGCGAGCAGTTGCTGCATCGCGGATCGCTGCGCGTTATCCACCCGCAGATTCCCAACGGGCGACGGAATACGGGATGTCGTTCGAAGGGTGTTAAAAGAGTTCGACGCGAAAATGGCCGCCATTACGACCGCAGACACTGCCAGGGGAACGCGCGCCCGAAGCGGAATCAATCTGCTCAAGGCCGCGCCAGCCAACACGTAGGGCAACGCCGCCACAAACGCCAGATGCATCACGTCCGGCCGGGGCGACAACGCGAGAACGAGCGCTCCGGTTGCAAGCCATAGCAGGATGACCATAGAGCGCTGCTGGTCGGGGACCTTTTTCCGCCAAAGCATCACGGCCCATCCCAGCAACACCAGCGGAGGCAGAATGGCGGGGAGGGCGACACATGCAACTAACAGAATCCGAATCACCAGGTCCATAGCGCCGCTGAGGCCCTGGAACAGCGCACGATAGCCGCCGATGATCGATCCGTAAGGCATGGCGTTCACAAGATAGTTCTGCCTCAGCCACAACATCTGTTGGAACAACGGAAACAGGCATCCCTTCGCGGCGAGCCATCCGGCACCGCCCGCAAATGCGATCGCCGCGCCGGTGATTAACGGGACCAGCGCCCGCCGCCGATCGGGTTCGAGCAGGAGCCAAAGCGCAACCACGACCAGTACCATGCCGACCGTCGGAGTGCACCAGGCGGCCGCCGCGAGCAGGGCGCCGCTTGCCATCCATCCGAGCCTGGACGGTGCGGAGACTGCGATCGCAACTCCTGCGAGCGCGAACGTCGAGCTGTCCCATCGATGCTGCGCGGTGAGAAACGTTGGATCCGCGATCTGAAATCCCAGGAACGCGAACGTCGCGGCAAATGCAGTTCCGAGTGACGCCAGTCGCGAAGTCAGCCAGAAAACGAGCGCGCACTGAAGCGAAAAATCGAAGATGACGATCAGGCGGCCGGTTAGAAGCGAAACTCCGAAAAGCCGGAACACCACAGCTTGGAGCCAGTAGCTGCCCGGGCTCATGTAAGCCCAGAAATCCACGTAAGGCCGCTCTCCGCCGGCGACGCGCTGCGCCGCATCGAGCAGAATCCCTTCATCGTTGGTCGCGACGACGCGATTTCCATGCGTGGCGAGCAGCAGAGTCGCCACCGCAAGAAAAATCGCCGCCGCAATTCGAAAGCGAGAGCTCACCTGCCGCTCTATCGGCAAGTCCAACACTACGCAGTAGGTTACTTATCCGGGATTTGCATTTTGCTCCCGACCACGTCATGCATGGAACCAGCCGGCCAAGGAACCGGATTAGTCAGGCCTTTCCACTCACGGTCCCTCAGGTGAATCCCCGATTGGTCCTAACAGTGTCCCCTGTTAAATTCAGGGTGGATGCTGAGAAAGCTGACGGCTCTCGGTGTGTTTATCCTCGCCCTGGCGCCTTCGGCATACCTGGCTTGGACCCTCCGAGCCATGCCCCACCTCGGCTTCTATCATGACGACAGCATTTACTGGGTGTCGGCCAAGAGCTTGGCCGAAGGTCATGAATACCGCATTGCAAGCCTACCGGGTCAGCCTTATCAAACCAAGTATCCGCCGCTCTACCCCGCCCTGCTGGCCGGTATTTGGAAGATCGATCCGAACTTCCCTTCCAACCTGCCACTCGCCACCCTATTTGCATGGCTCCTCCTGCCTGTCTATCTGGCGATGGTCTGGGCATTCCTTCGACAGTACGGATTCGGCTGGCGCGAGCAATGCCTGCTGGTGCTGGTGGCGGGTCTGAGCCCGATCGCCGCGACCTTTAGCTTCTCGTTGATGCCGGAGCTGTTGTTCACCGCGTTATTCGTGGCAAGCGTGCTCCTGGCTGAGCGCTCGCTTTCGCCCGACGCTTGGCGTTGGCTGCCCATTCTGGCCGGCCTGTGCGGAGCATTGGCGTACCTCACCAAGTCCTCCGCCGGGCCGCTGCTATTGACCGCCCCTCTCTATTTCGCCTGGCGCGGGCGGTTCGTCAAAGCGGCACTGTTTTTTGGGGCGATGCTTCCCGCCGTGGCTGGCTGGCAGTGGTGGTCCGCACGGCACGTTTCGCACTCCTGGGACCTGGTGACGCTCTACTACACCAATTACCTGGGGTTCCAGATATACAACGTCCCTTTGCGCGACCTGCCGCTGGTGGTCTGGCACAATCTGGATGGTTTCCTGCTGGGCGCAGGCAAGCTGCTGACCTTCGACGTGCCGTATGGCGCCAAGCCCTTGGAAC
>PMUN01000115.1 GCA_003166875.1 Bryobacterales bacterium | reverse complement strand
GCGCGCTCCACCCCAGTAACTCTGTTCCTGTTCGACCTGTTATATCTCGACGGCTACGATCTCCGTGGCGTCCCGCTCGAGGAACGCAAGCGGCTGCTCCAAGGGATTTTGACACCGACGGACCATATCCGCTTCTCGGATCATTTCATCGCCAACGGCGCGGCCATGCTTGAAGCCGCGCGGGCGCACGGCCTGGAAGGCATTCTGGCCAAACGGCGCTCCAGCAAGTACGAAGGCCGGCGCAACCAGGATTGGCTCAAGATCAAGGTGGAATCCCGGCAGGAGTTCGTCATAGGAGGATTCACTCACGGCGAGCGCGATTATTTCAGCTCGCTGGTGCTCGGCCTCTATAACCATGGCAAACTGATCCACACCGGCCAGGTCGGCACAGGTTTCAACGACAAATCGCTGAAGGACATTTACTCACGCATCGAGCCTCTCATCGTTAAGAAAAGCCCGTTCAGCGGCACTGTGAAAGCCTTGCGCGATGTCACTTGGGTGAAGCCGGAGCTGGTGGCGGAGATCAAGTTTCTGGAGTTCACTCCCGATGGCCTGCTGCGCGCTCCGGTTTTTATCGCATTGCGCTCGGACAAGGAGCCAAAGGAGTGCGTACGCGAGACGGCGGAATCGGAGGAAACAGCAGCAGCCGCTCCTGAAAGTACCGCTGCGACTTTGATCAAACGCGAGCCCTTGATTCCCGCCAAGCCCCCGGCTGAAATGACGGTCACCATCGACGGACATCGCCTCAAATTCACGAATCTCAACAAAGTGCTGTTTCCCGGCGAGGGCATCGCTAAGCGCGATCTGATTAATTATTACGACGCCATCGCGGACTTGATCATTCCGCATCTGCGCGACCGTCCGCTGTCGCTCAAGCGCTATCCCAACGGCATCGATCACGATTTCTTCTTCCAGAAAGATGCGGAAGCCAAAGTCCCGGATTGGGTGCGGCTCGAGCCCATTTTTTCCGAACACAATCAGGACAACATCCACTACATCATTGCTAACGATCGTGCCACGCTGCTGTATCTGGCGAACCTGGCGTGCATCGATCAGAATCCTTGGATGAGCCGGCTCGGCTCGCTGGACAATCCCGATTTCGCGCTCATCGATCTCGACCCTACCGAAGGCTGCCCCTACGACCAGATCGTGGAAGCGGCCGCGATCGTCAAGAGGAAACTGGATGCCATGGGGCTGGAGGGTTATCCCAAGACCACCGGCGGCGACGGAATGCATATCTATATCCCGCTCGAACCGGTTTACACATTTGAGCAGGTGCGTTCCTTCGCGGAACTTTTGTCGATACTGGTGATCCGCGAAAAGCCGGAGCTTTTCACCACCCCACGCACTGTTTCGCAACGCAAGAAGGGCAAGGTCTACTTCGACTATCTGCAGATCTCCAGCGCCAAGACCATCGCTGCTCCTTATGTTGCGCGTGCCTACCCGGGCGCTCCGGTTTCGACGCCCCTGGCCTGGCCCGAAGTCCGCCGTGGCCTCGACCCGGAACAATTCACCATCCGCAATGTTTTGGATCGATTTGAAAGAGTCGGCGATCTGTTCCAACCCGTCCTGACCAACAAACAGAAAATCGAAGCGGCCTTGGAACGGACCAGCCAACTGCTGTAGTTACCGAGCCGCGACCGTAAGGGAGTCGGTACCGTGAATGGCTGTAACTAACACAGCCGTCACCCACCTCCGCACGGTACAATGAGACGTTTTGAGTAAAAACATGGGAAACATCGTTGTGTTGGGCGCGCAGTGGGGCGACGAGGGTAAAGGTAAAGTGGTTGACCTTTTCTCCGAGAAGTTCTCCATCGTGGCGCGCTATCAGGGCGGCCACAATGCCGGCCACACGGTGTTCATCGGCGACCGGAAATTCGTCCTCAAGCTGATTCCGAGCGGCGTGCTGCGGCCGGGCATCCAGGCGGTGATCGGGAATGGCGTGGTCATCGATCCTGCTGCGTTGCTGGACGAGATAGAAACCCTTCGCAAGGCCGGCATCGACGTCACGAAACAGCTTGCCATCAGCAATCGCGCGCATGTGATCTTCCCGTTTCACCGGATCGTGGAGAAGATGTCGGAGGCGCGCGCGGATCGCGTGCCGATTGGAACCACATCGCGCGGCATCGGCCCCTGCTACGAGGATAAAACCGGGCGGCGCGGCATCCGGATCGCGGATTTGTACGAGCGGGAGAGCTTTTGCGCCATGTACACTTCGCTCGCCGAAGACAAGCAACTGCTGGCGCAGACCTTCCACATCCAGGAGACCATCGATTACGAGCAGATCCGCGACCAGTATTTGAAATTCGCCGATCGCATTCGCCCCATGGTCTGCGATACCGCGCAACTATTGCACGATGCCATGCAAGCAGGCAAGCGCGTTCTGTTCGAGGGTGCGCAGGGATCGATGCTGGATGTCGACCACGGAACTTACCCGTTTGTTACGTCGTCCAGCGCCACCGCCGGCGGAGCATGCACGGGCGCGGGCGTGCCGCCCACCAGCATTCACGGCGTTATCGGCGTCTCCAAAGCGTACACCACGCGCGTTGGCAGCGGACCGTTTCCCACCGAACTGCTGGGAGAAGAAGGCGAGAGGATTCGCAAAGCCGGCAAGGAATTCGGAGCTGTAACGGGAAGGCCGCGCCGCTGCGGATGGTTCGATGTTCCGCTGCTGCGCTACACATCCATGATCAACGGTTTCTCGAGTTTAGTAGTAACCAAGCTGGACGTCTTGGACCAATTCGACGAAATCCAGGTTTGCACCGCCTACCGCAACACCAACCAGATGCCGGCCACGTTTCGTGAAATGGAAGCTGTGGAGCCCGTCTATGAGAAGCTGCCCGGCTGGAAGTCGGAGACCCGCGGACTGACGCGAGCCGAAGCTCTCCCGCCACGCGCGAAAGATTACTTGAAATTCTTAAGTGAGCGGACCGGCGTCGAAATCGGCTGCATTTCGACAGGCCCAGAGCGAGACGAGACGATCCTGATCGAAGGGTCGCGTCTGACCGAGTTGCTTTAACCGGCCGCCGGGCCGGTCAGTCCCTTGTAACCGTTAGTGACCGCCAGGTTGTATTTCCCGCGGCATCCGACGCGGTAATGATGATAGTGGTAGACCCGACGTACAGCGGAATGGCGGGCGTACTCCAGTTAGTAGTGCCGCTGGCAGTTCCCGTGGCTCCGTTGGATGTAGCCCACGTCACCGATGCAACCCCAACATTGTCGGTTGCCGTGCCGGTCACCACTAACGAGCTATCGGACGTCGAGTAATTGCTGGTTGCCGGCGTCAGAATCGTTAGCGACGGCGGCGTGGTGTCCGGGCCGGACGGAGGGTTCGGACTCGGCGCCGGCGGAGGATTTGGCTTCGCCGGAGGAGGATTCGGCGAGGGTGTTGGGCTTGGCGAGGGCGCTGGGCTCGGTGGCTGGTAGCTGACCGTCACGCCGTAGGTAACCACGTCCATCAGGGAGTCCTGGGCTTTGATCGTGATGATATTGCTGCCCGTGCTCAGTGGAATGGTTGGGATGATCCAGTTGGACGACCCTTGCGCCACACCCGATGCCCCATTGCTCGAGGTCCAACTCACCTGCACGCTTCCCGATCCGCCCGAAACGGTGCCGCTAATTGATATCGATGACGCAGTCGTAGAGCCGGGAGGCGCGGTGACAGCCAGCAGCAATGGACTGGCAGGCGCGGGCGTCGGCGCAGGAGCAGGAGCAGGCGCCGGAGCAGGACTCGGGCTCGGACTCGGGCTCGGACTTGGACTTGGGCTCGGATTGGATGCAGCGCTCGGGGCTGCGTACAACTCCTGGACGGCCGCAATGTCATTCGGCATCAGCACGGTGTGCATCCGGTAGTAGGGATACATGACGTCACCCGGCACATCGGAATGGCCGAGTCCCAGAGCGTGCCCGGTCTCATGCAGCGCGACGCTGAACAGATCCACGCCACTTCCGATCTGCCAAGTCTCGGCGTCATTGAAATGCATATCTCCCGCGATCGGTTCCGGGTCAACTGGAAACGGGTAAAAGGTGTGTGCCAAAACACTGGTTCCGAGAAATGGATATCCATCTCCGTGCGCGCCGGTGGCGAACAGGATACCGATAGTCTGATCTGCGTTCGGGTTGTCGGAGGGCGTGAAGGTGACTTGGACAACGTTGGCCCATTCGGAGAACGCGCGTGCAATTTCAGCTTCGGCGGAGCCCGCAGGTAGTTGTGCCGTAACGTTAAAAAAGGCGTAATTCAAGCTTGCTGAGCCCAGGCCCGGGCCATCCCAGCCGTCGCCGACCAAGGGAATCGCCTGCTGCACTGGTCCCTGGGTGGTCAGTGCGCCAGCGCATGTATGCACGGGCATACCGTCAGTCAGTTCTTTGGAAGCCGGAAAAATGTAAGAGACCTCGTCCCAATCCGCCAAAGCCAACAGTTGGTCGCGGCTGCCGCGCACCAGCAGATGATTTGGCAGCAAGTCCGGGTTGTCCAGAACACGCAGCCCGGTGTCGTTGGCGATCACGCGGCCATCGTTCGGATCCACATCCGGGTATAACTCCACAACGGCAGCGACCGCACCGCGCGACGCTCTCCTCCCATCGAACGCAGCGCTGATCTTTTCATCTGGACGCAGCCGGCCCGTCCAAAGGATGTCCAAATCCTCCCACGAGATGCCGTCCGGAACCGTGACAGAAAAAGCGAAGTCCGGAACGTAGGAGAGCACGGTGAGGCCCCGATTCGCCAGCTTCTCCAACTGAGCGCTGCTCGGATTGGCCGCAAACTGAAGCAGCATATGAGACCGGCCCGGCGTTAGCGTTCTTGGCGGCCTAGCCGGAGGCATTCGCGGAGCAGCGTAAGAATTCAAACCCTTCAAACGGAGAGCCGGCTGTGCATTCGCCATTCCGCTCATCAGGAGTCCGGCAAACATTAAGGACAACGTCTTCATACACTCATCCATCGGAAGCGAGATGAGAATTTTCCATTGGTAAGACACACTACTCCAAAGAGGTCTATTTCGTGGTTCATCGCACTCGCTTCCTGCTTCTGTTCGGATTGATCTGTGTGTCTTCGGTGGCGGACCAGCCCGCTGCACAGATATACACGATTCAATCCGTGGCTGGTAGTAATTCAGTGGGCGATGGTGGCCCGGCTTTGGCAGCCCTCTTCAGTCAAACCGAAGGCATCGCCGTGGATGGTCACGGAAATATCTATGTGGCCGACGCGGGGGACAATCGCGTCCGTAAGATCGCTCCCGACGGCACGATCAGCACGGTGGTTGGCACAGGAGCGCCGGGCTTCGCGGGAGACGGCGGGCCGGCCAATGCAGCTATGCTCAACCAACCTTACGGATTGGCTTTGGACGGGGCCGGGGATCTCTTCATCGCCGACCTTGGTAACGCCCGCATCCGGGAGATGACCACAAACGGGAACATTCAAACGGTAGCGGGCGGCGGATCCATTGCGCAGAGCAAAGCACTGGGCGGTCCCGCAGTCGACGCTCAGTTCAACGCGCCGCGCAATGTTGCCGTGGATCCCGACGGTACGCTGTACATCTCAGATTTTGGCGCGAACATTGTCTATCGTGTTTCTCCGGCCGGTAATCTCACGGTCCTGGCGGGGACGGGAACGGCTGGATACAGTGGCGACGCAAGTTCAGCCAACCTCGCGCAACTGAATTCGCCCGCTGGAATCGCATCCGACGGAAACGGATCAATCTATATTGCCGACAGCGGGAACAATTGCATCCGAGAAGTCTATCGGAACGTCATCAGCACCGTCTTCAACACGACCGCTCCCACCGGTGTCGCGGTAAGCAGCGGCTCTTTATATATCGCCGCCAGCAACTACCTGGGGACTATCAATACGCCATTCGCGGGCGTCACGTCGGCGCTCGACGTGACCACGGATGCCGCCGGGGATGTCTACGCCACCACCGGCCAGTTTGTGATCGAGGTGTCGAATGTCGGAGCGGTGAGCACCATCGCGGGCAGTGGGTTAGGCATCTATTTCGGTGGCGACGGCGGCCCTGCTCTCTCCGCGAGGTTGCACACCCCCTCAGGCATCGCGCTGGACAGTCAAGGTAACAAATATATCGCCGATACCGCGAATCATCGCATCCGACAAATCACACCAGGTGGCATGATAAGTACAATCGCCGGAACGGGCACCGCCGGCGCGGATGGAGATGCTGGCCCGGCCTTGGCCGCGACCCTGAATTCCCCGGAAAGCGTGGCGATGGATTCCACGAACAATCTTTACATCGCGGACACAGGCAACAACAAGATTCGCAAGATAACGCCGGATGGGAATATCTCGACGGTGTTGGATGGCTTGAGCAATCCCGAGTACGTTGCCGTGGATGGAACCGGCGCTGTCTACGTCGCCGATACGGGGAACGATCGCGTGGTGAAGATCGCACTCTCGGGGACCACCAGCGTTCTGGCGCAAGTTCTGAAACCAGCGGCCGTGATGGTGGATGGAAAAGGCAACGTTTGGTTGAGCGAGCTGGCTCGCGTCTCGGAGATTTCCGCGTCGGGCGTGTTCTCCATCATCGCGGACCCGCTCCAGACGCCGCGCGGACTGGCGCTGACCGCGGACGGGCAGCTACTGATTTCCGAAACCGGCACGAATCTGATTCGCGGTTGGATGTCGTCCACAGGTGCTCTCACAACCGTAGCTGGCACCGGAGTGCAAGGCTTCGCTGGAGACGGGGGGCCAGCCTCCGCCGCTGAGTTGAACGCGGCGTCCGACATCGCCGTGGATTCAACTGGTGTCATTTGGGTGGCCGACACCGGGAACAATTGTATCCGCACATTGACCCTTTCCACCGTTACGATCCCTCCGCCGCAGCAGGTAACCGGCGCCACCATGGTGAACGGCGCGTCTCTCACGCCGGGCGACGTAGCTCCGGGCGAGATCATTACTATTTTCGGCTCCGGGTTCGATCCAAAACAGACGCAGCTTCTGTTTGACGGAAAATCGGCCATCACCTTCTACATTGGAGCCAGCCAAATTAACGCGCTGGCGCCTGCGACCCTCACGCCCGGCTCGACAACACAGATCAGCATCGTCGTGGACGGCTCCGCTGTCGCTGTGTTCTCGTCCAACGTGGCGGGCGCTGCGCCGGGCATCTTCACCGTCGCCGGTGGAGTGGGACAGGCAGCAGCGACTAACCAGGATGGGACCGTGAACTCGGCGTCGAATCCCGCTGCACGCGAATCCATCATCGTGCTGTATGCCACGGGCCAAGGCAACGACTTGAGCGCCGTTAGTTTGACCATCGGCGGCTATACGGCCGCTCTGCTCTATGCTGGTCCGGCGCCCGGTTACCCCGGACTAATGCAGATCAACGCCCAAATACCTGGCGGGTTTTTGCCGCCCGGTATTTTGCCGGTAGTCTTATCGATTGGAAGCGCCAATAGCCAGGATGGTGTGACTATCGCAGTGAAATGACACTGGGCGCAACGCCTGCCGTCCTCCGAGCGTCATCCATATGTGACGCACCGCTTGATCAGAAGCTGTGAAGAAATCACAACAACCGGTCGCTTACGCTCGCGGTTCGGAAAGAATGTCTCATGTTAAGAGAGTGTTACCGAACCGCGACCGTGAGGGAGTCGGTGCTCGCGGTCCTGGCAGTATCCGGACTTGCAGCCGCTGAATGCCCCTATCCATGCTGGTCCGAGCTCGCCTCCGATAAATTCACGTACGAGTCTTTCGAGTCCAAGCCGATGCCGCCCGTTTCACTACCCTACGAATTCTCCTTTCCCTACCCGTCCCAGCCCAAAGGCGCGTTGTCCGCGGCTTGCAACGCACAGGAGAATCCCAATGTCGATCTCTACCGTTACGATTCGCAAAATCAAACCTGGAGCGGACCTCTGAGCGGTCCTATCTATCGCTACCCCACCTATCTCGAAGTGAGCGAACTGACCAGCGGATGGAAGGGGATCGCGGTGCACGTCTTATATCAAGGAAAGGTTGATTCTGGGAACGGACACACGCTGGTGGAATCCGTGTTCTTCCACGACGAGCGCTGCTATCGGGCCAGCACGGAATTTGGCTTCTCGCACTATGTGAAAGGCCTGGCTGGCGATGACAAGATCTACTTCTATTACGAAATCAATGCCAACTGCCAGCCCAAAGGCAAGTGCCGTGTGCACGGCACCCAGGACGCCCCAACCGACACACGCGTCAACGTGCCGATCGCGATTCCTTCGGATCCGAACAGCCACGGCGGTTCGGACTGGCTGTATGAGGCGTACCTGATCGACGGCGGCGCAAAATGGCATATCCGGGTGGTGGATCCTTACAAGCACGAGACCAAAGGCGCGCCCATTGATCATAATGTACAGGATTTCTTCCGGGACATCGCGGCCGGCTACGCCGCGCACGGCGGGGAAGGTTACATTACCGCTACGGCCACGCGGGATGGGCCGCTCCTCTCTTCCAGTAATCCACCGGTGATGAATATCGTCAAGATTTTCGCCGCCAAGTAACAGGCTTGACAGGTATGCACAAAAGATGCATACTTATGCATATGAGGACCACATTAAATTTAGACGGGGAGTTGATAGAGAAAGCTCGAGCGGCGACGGGAATCTCGGAGAAGACCTCACTCATACGCGCCGGGCTCGAAGCTCTTATCACGAGAGAAACTTCCCGCCGGCTGGCGGCACTCGGTGGCACGCAGCCACATTTCGAAGCAGGCCGGCGGAGGCGTCCAAGCCGGGCTAGGGCAGCATCCGCGAGCTAGGAGTACGCCTCATGCTACTCGTTGATACCTCCGTATGGGTAAATCACCTCCGGAAGGGCGATCCGCGCCTGCAGCAAGCTTTGATGGATGACCAGATTCTGATGCATCCGTTCGTGCTCGGCGAAATAGCTTGCGGCAGCCTGCACCGAAGATCCAGCATTCTCAGCGACCTTGGACAATTGCCGTTCGCGCTATCGGCTGAACACGGAGAGGTCCTGGCGTTTCTAGAACAGCATCGGCTCTATGGCAAAGGTATCGGCTGGATCGACGCGCACCTGCTCGCATCGGCCGCGCTCACACGATGCCGCCTTTGGACACTCGATTCCCGGCTCGGCGATGCCGCAGCTTCCCTGAAGCTTAGCCCAAACAATTAGAGAGAGGATTGCCGCCGATTCTCCTCTAAATAGGCATGAGAGTCGAAGATACCAGTTGCCCAGGTTGTGGTTCGCGCGATACCCGCCGCTCCCGGAGAAATGGTCTCCTTGCCGCTTTCCTGAACCATTTTTGCATCGATCCCTACCGATGCCGGAGTTGCCGCCGCCGCTTCTTTCGGCGAACAGCTCGGATGGCGCCGGAACATGCTTCGCGGGAGACTCTCCGGGCGGCGTCTGTCGGCCAGTGATACGTCTCAGTTGACTAACTGGAGGTCTGGAGAAGGGAGTTCCCTGCCGCGCGCCAGTTTCTGCTGGTGCATCCGCCGGTCCGCCACATCCATCAATTCCTCGGCGCTCCGGCCGTCTTCTGGAAAATAAGCGTCTCCAAAGACAAGGGAGATCAGCGCCTCCCCGCAAAGCGAGCTGCTGACTTGGCGGACCAATTTTTCGAGTTCCCGCATGCGCTCCTGAGCGGACTCGCGTGTCAGACCCGGCATCACCAGCGCGAACTCGTCGCCACCCGCCCAAGCCACGTGATCGTAGCTGCGGCAGTTGGCGCGAAGTTCCGCAGATAACGCGCCCAGCAGGCGCTTCCCGGAAGCGTGGCCCAGGCGATCGCTGATGTTCGAGAAACCGTCGATGTGGCAGACCAAAACACCCAGCCTGGAGCGGGAACCTGTGCAACTGGCCAGTTCGTCATGCAAGTGCACAAACAGCGAGCGGACATCGGGCAAAGTCGTCCCCTTGTCTCCGGCCGCCGCCGGCTTCCCCGATTCGAGCTCGAGCATATTCTCGACGGTCATGGCCAGATTCGAATTGATGGCTTGCAGCACGCGCAAGTGGTCACGAGAATAAGCGTCGCGGCCGGCGTGGTAGAGCGACAGAACGCCAATAACGCGCTCGGAACCTTTCAACGGAACCGCCAGCGCCGAATTCAGTTTGCTGAAAGCCTGCGGGCTGTTCAGATAGCCCGGCTCCACCGACGGATTCCCGTTTACGATCGGTTTGTCGTTGTCCGCCACCCATCCCGACAAGCCTTCGCCGAGCGGGATCGTTAGCGAGCCGAACAAGCGCGTGTCCTCGCCGATTACATATTCCGGGATCAGCACCCGATCGCGTATCACATAAAGCACCAGCGAGTCGTAGGGAACCAGGCGCCGGATGCGCGTGGCCAGGATGGAGAGCGTGTCGCTCAACCGCAGTGAATTGGCGGGTGCCTGGGCCAACCGGAACAGATCGAGCGCCTCCTCGCGCGCTTCGGCGACCGATTCGATAAAATGCTCCGGCTTCTGCCCAGTGCCATTGTCAAGCAGCGGCGCGGAGCTACCCTCGAAGCCGGCATCCGGCGCCTGCCCGCGCTCTACCTTCATATCCGTCGAGAGGTTCCCGAGTTGCGTGACCTTTTTTCCAGTGCGCGACAATTCCTCGAACTCCCGGTAGCGGCGCTCCAGAATCCCGACTATTTTCGGATCGAAGGCCTTGCCGGATTCCGAACTCACCACTTTCATCGCCTCGTCCAGCGGCAGTGCGCGCCGGTACTGGCGGTCCGAGGCGAGCGCGTCCAGACAATCCACGGCTGACAAGATCCGTGCGCCGATCGGAATCGCCTCCGCCTTCGTTCCGTCCGGATAGCCGCTCCCGTCCCACTTCTCATGATGCGCCCGTACAATTGGGGCCACCGGGTAGGGAAACTGTGCCCGCTCCAGTATTTCCGCCCCAACCACCGGATGAATCTTCATCTTTTCGAACTCGTCCGGCGTGAGGCGGCCCGGCTTGCTGATAATATGCTCCGGGACGGCCAGCTTGCCGATGTCGTGCAGAAGCGATGCCGCGCGCAATGCTTCCGTCTCCTCTTCGGTCAGGCTCAGCTCCTTGCCGATCTCCATCGCATACACCTGCACTCGCTGCAGGTGGTCGTGCGTGGTGTGGTCCTTGGCGTCGATCGCCATTGCCAGTGCTTCGATGGTTCTGAGGTGCAGCGAGGCCATCTGCTCGGCGTGTTCCTTCTCATCCTGCAACTTCCCCATATACAGGCGGTAGGAATGGTAGATCGCGTAGATCACCGGAAGAACTCCTAACGCGGTAAACCATCCCAGCCAGCGGCTCAGATAGGTGAGACCACCAGCGATGGTTGCGCCCATCAGGTAGTAGGGAAAAGACCAGAAATAGCTCTCTTTCCAAACTCGATGAGCGGACTTGCCTTCCGTGAGAGCAATCACCAGTGCGATGGGAACTGTGTTCGCCCCAAACAAGACCAGTGAGCTGATTACCAGGCGTCCAATCAGTCCGAAATTGTGATCATCCAGGATCGGCCAGTGGAAAACAGCGTAGGTGGCGGTGACCGTCAGGCTCCAGGCTGCCACGTTGAAACAGACTTGCACCCAAGCGGGCCGCTTTTGCGCGTGCCAGTAGCACTGGAAGATGCTAGCCACGGCCACGACAGCCAGGACCTCCGGCAGGGAAAGCTGGGCAATCGCGATTAGAACCAGCAGGAAGTACACCGACATCGTCCCGGTCACACCCGGAAGCCTGACTTTGAGGCTGGATCCGAGTACCATGACGGCGGCGAAAATCAAGAACCTGAGGGGATTCGACACGTGCAATTGTGTCAACTGACTGGCCAGGATGACAGCGCCAATCGTATTGACGACGGCGATGTATGACTTTGCTTTCCAGTTCATTCGGAGCCGCAAGGGTCAGTCATAGCGGTCTGTCCTAAGAATCGGCAGTTTCGGCGCAAACATTCAACGCCGGAACGAAGGAACCGGGTGGGCTTCCCGTCAGAATGGCGGGCGCCACCCGGTGATGAGCACGTAGGCTATACAAACATCAAGCGTTACTTCTCGCCATACACCGCGAGTGGATCGCTTTCGGTGCCGATCGACGTGTTGGTTCCCCAGATGGCGCCGGTACCCCAGATAGCTCCGGTACCCCAAACCGCCAGGGTGCTGCTGACAGTCTGGGTACCCCAGATGGCGCCGGTGCCCCAAACTGCCAGGGAGCCGTTGATCACCTGCGTCCCCCAGATGGCGCCGGTACCCCAGATTGCGCGTGTGCCCCAAATCGCGATGGTACCGTTGACGTTATCGCTCATGGTCACCTGCTGTGTTGCGGCGTTATAAGTGGCCACTGGCGAAAGCGCGGGACCAGGGGCTTTGTTGGTGTTGTTGATGGCGGCCATGACATCCAGATAGCCGGCGCCGACGCTGAAAATGTCGTGCCGCACCGTGTACGTAATGCCCGTGGACGGATCGGTCGCGTTGGCCCACAGCGGGAACGTCTTAGAGGCGGTCAGCATCAGGCGGGCTTTCACCTGGTCCGGCGTCAGGGTCGGATCCTGCTGGATCAGAAGCGCCGCGGCGCCGCTCACTACGGCCGTTGCCATGCTGGTGCCGCTCATCTCATAATATTGATCGCCGCGCTGGGTGCTGCCGCCCTTGACGTAGTAGCTCAAGTCCACGTCATTGACCTGGTACTGGTGGCGCAGCCTGCCGCCCAGAGCCAGCGTGGAGCGAATCTGATTGCCGGGGGCCACGATATCCGGCTTGACGATGTGATCGATCAGCGTTGGCCCCTTGGAGCTGTAAGTAGCCAGCACGTCGTCGCCGCGTGTCACGGTTCCCATGGTTCGCATGGCGCCCACGGTGATTACATAAGGATCGTTTCCGGGAGAGTTGATGGTGCCGTAGCCCTCCGTCCCAAAGAAGTTGTCGCGGCCGTTGTTGCCTGCTGCCACTACGACCACGATGCCGGCTTTCCAAGCTTGCTCCACGGCCTGACAAAGCGGGTCGGTCCGGTAGCTCTGGAAGACCGGGCGGCCGAACGAGAGGTTCATCACCCGGATGTTGTATTTTGACTTCAGCGCGATGGCCTGTTGAATGGCCTCGATCACATTGCTGTCGGTGCCCGCGCCGTACTGGTCCAGCACCGCGAAGGTGACGAAGGTGACGCCGGGCGCCACGCCTTTGAACGTCCGGGTGTACTGCGGACCAGTGGAATCCGTCCCGCGCCCCCCGATCATCCCCGCGATGTGGGTCCCGTGGCCGTACAGATCGTCGGTTGTCGACTCCTGCCGCAGGTAAGTGGAATAGCTCACGCGGGACTTACCGCTCGAATCCGTAAGATCCGGGTGAACCGGATTCGCGATTCCAGAATCGATGATCGCCACGCCGACGCCCTGGCCGGTCCAGCCGTAAGAGTTTGCGATATTCGCTCCCACTGCCGCGGCAGTGACGTCCATGCTCGCTTTCACCTTGTGGTCGATGCCATAAGAGGCGACCATGCCGCTCGCCAGCAAATTCTTGAAGCCAGGCTTCGGGATGTGATATGCGGCGCTATTGATGATCGGTAGTTCCCGGTACAAGCGCCCGCCGTATGAGTTCACGAGCTTGTGCTGACTCTTGGTAAGCGGCGCCTTGAAGCGCACGATCACGTCGAGTTCGCTCGACTGTGCGGCTGCTGCCGCCGATCTCGCCGCCGTAGCTTCAGCGCGCCTTTTTCCTGCGGTTGGAAGTAAGATGATGCTCGCGCAGACCAACACGCCCGCCAGTACTACGGGCCGGTGAAGTTTTTCCAAGATGGTCACGGTGCTCAATCCTCTGCACTGTCAAAGGGCACGTGGAGCACCAACTCGGGTACCGTTACAACAGATTCATGTCGTTGTGTTTGATAGCTGGAAAAACGTGCAGATGCGCGCGACGTTCTGTCTCCGCCTTCTTGCGGGTGAGACAAAGTGTCGCAAAACGTGGGGCGGCGAGAAAAACTGCGCGCGGATTCTCAACTAGACTGGGAGGAACTCACAGGCTAGTACGATGGTCCCGAAGCCTGTAGCGAAAGTACGGGGTAAGATCAGGCAGCTCGAGGAACCTGCCCCGCGGTTGCGCTCAGGTGAAGCTGCGAATCGCCACGGCTTCGTCGTCGAACACTTCAAACACTGTGTACAGCTTCGTGATTTGCAATAGATCTTTCACGCGCTTGCTCAATCCCAGCAGCTTCAGTTGGCCGCCGTGGTTGGTAACGGTGGTGTAACTCGAAACCATCTCTCCGATCCCGGAGCTGTCAATGTAGGAAACCTCGCTCAGGTTAACCAGAATTTTCTTGTCGCCTTTGGCGACCAGATCTCGAATCGCATCACGAAACTGGCTGGCGCCCTCTCCCAAAGTGATTCGTCCGGCGGCATCGATTACCGTTACGCTGCCTACTTGTCGGATTGTTAATTTAACGCTCACAAAATTGGACCCTCCTGCGTTTGTCTCTTAGATCTTGATTAACTGGCTTTGGCCAGGTACTTCACCATCCGTACTTCGGTGCCACCGGGCTGTGCCCGGCGAACTTGAAACTCATCCACGAAGGCCTGGATCAGGAGCAGTCCTCGTCCCGATTGACGAAGCAAATTCTCCTCCGCCAGCGGATTCGGCAAGGTATTCAAGTCAAACCCTTCCCCCTCATCCGCGATCACCACAGTCAGCCGGTCCGGCGCTTTGGTGACGGACAAATGCACTTTCTTGCGGGAATTGTAGCGATTCCCATGCACCACCGCGTTCACCATGCCTTCCCGGACAGCCATCCCGATCTGGTGCAACTGTTCCTCCTCGAACCCGATGTCGACGGCATCTGCTAGAACCGCCGCTTCGGCGACCTCCACGCTGTCCAGATTGGAATCGAGCAGCATTTGTCGTTCTGCCATAGCTTCGCTAGCGGACCTGCAGCGTTGCCAAGTCGAATGTTTACAGTAGAATACTCGGGCAGGGAAAGTCAAGACGAGCCGCAGGTCCCGAGTCAGCGATACTTGTCCCCTCACTCACGTGCGGGGCTACCACACGATTTAACCAACCACACCGTGCGATACGACGAGGCAGTACAAATATAATCACACTCGGCAAATGTAGCCCCGCGCGTTAGCGAGGGGACTGATCGATTACGTAAACTGACATTGCCTCGCCTTGTCCATCAGCAACATACCTAACGGCTGCCTTTATAGACTCCACAGTAAACAACCCGCGCGTACTCCCGCCACGCGCCCAATGCTTCGAGTGAGCCGTCCCGGCATCGTGGCGCTTGAGCGCCCGGGTTGCATAGGTTTTAGATCACTGATCGCCCGATCAGGATCCGAGAAACCATCCGCCACCACGTGGACATGCGTGCTCCGAACGTGGACAGCCAAAAGATTCCAGCATCTAAAATCACAAGTTTCACGGATTGCTTCGAGCACAATCCGCAACCGAAGCAAGTTCAGTTGATAGGGCTTCTCAGCGATTCGTCGAGCGTGATTGAGGAGCTCTGGCCGCGGGCCCTGATAGGAGCCGCGATGGCCGCCTCGCGATCTATCCACCCATCCGCGATCGTCTCCTGGGAGGTGTGTTGCGTAGCAGTTGAAAGTCAGGAGGTAGGTCATCCATAAGGTATGTGTGCGATGTCGGGCAAACATTTCCTGGAAAATCGAACTTTGTCCCCTCGCTTACGCGCGGGGCTACATTCCCCTGGTATCTGACCGGAACGATCGATGGTAGCCCCCGCGTGCAAGCGTGGGGACATTTCAGCGCTCACATGTGCCGGACACCGCTCCAGCACAGTTGGATTCCCAGCGAGATCAGCCACAGCGACAGCGCTATTCGAAGCACTCGTTGCGGTGCGATAGCCGCGAGATAGGTGCCAGCGAATGCTCCGGCCACGCCGCCGATGATGAGCTTGATCAGGATAGCCGCGTCGTAGTTGCCCGCGGTCAACTGGAATCCGCTGCCGACCATCGATACGCAGAGACCGAAGAACAGGTCGGTTCCCACCACCTGCGCCGCGGTCAACGGAGTGATTGCAAGCAACACCAGCGATCCTAACGCTCCCGCTCCGGCCGACGAAAAACCTACTTCCGCGCCGATCGGCAACGTGATGAAGGGCAGCCATCGCGAGTAGTCCCGTGCAGGCTTCTGGTCCGGACGCAACCACACCCGATAGAGATTGAGCGCGGCAATCAAAACGATGGTGGAACCGAGCGCCGTGTTCAAAATCCCCAGGCGCCCGGGCACATTCAGCTTGGCCAGGATCAGCGAACCAGCAATCACTCCCGGCAGTCCGCCCGCCAGCATATAGCCCAGCACGCGAAAATCCACTTGCTTGCGAACCAGTTGCATGGGAACCACCAACACCTTCACGGCTACGCCGAACGTTAGCGCGGTCCCCACCGCATACGCCGGCGGAACATGGAAGAACAGGATGAGAACGGGTGCGGTGATGATCCCGGCTCCGACGCCGGTGATACCGATGGCGACGGCGATTAAAAATCCAAGTGCGATTTCCATGCTGTCAATCGCTTGCGATGTGAATGCCGCACTCGAGCTTCCGTCCCGCCCAGCGGCCAGACCGCGGATTGTCGGGATCGGCGGGCGGCGTGGTGCATGGCGCGCAACCAATGCTGGTATAACCCTGCTCGTAGAGCGGAAGCACCGGAAGGCCGCGCCGCTTCAAGTAACTCCACACGTCCGCGTTCGTCCAATCCGCCAACGGACTGACTTTCAACAATTGCTTGCCGGTCGGCAGCCGGAAATTATCCACTGTTTGCAGATTCGCGCGCGTCGGCGATTGCTCGCGCCGCAACGCTGTGAACCAGACGCCGTAATCGTCCAGTCCGCGAAACAGCGGCTCAACCTTACGCATGCCACAGCAACGGTCCGGCGCGGTTTGATTCAGAATGCCGAACTGCGATTCCTGCTCAGCCACGGTCTGTCTGGAAGCGAGGTTCACCAGGTTCAGGTGCAATCGCTCGGTCATCTGGTCGCGATAGGCGTAGGTTTCCGCAAAGTGATAGCCCGTTTCAAGAAACAACACAGGAATATCCGGTTTTTGCGCGATCACCAGATCCACTAGCGCCATGCACTCGGTCTGAAAGCTGCAGGTAACACATGCCGGCGCGACACTGTCCGCGAAGACGCGCCCGATCAACTCCCCTGCTGCGTCAATCTTCTGATCCAGTGTCATTCTGCCGCCTGCTTCCTGCCGCCCGCCGCCTGACCTAAATCCCTTCGCCCCCCGTCAACCTCTCCGCTGGCAGTAAGACACCCGCATCCTCGAGCGTCGCGATGATCTGATCCGCCGCCTTCGCGTCGTCTTCCGGCAACTCGCAGTCCGGTTCCTGATCCGAAACCAGCAGCACCAGCCAGCCGGCTTCCGTTGCCAAGGTGTGCGGGTCTGCCAGGTTCGAAATCACCACCGCACAACCGCGATCGAACAGTTTGCGTTCCAGCAGCGAGGCCAGTTGTGTTCTTGGCCCCAATGACACCGTGGCTGCAGAGTGACCGTAGCGCGCCATCCGTTCGGCCGGCGTCACGCGGCCTTGCTTCTTGGAGATGACTGGCGTTCTCGCGCGCACGGCCGGCACGGCCCCAATGATCATCCCCGCCGCTACTGTTGCGTTGCTATCGGGATCGATCAGAATGAAACTGCCGGTGGTCCGATTCTCGGTGTAAACGTCGAAATAAATCGGCCGGGCAGTTTCGATCCGCAACACGCCGATCGCATTCATCTCAAGACGATCGGCGGGCTCCCGCTCGAGCGATGTCACGTTTAAGCGGTGCTGCAACGCCTTGATCTCTGCTCGCGTGGTCTGTGTGGTGTGTTTCAGCACATACGTGCGCGAAGTATCCAGTGGTTGCTCGTTGAGCCAAACTACGCTCGCATCGAACTGCCGCGCCACCTCGGGAATCCGCTCGGCCGAAGCAATCATGTCGCCGCGGCTGATGTCCAACTCGTCCTCGAGCGTTAGCGTGATCGACATGGGCGCAATGGCTTCTTCCAACGCGCCATCGAAAGTTTCGATGCTCCTCACGCGCGACCGTCTTCCAGAGGGAAGCGCCAGAATCGCGTCGCCAGGCCGGATGATTCCGGATGCCACTTGACCCGCGTAGCCGCGGAAAGTCTGGTCCGGCCGCATGACCCTCTGCACCGGAAAACGGAACGGCGCAGAGCGCGTGCGGTTAAACACCGGCACGGTCTCCAGGTATTCCAGCAGGCTCGGTCCCGCGAACCAGGGCATGTTCCGGCTCCGCCGCACCACATTGTCACCGGCGAGCGCGCTGATGGGAAGAAAATAGGTGTGCGGGGCGTGCAGATGCGAAAGGAACTCGCGGAACTCCGTCTCGATGGCGCGAAAAACATCCGCATCGTAGCCCACCAGATCCATCTTGTTCACCGCGATCGCGAAGTTCGGAATCCCGAGGAGCGAAGCGATGTGGGCATGCCGGCGCGACTGCGCGAGCACTCCGTTGCGCGCGTCGATCAGTATGATGGCCAGTTCGGCGGTGGACGCCCCGGTGGCCATGTTGCGCGTGTATTGTTCGTGACCCGGCGTGTCGGCGATGATAAACTTCCGCCGCGCCGTAGCAAAATAGCGATAAGCGACATCAATGGTAATGCCCTGCTCCCGCTCGGCGCGGAGACCGTCCGTCAGCAGTGAGAAATCGATAGGCCCCGCCGAACGATTCACCGACGCCTTGGTCACCGCCTTTAGCTGATCCTCGTAGATGCTCTGCGAATCGTAGAGAAGACGGCCGATCAGCGTCGACTTACCATCGTCCACGCTGCCAGCCGTCGTGAATCGCAGCAAATCCTTCGCACGCTCTTCGGAAAGGAACTCTTCGATCTCAAACGCGGGGGAACGATCTATGGCTGCCACCATTTAAAAGTATCCCTCACGCTTCTTGATTTCCATGGAGCCGTCCTGGTCATGATCGATCACCCGGTTCTCGCGCTCGGAGCGCCGGAACGACACCAGCTCCTCGATGATCTTAGGGATCGTGTCGGCGTCCGAGCGGATTGCGCCCGTGCAGGGACTGCAACCGAGCGATCGCATCCGGCAGCGTATCATTTGGGGACGCTCCCCGGGCAACATCGGGATGAAAGATTGTTCCAGCGGGATCAATGTGTCGCCGCGCACCAGCATCTCGCGATCTTTCGCGAAATACATGGGGACAATCGGGATTTTTTCGACGTGGATGTACTGCCACACGTCCATTTCCGTCCAGTTCGACAACGGAAAGATGCGCAGGCTCTCACCCGGATCGATGCGCCCGTTGTAGAGGCTCCACAACTCCGGCCGCTGGTTCTTCGGATCCCATTGCCCCTTGGCATCGCGAAACGAAAAGATGCGCTCTTTGGCCCGCGATTTTTCCTCGTCGCGCCGGGCTCCGCCCATGGCTGCGTCAAATCCTCCCGCTCGCAGACCATCCAGCAGCGCCTTGGTCTTCAGCAGCCCGCAGCAGCGCTGCGTTCCCAGCTTGAACGGATTCGCGCCGTCATTGATCGCTTCCTGATTGGTGTAAACGATCAGCTTTGCGCCCACCTCGCGCGTGTACGAATCGCGGAATTCGATCATCTCGCGGAATTTGTACGTGGTGTCGATGTGCAGCAGCGGAAACGGAATCGCACCGGGATGAAAGGCCTTCTGAGCCAGCCGCAACAGCACGGACGAATCCTTGCCGATTGAGTAGAGCATCACCGGCCGCTGAAACTCCGCCGCCACCTCCCGAAGGATGTGGATGCTTTCGGCCTCGAGCAGGCTCAAATGGCCTAACTGGGACATTGTTTCCAGCTTAACATGGAATCTACCCAATATCTATTGAGATGCGGATGTTGGTGATATAAGCCCTTCATTGTTAAGATCTTCCATCAATCTGTGGCTGGCGTTCTTCGGATATCCGAAATCCCAGAACGGATCGCCAGCCGATGACTCCCAAACCCGTTTCTCGCGGTCCGTCAGCATCGCTTCGAAGCGTTTGTCCAGGTCGCGCACATCCTCATCTAACCCGAGCATAGCGATGATGCCGCGCAAATCCAGGTCGTTCCGATAATCTTCGAGTCCCAATTTGTAGCCGCGCTCCACCTGCTCGACGAATTTGCCCCAGCGCTCGATCAACCCGGCGCGTCCGGCGCGGACAATATGTTCAGGATATCCATTGTCGCGAAGATAGGTGGCCATTTCCGAGTCAGTCATATTTCCGCGCCTGCCTTCGAAAGTACCGTTCGCCATCGTTGGGAATGAAAAAAGTGCGGATGGTCCTATCCGGATTGTACGCGCCGAAGTATCCCTTGCGCCGATCGAAGCGGCTGAACTCGCCATTTGGACGCCGCGCTTCGAGGATGGGTCCCGCGGCCGGCGCGTCTCTCAATTCCTGCGCCAGCCGCAGATACTCCGCCTGGCTGATGTGGCCGAATTCGGCCCCGTGCTTGGCGTAATGCTCATCGAGTTGCGCCTGGCTCCGGAATCCCGGTCCGCCGGCAAAAAGCAGCAGAGCGGTTAGCAGCAAGGCGATTGCGAGCTTGGCTGGTCGTGTTCCCACGTCCTCTATTACACCGCAATGGCAACTTCGCGGGATAGCATTGAATAGTGAACGACGCAATTGCTCATCTCAACAAGCTTGCTGCAGACTGGGCCAAAAGCGAAGTCCCCATGCGGTCGACGCAAGAGCTGCGGGACTTTTTCAAGAATCCTCCCAAGCGTGAGTACTCTGTTGCGCTGGAAGAGGCAATGACCGCAGTTGTGAAGATGTTTGAGGCGGCCGACGAAACCGGTCGCCGCGCAATCACGTCAGCACTGAGTTCGCACGCGCGAAATGGCTTTCTGGGATACGCCGCGGACATGGCCGTTCTCGCAGTCAGGCGTCAGTCACCGGTCCTCATCGAACAAGGTTTGACCGCACTCGTTATTGAAGGCGCGTCCCAGGATTTGCGGGATAGTATCGTTGCCCTGGCGAAACTTTATAACTCAGCGGTGAAGCTGGGTATGAATGCTGACAAGGCCTTCGAAAAGGCGGCTAGCCTTGCGGAGCCGGGGACTATGAGAGCAGAGATTCATGGGTTCCCTCTTCGCCAGCCGGAGGTTCGCAACCTGAAGGCTTTCTATGAGACGGAAGAAACTACCCAGGAGGGCTTCCGGTACAAACAGCTTCCCGGGCCGTCACCGCAAGGAACCTCCCAACAAACGTCGATCGGGTCCGCGGAGACACCCCCACAGATCTCTGCCCGACTGAACTGGGATCAACAGCAGGCGCTGATTCGAATGGCGGGAATCCTGGCCGAGATGGCCGTTAGAAAGCAGTCGCCGAAGCTTATTGAACAGGGTCTCCAAAGCGTGGCGCTGGGAGGCGGCTGCCTCGATCCGAGCCACAGCCTCGCTACCCTCGCGAAGCTCTACCACTCCGCGTTGAAATTGGGCATGAATTCCGAAATAGCCTTCGTCGAAGCCGCGGAGTTGGCGCCCGCAGGCGCCTTAAAGACTGAGATGAGCAGGTTTCCACTTCGTGAGCCTAAGGACACGGATCTTCGAGCGTTCAACCTGCAAGAAGAGATTACCGAAAAGGGTTTTAGCTACAAAGAGGTCGCGACGGGGCGTAAAGAGTAACGTTTCGCTCTGTCTTAGATGTTCTTCTGACTTCGGGGACGAGCAGGCGGCCCCTTCTTGAATTCTGAATTCTCGGGCGAAGCAGCGCCCTTACGCCACTACCCCACTTGGGCTGGATCGGAAGCCCGAAACGTTGCAACACCGCTTCCACAACCTTCTCCGTCAGCCGCGATGCGTCGTCGGCTGAACTGGCCATTTGGACGCCGAGCTTCGAGGATCGGTCCGCCGGCCGGCGCGTCTCTCAATTCCTGCGCCAGCCGTAGATACTCCGCCTCGCTGATGTGGCCGAATTCGGCCCCGTGCTTGGCGTAATGCTCATCGAGTTGCGCCTGGCTCCGGAATCCCGGTCCGCCGGCAAAAACGAGTAGCGCGGTCAGCAGAAAGGCGCTTGCGAGCTTGGCTCGGCGTGATGTCACCTCACTATTACACCGCACCTAGGACCCTCCTAAGGAACTAAGTGCGGCGCCACGATATTGATGAACTCGCGCGGCGTGATAACCTTGGTCTTCTTCCAAAATCTCGGATAGTGCCGCTGGTTGCCAGTCACCAGATAATCGGCGCCCGCAGCGTCGGCGCACTCCAGAAACTTATTGTCATCGGGGTCTTTCGCGATGGCAAGGGAGCGCGAAGGGGTTACCAGACGCGACCGGTTCTTGACAAGTTGGAGAAACTGTTGACGCAAGCCCTTGCGAATCTGAAGTTCCGGTCTCCGAAACACGTCCCGATACTCCTCAAGAATGGGCTCGGAAACATAGAGCCGGGCAGGTTTTGTGATGGCGAGCTGAAAGACTGCGCGTGGGAGCCCTTGAGGTTTTAGGGCGGCCGAAACCAGAATGTTGGTATCGATGACCAGCCTAAGCGGTATCATCCCGTTTTCTGCTTTTGAGCACGCGCCGCCTTGATCACTCGATCAATCTGGTGTGAGCTGAGCTTGTCCGTGCCTTTACGTTGCGATTCCTCCCCAATAATCCGTAGAACATCCGGCTCAGGGCTGGCAAGCCGCACGTAATCCCGAATGCCGAGTAATATCGCTTTGGGCGCGCCGCGCTTCTCTATAACGAACGTGCGGCGCTCGTCCTCCACCCTTCGCAAAAGGCTTCCGAAATTGGCGCGGGCGCGTAGCGCGGAAACAACCACTGCTTCTCTTTTCAACATGTTCAACTCTCCAGTTCGTACATCTGAACTGTACAGTTAAAATTCTTAAGAAGTCAACCCAACAAAGGGAGCGGAGCGCCGCTATGGAATTTCCCACTTGCGCTGGATCGGTAACCCGAAGCGTTGCAGCACCGCCTCCACATCCTTCTCCGTCAGGCGCGATGCGTCGTATTCCACGGCGAGCTTGTCCATCGCGGGCGTCATATGGACTTGAAAGATGCCGTACTGGCTATGCACGTCCGCCACTTTGCTCGCGTCCGAGTCCGTTAACGGACGCACCAGATCGTATCCCAACTGAACTTTCGTCATCGCTCCCCTAAGAGTATCATTCGCTGTCCTGCCCGAGCTTCCATTGGATCTGCCGCATCATACCGAGCCAAACCTCGGCATCGTGCGCGGGAAGGTCCAGCCTTCGGATCAGCCTGCGAATCTTGGCCTCGGTTCCGGCGGAATGAACATAGCCGGAAAGCGCCAGCACTTCAGTCAATCGCGCCGTGAGCCGCTCCAAATCTTCCGCGCGCGCCCGCTTGCGCTTCTCCGGTTTCGGCGCGGCCGCCGTTCGCGTCAGCTCATACAGGCAAACCGCGACAGCCTGGCCAAGATTCATGGAGCCTTCGGTTCCGATCCGCACCAGCCAGTGGCAATAGCTCAAGTCATCGTTCGATAGCCCAAACTTCTCGGATCCAAACAGCAATGCAGCGTGTCCTGAAGCCAGATGCTTGCGAAGCACGCGCCCGCCATATTCCAGTGCGCGTAACGGATGTTGCAGCTCGCGATGCCCCAGCGATGTTGTCCCAACCACCAATGTGCAGTCGGCCACAGCCTCTGCCAGCGTTTTATATTCTTCCGAGCTTTTCAGGATCTCGTGCGCATTTACAGCCGAGCGCGCTTCCTGATAAGCCACGTGATAAGGATTCACCAGCCGTAAGCGCGCGAACCCGAAATTGCTCAGGGCGCGCGCAGCAGCGCCAATGTTCAAAGGATTCCGCGTGTCAACAAGTACAACGCGAAGGTTCTCAGCAAGAGGATGCCCCTGCTGCCTGCCGCCTGCCGCCTGCCGCCTGGGCGTTGCCGCCTGCCTACTGCTCGAGATACGTGTACCCGTTCAGCCCATCCTCATAAAACCGCAGCAGCCGCCCGGATTCCTCGTACCCGATCTTGCCTTCCCGCAGCGCGGTTTCCACGTCGCGCCGGAACTCCTCCAGCAGCGCCTTGGAGTTGAACTGCACATAATCCAGCACTTCCCGCACCGTGTCGCCCTTCACCACCGTGTCCAGGACCACATCGCCGTTTTCGCCCAAGCTTACGTGGACGGCATTGGTATCGCCGAAGAGATTGTGCAGGTCGCCCAGGATCTCCTGGTAGGCTCCCAGCAGGAAAGCTCCCAGCAGGTAAGGCTCGCCGTTGAAGGTATGCAGCGGTAACGTCCTCTTTACATCACGCCGATCGATGAACTGGTCGATCTTGCCGTCTGAATCGCACGAAATATCGCCCAACACGCCGCTGCGGGTGGGCATTTCGTTCAGCCTGTGGATGGGCATAATGGGGAAAAGCTGTTTCACCGCCCAACTGTCCGGCATGCTCTGAAATAGCGAGAAATTGCAGAAGTAGGTGTCCGATAGCATCCCATCCAGCGGCTCCAGCTCCTCTGGATAAAACTCCAGCTCCTTGGCCATCTTGTGAATGCGGCGGCAGATGGCCCAATACAGTTTTTCCACCTGGCTGCGCTGCACAAGCGGCAGGTAACCCAGGCTGAACAGGTTCAATGCCGAATCCAGCGATTGCTGCGCGTCGTGAAAACTCTCCAGCAGGTTCTTCGAGCTGAGCGATTTGTAGGCCTCCTGCAAATCGATCAGAGGCTGCTCGGCATCATCCGGCACCGGCTCAAACGAATCGTCACCGAATCCGCTCACGCCCACCACATTGAACACCAGCACGCTGTGGTAGGCAGCGATCGCGCGGCCACTCTCGGTGATGATGGTGGGGTGCACTACTTCGGCTTCGTCACACACGTTCTGGATGTGATACACGACGTCGTTGGCGTACTCCTGCAGCGTGTAATTGACGCTCGACTCGAAATCGGTCTGTGACCCGTCATAGTCGATGCCCAAACCACCGCCCACGTCCAAATAATTCAGTCCGGCGCCGGCGCGCTTCAACTCGACGTAGATTCGCGCCGCCTCGATCACCGCGGCCTTGATCTGCCGGATGTTCGTGATTTGGCTACCGAGGTGGAAGTGAAGCAGGTGTAGGCAATCCTCCATGCCCACCGATTTCATTTGCTGCAACGCCTGTAATGCTTCCGTAACAGTCAACCCAAACTTGGACCGATAGCCTCCCGAGGATTTCCAGCGGCCCGACCCTTTGCTCGCCAGCTTCACGCGCAGCCCGATCTCCGGACGCACACCGACGCGCTGCGAGTGCTTCAGAATCAGATCCAGCTCGGTATATTTTTCCACCACCGGGATGATCTGCCGCCCAATTTTCTTGGCCAGCATCACCATCTCGATGTATTCGTCATCCTTGAAGCCGTTGCAGATGATGGGCGTTTCGTTGTCGGCGATGGCCAGCACGGCCAGCAGTTCCGGCTTCGAACCGGCCTCCAGCCCGAAATGATAGGGCCGGCCGTATTTGAAGACTTCTTCCACCACCTGCCGCTGCTGGTTAACTTTAATGGGATAGACGCAACAATATTTGCCCTTGTAGCCGTGTTCGTTGATGGAGTTTTGGAACGCCTGGTGCAGTTCTCCCAGGCGATGTTTCAGGATCTCCGCAAAGCGGATCAGTATCGGCAAAGAAATGCCGCGCAGCTCGAGTTTTTCCACCAACTCCAGCAGGTCGATGCTTCGCGCCGGATCTTTAGATGGATGCACCCACAGGTGACCATTCGCGCCCACCGAAAAGTAGCCTTTGCCCCAACTCGCCACATCATACACTTCGCCCGCGTCCACGGTGGTCCACCGTTCGGTCGGCTCCCAGACAGCAGCGTCACTCAGTTTCAATTGCCAAGCCTCCCACGCAACAGATTCAACCTTCAGTGTCCTTCGATTTGACCTAGAGGGCAAGCATTTTTTTGCAATCCAACCTAAAATGTCACCATGCTCCTTCCCGCGAAGACTGCCCTGGTGACTGGCGCCGCCAAAGGCATCGGAAAAGGGATCGCGCTCCAGCTCGCCGCCCAGGGCTGTGACGTCGCTATCAACGACTATGGGGACGCTTCCGGCGCCGAAGCTACCGCATCCGAAATCCGTGCGCTGGGCCGCCAGGCGCTGGTTGTTCTGGCCAACGTCGGCGACGCCCGCGAGGTGGATGGCATGTTCCACGCCGTGTTCAAAGAGTTCCCGCGTCTCGACATCCTGGTGAACAACGCCGGCGTGCAGACCTGGAAGCCGCTGCTGGATCTGGAAGAGCGCGAATGGGACCGCACTATCGCGACGAACCTAAAGGGATGTTATCTGTGTACCCAGCGTGCGGCGCGCCACATGAAAGAACATGGCGGGGGCCGCATCATCAATATCGGGTCGGGTTGTAACAAGATTGCATTTCCAAAATTGGTGGATTACACCGCCAGCCGTGGAGGCATCGAGATGTTCACCAAAGTGGCCGCCGTCGAGTTGGGGCCCTATCGGATCACGGTAAACTGCGTGGCGCCCGGCGCGATTGAGACCGAGCGGACGAAAACCGAGGCCGCTGACTTTGCCGGAACTTGGGCCAATCTGACGCCGATCGGCCGCGTTGGAACGCCCGCGGACGTGGCCAATGCGGTAGTCTTTTTGGCCGGCGAATCCAGCGGCTTCATCACCGGGCAGACCATCTGGGTGGATGGCGGGCTGTTCAGCAAACCGGCCTGGCCGTACTAGGGATTGGGGGCTGGGGACTGGGGACTAGTGGGCTGCTGTCGGCGAAATAACTTTAGCATCGAAATCCCAT
>PMUN01000180.1 GCA_003166875.1 Bryobacterales bacterium | reverse complement strand
TGCGTGCCGCGTCGCCACTCCTGGCGACGCACGGCAGTGGTAAAGATTCAGCAACGGCAGCCTACTAGCTGGTTCAACCGTCGCCTGACATCCGGCCATTCCCCAGCCAGCATCGAATATCGCATCGAATCGCGAGCGATATAGTCAGCAGCCATTCTATGTGCCCTGAGTAATCCTTCGAACTTCCCGCCAATGCGTTCCAGCGCAGGGGCGGAACGCTTGTTTCGTGCGTCCGTATGAAAGCAAACGCGGAGCACCTGCCATATTTCGAAGGCATGCGTTAGCATAAGCATGCCACGGCCAGCGTTCCAGATTCCAAAAGCGCGTCGAACCGAAAGTGACGCCGTCGGTCATTCGGACAATCGCATACAGCGCCGCACTTCCCGCATCCCGCCAGAGGCCCGCGCACTCTCGACATAACGGAGGGCTTCCACTTTGCCTTGCGGCACCGGGCTCCATTGATAGAGAGAGGGGTCTTGAGCAGCGGCAGCTACTAAACCATCCACATGGCCGCGTTCAAGAGGTTCAAGACGAATATGCGCGCCCGTTAGGGCCAGACCTTCCGCTTTCATCTCACCGCGCGATCGACCCTGGATCCAATCCCTTGTTCAAATCGTATACCGCGCCCACCGCCCCCACCGAACATCGCCGCCGATCCAGGCCCGTCAGCTCACGGATGCGATACACCGCTTCGATTCCCGTACAGTGAGCGCCTAGGAAAGTCCCCAGCCCAAACTCGCGCAGCTTAGCCGCGGTCCACTGCAATTTCTCGTCGTCCAACTGGTAGAGATGAAATCCCCCGATAGCCGCATGGATCGGCGCGTTGCGGACCGTCGAGCGCGCGTATTCCAGCGTATTGATGATCCCGGAGTGCCCGCACCCGGACACTACCACCAACCCCTCACCAGTGTTGATCACCAGCGACATGTCTTCGGGAATGGTGTCCTCCTTCCATCCCTCCGGAGTCTCAATCTGCGTCTTTCCGCTCCAATTTCGCTCCGGATACTTGCGCGGCACAGGCCCCGTGAGCCAGATACCGTTCCATAGCTCCACCGGACGATCGTATTCGACGAAATGCCCGCCCGATGCTTCGTAATCGCGCCGGGTGGTTGCCATAAACTCCAACGCCTTGCCCTGATCGCTCCGCCGCGCCGCGAAAATGCCTTTACCGACGTAGGCCTTGGACAACGCCGCCGGGTTCTTCTCGGCAATGGCCCGCCGCAGTGTCATCAGCCCGCCGGTGTGGTCGGAATGATTGTGGCTGAGCACAACGTCGGTGATGTTCCCGAGGTCAACACCCAGCTCTTTGGCATTGTTCAGCACCGTGTTGGGGCGCGCCCCGGTATCGAACAGGATGCGATGGCCATCGGCCTCCACTACCGCGGAAAAGCCCCACTCCCCAATCCCATCATCGGAAGTCAGCATGGTGGAGAGCACCTCAACGCGCAGCGATCGAACCTGATAGGAAGGATCCACTTGCGCCGCCAGAGTAAGGCTCAATAAAGATAGTAGTCCTAGCGTTTTCACTCCTGAATAGTACCAATTCTCACAAAGTAGCCCCGCGCGTCAGCAAGGGGACTCGCTAGAATGAAGCATTCGTCCTTAAACGATGCCCGTCCTTGCCAGGCGTCTGATCCGAAAAATGCGCGGTGGAGCGCAGGCCCACCTGCTCGAGTGCGACGATGGCCACTTCTACGTCGTCAAGTTCCGCAATAATCCCCAGCATCGGCGGATCCTGGTCAACGAATGGATCGGCTCCGCCTTTCTCAATTACCTGCAAATCTCCACGCCCGAGACCGCCATTGTAGATTTGCCCGCCGATTTCCTGGCTGGCAACCCCGATATTCACATTCAACTCGGCTCCCGCCGCCAAGCCATCGAGCCCGGCTGGCACTTCGGATCCAGATATCCGGGAAATCCCGCCAAAGTGATGGTTTACGATTTCGTTCCCGACCTGCTGCTGGACAAGGTCGTCAATCGGAACGAATTCCTGGGCGTGCTGGTGTTCGACAAATGGATCGGAAATGCCGACGCCAGGCAATCCATTTTCTTCCGCGCGCGGCTGCAACAACGCTTGACATCCGAACGCCAGGGCTTCGTCGCTCACATGATGGACCACGGCTACGTTTTCGACGGCCCGCACTGGACCTTCACCGATTCCCCGCTCCAGGGTCTTTACTTTCGCCCCAGCGTCTACACCAACGTCCGCTCCTTCGACGATTTCGAGCCTTGGCTCGGCCAGGTGGTGCATTTCCCCGAGGAGATCGTCGATCAGGCCCTCAAACAAATTCCACCAGAGTGGCTCCAGGACGACCAATCAGCTCTTGAAAACTTGCTGACCAAGCTGATGTCGCGCCGCAAACGCGTCCCCGACCTGATTCGCGCCAGCCAAAGTGGCCGAACCAACCCGTTCCCCAATTGGCAGTGACTGTTGCCAATGGTATAAGAGTTATACAGGGCGATGCGGTGTGAACGAACTTTAGCATCGAAATCCCCACGCGCGTAGCGCACGCACTCCTGCGTGCCGCATCGCCATTCCTGGCGACGCACGGCAGTAGTAAAGATCCAGAGCGTCGCGGTAGGGACGACCACACCGCCGACCAGATCGCAGACATGGCAACTCGAGGCGAAGACATTTCCCCTTACTTCACCAACAAATTCACCGTGGTCAGACCGGTCCGTCGCGTGAACGTCGACCTCACTCAAGGCATGTTGCGAAAACTCGATGAGCGGGCAGCCCGGCTCAATATCAGCCGTCAAGCAGTAATCAAAACGCTGCTCGCGCGAGCACTCAGCCAAGAGCGGGAAAAACGACCACAGTCGAAAAAAGGCCGGTTGAAGCGCAAGTCGGCCCCCGGACATGCACGCTGACCTTGAAAGGGTATGACACTGCGCCAGCTACCAGCCACCAGCAACCAGCCACCAACAACAGCAGATAATAAAAACAAGCCATGCCATCCCGCCGCTCCCCCACCATCGGGTTACTCGCAGGCTTGGCCGTCACTCTCTCCGCCGTCGCCGTCTACTCCAGCTACACCATCCTGCAGCTACGCAGCCTTCGACGCCTGCAAACCGAAACCATCGATCGCAACCGCACCGATTCCCTACTCCTGCTGCGCATCCAGAACAATCTCAATTCGCTTGCCCTGGCCATGCGCGACATGCTGGAACAGAGCGAGCCATATCCACTCACGGCCTGGCAACCCCAATTCAAACGAATCCGCGGCGACCTGGATGATGCCCTCGCGCGCGAGGAAAAAGTCTCGCCCGCCACCGCCGATCAGCGGCGCTATCTGGCGATATCCGTAACTCAATTCTGGGATGCTCTGGATCGTATCTTCGCGCTCGCCGCCGGCGGCCAGGAGCAGGAAGCGCGCACTCGCATTCGCCTCTCACTCCAGGCTCGTCAAGAAGGATTGAGCAACGCGGTGGCTCGCTTGCTCGTCGAGAACAACGCCAACGAACAACGGGCGGCAGCCGAAGCTCAGCAGATTCACGCCCGCGTGGAACGGAATGCGTATCTGTTTCTCGCCGCCATGCTGGTGCTGATCGTCGCCACCAGCCTGTTTCTGGTACGGTACAACCGTAAGATGTTCGAACAGGTGGCCGCGCTCTCCCAACGGCGNNCCGATTTCGAAGAGGTGCGCGACATCGTGCAGGCCACGCTCGACAAGGTCCGCGCGCTCTCGCAGGCGCTGCATCCGGTGGTTCTCGACGATGCCGGTTTCGAGGGAGCCCTCAGCGTCTATCTCCCTGGATTTGAGAAACAACATGGAATCGAAATACGATACGAGAAGTGCGGATCCAGCCGAACTGTCGACCGCGATGTGGCCATCCACCTCTATCGGGTTTTGCAGGAAGCTTTGACCAACGTCGCGCGCCATTCGAAATCGGCACAGGCCGAAGTGCGCCTGCGCTACCAGCCCGAAACGGTGGTGCTTGAAGTGGAAGACCATGGTGTGGGATTCCCGCCAGTGAAGGAGAATCAAGGAATGGGATTGATTTCCATGCGAGAGAGAGCCGAGCTCGTGAACGGACAGATCGAGTTTCTTCCGCGGACCGGAGGCGGCGCTATAGTCCGGCTCACCGTACCGCTGAGTGTGGAGGAGACCCATGCCGCCTCCTAGCATCCCTCCTAACATCAAGGTCCTGTTGGTGGACGATCATAGCCTGGTACGCCGGGGTTTCCGTCGCATGCTCGAGGACGATCCGGAAATCGCCGTGGTGGGCGAGGCCAGCGATGGCAACGAAGCCGTCGAGAAAGCGCTCGAACTTCGCCCCGACGTGGTTGTGATGGATTTCGCGCTGCCCAGTATGAATGGCGCGGTGGCCACGCGCATGATTCTCAAGACAGCACCGCATACCAAGATCCTGATGCTCAGTATGCACTCCGAACCAAGTTACGTTCGCACCTGTCTCGATGCTGGCGCTCGAGGTTATCTGTTGAAGAACGCCGTAGACCTGGAACTGATCGGTGCGGTAAAGCAGGTCGCGTCCGGCGAACTGGTGTTGGATCCGCGGCTGGGGCGCCTGGCGGACGAGCCTGCCAAGCCTACCTTGACCACGCGCGAACTGGAAATTCTACAGTTGATCGTGCATGGAAAATCCAACAAAGAGATCGCCGCGGTGCTGGGTCTCAGCGCAAACACGGTTTCCGTGCATCGGGCCAATATCATGCAGGCGCTCGATATTCACAACACCGCCGCGCTGGTGGTGTACGCCATACAGCACGGCTTGGCGAGCATCGCGTGAATCGCCGGAGTTTTATATTAGGCGCCTTACCCCTTCCCGCCCTGGCGTCCGATCTGGGGTTCCGATTGACGAACGTCACAGCTTCCGCCGGCATCGACTTCCGTCATAACACCGGAGCCTTTGGCCAGAAATATCTCCCGGAAACCCTCGGCTCAGGCTGCGCGTTTCTCGATTACGATGGCGACGGCTGGCTGGATATTCTGCTGATTAACGGAATGGATTGGCCGGGTCACAAGCGCCGATCCACCACCCTCCAGCTCTATCGCAATAACCGCAACGGAACATTTCGAAATGTAACCCACGAAGCTGGCTTGGCCGTCGAGCTGTACGGCATGGGTGTGGCCGTCGCGGATTACAACAATGACGGCTTTCCGGATATTCTGATCACCGCCGTAGGCCAGAATCTCCTATTTCAAAACACCGGCAAAGGCCACTTCATCGATGTAACGGAAAAAGCCGGGCTCGGCGGCCGCAGTTCCTTCAGCACCTCCGCGCTCTGGTTCGATTACGATCGCGACGGCCTGCTCGATCTTTTCGTATGCAACTACGTGAAATGGTCCCCCGAGCACGATATCTTCTGCACCGTCGACGGCACGCACAAATCCTACTGCACGCCGGAAGCCTATCGTGGGTCCACTTGCTGGCTGTTTCGCAACCGCGGCGATGGCACTTTCGAAGACGTCACAGCCAAGAGTGGCATTTTCGATGCGACGTCGAAATCACTGGGCGTCGCGATGCTCGATACCGATCGCGACGGATGGCCGGATCTGCTGGTAGCCAACGATACGCAATCCAACAAGCTTTATCGCAACCAGCGAAACGGCGCCTTCGACGACATTGCGGTGCGCGCCGGCGTCGCCTTCAGCGAAGATGGCAGGCCGCGCGCCGGTATGGGCATCGACGTTGCCGATTTCGACAACTCCGGCACTCCGGGCATCGCTATCACCAATTTCGACAACGAAATGATCGCGCTGTATCGCCCGAATTCCAACGGGACTTATTCAGACGCAGCCTTCAAAACCGGCATCGCGCAAGCTTCCCGTGCGAGTCTCGGCTTCGGCTGCATTTTCCTGGATGTCAATCTGGACGGCCGGCTCGACCTGCTGGCCGTCAACGGACACATCGATGAGACGGTCCGGAATATCAAAAGCAACATCGGCTACGCGCAGCCTCCGCACCTATTCCTGAACGACGGCCGCGGCGCATTTCGCGACGTAGCCAAGGAAGCCGGCACGGATTTCGCAGCTCCCAAAGTCGGCCGTGGCGCGGCCTATGGCGATTTCGACCGCGACGGTGATGTCGACATTCTAATCACCACCAACAACGGCCCAGCCGCTCTCTATCGCAACGATGTCTCAAACGGCAATCGTTCCCTGCGCCTCCGATTGATTGGCACCAAATCCAATCGCGACGGCATCGGCGCGGTAGTCCATCTCACCACCCCCGACGGCACGCAAACCCGAATGGTGAAGACCGGCTCGAGCTACCTCTCGCAATCCGAACTGCCCCTAACGTTCGGCCTAGCGAAGCGCGACAAAGCCGACCACTTAGTAATCGAATGGCCCAGCGGCCGCACCGAAGAATACAAAAATCTTTCGGCGGGCTCCTACGACTGCATAGAATCCAAAACCATCACCCAACTCCCGCATTACTAAGCGTTTTATTTGCGTTCATTCGCGTTCATTCGCGGCCAATCTCCGTCACTCCTGCCGCAACGCCTTAACCGGATCCACCCTGCTAGCCCTCCGCGCCGGCACAAAGCTCGCAACCAACGCCGCCGTCACCAACACCGGAATCATCACGGCAAACGCCGAGACCCCTCCCGGTTGCATCCCCTCCACCAGCCGCGCCAACACCCGCTCGGCAGCCAGCGCCGCGACCACTCCCACCGCTACACCCACCGAAATCATCCCCAGGCTCCCCCGTAACACTAACCACATCACATCCCGCGCCCGGGCCCCCAGCGCCATCCGCACTCCAATCTCCGGCACGCGCTGGCTGGTCAGATATGCCATCACTCCATAAATTCCAATGCACGCGAGCAACAAAGCCAAGCCCGCGAACACGCCGAACAATAACATCAAGAAACGTTGCCGCGCCAGCGAATCACTCGCTAGCTCTTCCATGGTTCGGCTTTCGTACAAGACTTGATCGTTCGCCGCGCCACGCAGTTCCCTGCGTAGCGATGCGGCGACGCTCCGCGGTTCCACGCCCGTCCGCACCGCAATCGACATCAACTCGGACCAGCGACGCAGCATCCCGTTCGGCACCTGCGTAAAGGGATAGTAGAGCTGCGCGCGCACCTGTGCCTGATCGTCCGCGGCCAACCCCCACTGCCGGACATGGCTCACCACTCCCACCACCGTGACAGGATCGGAGCCCATGTCGATCCACAGTCGTTTTCCCAACGGCGCTTGCCCGCCAAAAGCCTGTTGCGCCATCACGTCGTCAATCACGGCGACGGACTGGCTGTCCATGCGATCATGTTCATCCAGGAATCGCCCCGTGAGCAGCCGGATGCCCATCACCTTCAGATACTCAGTCGACACGCTCGCCGCCAACACCGCGGGTTTCTGGCTCTCCGGCGGCTCCACGGGAGTGGTCCAGTAGCCGATCTGATTGGTACCCTCTCGCATCGGAACAGTATCCACCATCGTGACCGCCTGCACTCCCGGAACGCGCCGCGCTCGTTCCAGGACGTCCTGCCAGGCGGCACGAATCTGATCAGGATGCGAAAGCGCGCCAGGCGAAATCGCCATCCGCGTGACCAGCACATTGTGGATGTCGACGCCCGGATCGAGTGCCGACTGCCGCAGCAGTGTTCGCCCCAACATCCCCGCCGCCACCAACAGCACCACCGCCAGCGCGATTTCGGATATTACAAAACCTCCGTGCAAACGCCGCGATCCTCCCCCGAGACTCCGCGCTCCGGCCCTCAGCGTCTGCTCCAGATTGCGCGACGGCGCGCGCAGAGCCGGCGCCAGTCCAAAAAGCAGCCCGCTGAACAAGGAAACGCCGATCGCAAAGAGCAGCACGCGCCAATCCAACTGGACCTCTTCGGCGCGCGGCAAAACACCCGGCCACAACATCACGAACGGACGGATCCCAAGCGCTGCCAGCAAAACTCCGAGCACTCCCCCGCAAAGCCCCAGCATCGCGCTCTCGGTCAGGCATTGACGGATCAACCTGCCCCGCCCCGCTCCCAGCGCCACACGCATGGCAAGTTCACGCTCGCGTGAAACCGCNNGTTTCTGGATCGTCGCCATCTCCGCCTGCGCTTGGCCTAGTGTCACGCCCGGCCGCAGCCGCGCGATCGTGCCAACTGGATGCGCAAAGCGATTCTGCATGTAACGCAACGTGTTTTGGCCAATCGGCGTATAGGTATCCGCTTCGCTTTGGCCCAGCCGGAAACTCTCGGACGCGATGCCTACCACGTTGTACCGCTTTTCGTCCAGAACCACCGCTGTTCCGAGAACCGCCTCGTTCCCGCCGAATCGGCGCTGCCAAAAACTGTAGCCCAGAATCATTACCGGTACCCCGCCAGCCCGGTCTTCTTCGGGAAGAAACCCGCGCCCCACCGCAAGTGGAACGCCCAGCACCGAAAACAGGTTTGACGACACCTGAAATACCTCAACGTGCTCAGCTTCTCCGGGCGCGCTCAATGTGCCCGTATTGAAAAGCCACCCCGCCAACTCCAGTGATCGGCTCTCCCGCTGGCAATCGAGAAAATCGTAATATGCGAGATTCTGCAGTTCAAATCCGGCAACACTCAGCGCATCTGCGTGGCCGTTCACATCCACCAGCCTCCCGGGATCGGCATAATGCAGCGGCGCCAGCAGCACGCCATTGATCACAGTGAACATCACGGTTGTGGCGCCAATCCCGAGAGCCAGTGTAGCGAGCGCCACTGCTGCAAACCCGGGCTTCTGCCGCAGCGTCCGAACCGCATACCGCAAGTCCTGCCACAGATCCTCCAGCCAGCGCGTACCCCGCGCATCGCGGCATTCTTCCTTCACCTGCTCAGGACCACCCAGCGCTAACCTCGCCTTCCGCCGCGCTTCCTCCGGNNCGATGCCACAGGCGATACCACCAGCTCATTTCGCACCGCCCTCCGACATCCCGAGAATGAGCCCCACCGCCTGTGTCAATCGCGCCCAGCTCGCAGCTTCGGTTTCGAGCTGCGCCCGCCCTTTCCGCGTGAGGCTATAGAACTTGGCTTCCCGCCCGGTCTCGGTCTCGTTCCAGTCGGCGGCCAACAGCCCGCGATTTTCCAGCCGATGCAACGCCGGATACAGTGACCCCTGTGGAACCTGCACCACATCGCGCGAAACCTGTTGAAGCCTCTGCGCGATCGCATACCCGTGCACTGGTCCCAGCGCCACAACTTTCAAGATCAACAAGTCCAGCGTCCCTTGCGGAAGGTCCGATTTAGCGGCCATATCAACACCTCGATCTTCTACATGTTAAACGCAAGACGTGTAGAAGGTCAAGGTATTAACGACCGCGAAAAGGTGATGAAGACGCCCCCGTAGCGCACGCACNNTTGGATCGGCGTCTTCAAGGGAGCCGGTGCCCTATGTTCATTTTTTTGCGCTCGCTTTGCTATTGGCATAATCGCCCGCGCCCATCAAATGAATCGACACATAAGGCTCGTCTCCCACCACCCAACTATCATGCCCCGGACCAATGTAGAAAACATCGCCAGCCTTAATCTCAATCACGCGCCCGTCGTCCATCGCGGCCACAGCCCCCCCGGAAACAACCATCCCGACATGCTCCACATCACAACTCTTCTTTCCGACCAGCGGACCAACATGTACCGACCATTTCCATCCCGGTTCATACGTCGCCCGTCCAATCGTTATCCCGCCAATGTGCAGGAGTTCGAACTTCCCTTTCTCGAATTCCCGAACTTCGTCCGGCGTCTCAAACCTTTTGAGAATTACGTCATTCATCATAAGAACAGGCTAGCGTTACCGAACCGCGACCGTGAGGGAGTCGGTGCCTTAGACTGACACTTGGACACAATGTTCGTGAACCTGAAGACAACGGAACGAAACTCCCCGATGAATACCAACCCAGTCTTCAGTTTCCTGGCCATTCTCATCCTGATCGCTATTTCCGTCACGAATCTCTATCGCGCCAAAACCCAGTCCATCACCTGCGACGAAGCGTACAGTTACGAGCTTTGGATCTCGCAACCGTTGTCGCGCATGTACGTGGCCTACGATGCCAGCAATCATGTCCTCCAAACCCTACTTTCCAAAATCTCCGTCGCTGCGTTTGGAGCATCGGAATTCACGCTGCGCCTGCCAACCTTATTAGCCGGCTTCCTGTACTTCATCGCTGTCTATCGCTTGTCCAAACTGATATTTGGCCAAGGCAGTCTTTTCCTACTCTCTGTGTCCGTGCTCAGCCTCAATCCCCTGCTGCTCGATCTTCTCTCGGCCGCCCGCGGCTATGGGCTCGCCCTCGCCTTCTGCGCTTGGGCCTTGTTCTACATGGTGAAGGGTCCCCCGCAATCCCCCTATCAGATGCTCCGGCTGGCGATCCTGCTCGCGCTGTCCGTATCCTCGAATGTCACATTTCTTTTCATAGATGCGGGATTGGCCGCTCTCTTCGTGGGAACGCTCCTTAGGGACAGCAGGGCCGCATTTCGATCCTTGACTTATTTCATTATTCCGGGAATTGTCCTCACCCTCATCATCATCGGCGGACCAATGAGAAACACCCACAGCGCGGATTTCTATTTCGGCTTGCCTTCTTTAGCCAGGAGCAACAAAAGCTTGGTTTATATTTCCTTTGTGCACCGGCTCACCCTGCCTGGCATCCATTACTATTACGACGCCCTCGTACGTTTTGTCGATTTTATAACCGCTTGGTTCGTCCCGATCACTCTGTGTCTATCGGGGGTCGTTTTGCTTGCGGTCAAAAAAGCATTTCTGATCCAGCCGCCAGATCGGTTTCTCTTCTTCAGCGCCGGCGCATTGCTCTTCTCTATTGGCGCAAGTTACGTCGTCCACAGGTCAACAGGCTTGTTGTATCCAATCTCAAGAACCGGCCTTCCCTGGATTGTCTTTTTCCTGCTCACCTGCCTGGCTCTCGTGAAAAAGCCGGCGCTACGTTGGCCCATGCTGGTCTTTCTTCTAGCATGCGCGCTCTGGTTTGCATTCGAGCTGAACGCCAATCAGTACACCGAATGGGCCTACGATGCCGGTACCAAACGAATCGTCACGCTGCTTCGAAACCAGCACCAGGCCGAACCAGATAAGTACTGGCAAGTTGGCGTCTCCTGGATCCTGCTGCCAAGCATGAACTTCTACAAGTCGCTCTATCACCTCAACTGGTTCGAGCCCATCGACATTCGGACCGGAACGGCAGGCTTGACCCGCTTCGTCTTGGTCGACAAAGACGTCCAGCTAGTGCAAACGCTCACCCTACACACCAATTATGTCGACCCTGTATCAGGCCAAGTAGTCGCAACCAGGTAGTGGGGCAGGTTGCCAACCTGCCGCGCCGATTGCCAATCGGATTGCCAATCGGCGCAAACCCGAGTATCTTGAGATTGTCGAAGGTGCATTGACTCGACCTTCAGGCGACAATGACAGAGGGGAACCTCCATGGCCATCACTTTGCCGCTTCAACCGCAGGAAGAAGCCAAGCTGGTCGCATTGGCACAGGCGAAGGGCGTTTCCACCGACACCCTGGTGCGCGAGGCGCTGGATAAAATCCTCGCTGATGCGCCCGATCTGCCGAGTGAGCCAAAGTGCGAGCCACGCCCGATCTGGGATGTGATCCTCGACAACATGACCGACGTTCCTCCGGACGAGTTCGCTAAGCTTCCGAACGACGGGGCGAGCGAGCACGATCATTATCTCTACGGACATCCCAAGCGCGATCAATGAGCGCTCTCTTTGCCGATACGTTCTACTGGATTGCGCTCACGAATGTTCAGGACCTTGCGCATGAAAAGGTGAAGGCTTTCAGCCGCGCCGCAAAGCCGAACGTGATCTGGACCACCGAAGAGGTCCTCACGGAGTATCTGAATTACTTCGCGGGATGGGGCCCACGTTTCCGGCGAAAGGCAGCACTCAACATCGAGAACATGCTGGGCAACCGAACCGTTCGGATTGTAGCCCAAACTGCGGATTCCTTTCGGAGCGGCTTCAACCTTTACCGCGAGCGGCTGGACAAAGGCTACAGCTTAACGGATTGCATCTCCATGCAGGCGATGCGCAGCGAAGGCATCACCGACGCGTTAACCAACGACGTGCATTTTGAGCAGGAAGGCTTTCGTGCGGTCCTGCGCGGGCCTCAACCGGCGCTTTCCGCTGAGTGAGCTTCAACCTGAACTGACAGGAAGGCGGGGCTGGCGCGGACCGACGACTTGTCTACGCCCGGATGGAGCGCGGTTCTCGTTGATCCGGTGGCCGGTGACCATAATCCCATCCAGGCACGCTGCTGACGCGCACCATTCCGATCCGGTTCCATGTCGTGCTACTCATTTGCGCGATGTTCAAAATCTTCACCTCGCCGGGCATCACCGTTTCCGCGTCAACGTAAAACCGATTTCCGTTCTCGTCGAATATTTCGATTGTGGCATTGGGGCCCTGTATCAGACCCGCGCAAAAATCCTGGATGCACGTGTTGGTCAGGTTCAGGACCATCTGCGCATTGTCGGACTGATCGAACAGGAACTGCTGGGGCTCAAGGCAGTGCTTTGCCCTAGTGGATAGCTATCCTCGAAGTCTTGCGCCGGTGCGGAGTTGTGATTTCGCAAAATGGCGTAAGCTCCAACTCCCGCGCAGTACTGCCCTGGATTGAACCCTTGGCACGGCACGCTGACCATGGCGAAGCCAACGCTGGTAGCCGCAGACGAGTAATCGAACTCGAGCTTCAGCGTCCCGCGCGCTGGCAAGGAGATGTTCAGCACACTGACATTTCCGTAGCCTGCTATCGGCACGGTCCATTGACCGCCCTGATTGTAGAAGGTCAAAGGAAAGGAAACAGCCAGGTCGTTCGTATTGTTGGCTCTGCGCAGGAATTAGT
>PMUN01000357.1 GCA_003166875.1 Bryobacterales bacterium | reverse complement strand
GCATGGTCTTGCCGGTGCGCGGCGCGGCCACAATGAGGCCGCGCTGGCCCTTGCCGATGGGTGTGAGCAGATCCATCACGCGACCGGAGTAATTGTCCCGGGCAGTTTCGAGCTTGAGACGCTCGTCGGGATACAACGGCGTCAGGTTGTCGAAGAAGATTTTGTTGCGGGCTTCCTCGGGCGGCTCGAAGTTGATGGCGTCCACTTTGATGAGCGCGAAGTAGCGCTCACCTTCCTTGGGCGGACGGATTTGCCCGGAGATAGTGTCGCCAGTGCGCAGATCGAAGCGGCGGATCTGCGACGGTGACACGTAGACATCGTCGGGACCCGGCAGGTAATTATATTCGGGCGCTCGGAGGAACCCGAATCCATCGGGCAGGCATTCGAGGACGCCTTCCGAGAAGATGAGGCCGCTTTTTTCGGCCTGGGTCTGGAGGATTTTGAAAATCAACTCCTGCTTGCGCAGGCCGGCGGTGCCGGTGACGCCCAGGTCCTTGGCAATCTGGTTGAGCTTCTGGATACTCATATCCTTGAGCTCCACCAGGTCGAGCGTGCCGTTCTTCTGGCCTTGGCCGGGAACGCCGCCGCGATGCTTGCGGTGTCCACCCGGAGAGGGCGGGCCTTGATCCGGCGCCTTTGCGTCGTCGGCCTTGGCTTCCCCGGATTTGGTTTCGGCCGATTTGGAGTCGTCGGTTTTGCCGTTACCGGTAGGTTCGGCCTCTTGGCCTTCCGGCGCAGAGGCGGCCGGCGTTTTGGTGTCTGGTTTCTCTTCGGTGGGAGCAGCTACTGCTGCTGGGTCTGGATTTTCGATATCGCTTGCCAAATTTCCCTCACTCCCCGGCATGTAGGTGCCGAGAACGGCAGAGGCTCGCTATCCGGAGATTGACTTCGGATGGCGGCCGTTTGGAGCCGTTGTTCTTTCTGACCTTTCAACTTGTCTGTTTTCGTGGCGATCACCAAGTACCGCCGGTTATGAAACTCGAGCCACTGCTTGAGTTCCAGGTCCTGTTCCATCCAGCCCCGACGCGCGTCGAGGATCAGGAAGCAAAGCTCCAACGACCTTCGATGTAAAAGGTATTGTTCGATAAGCCGCTTCCACTGGAATGCTACGTCCTTGGGGACACGGGCGTACCCATATCCCGGCAGATCGACGAAGTGGAATTGTCCGCCGACCCGATAAAAATTAATCAACTGCGTGCGGCCCGGGGTGGCACTGGTAAACGCCAGCTTTTCATTCCCGATCAGGCAATTCAACAAGCTGGACTTGCCGACGTTGCTCCTTCCCAGAAAAGCGATCTCCGGGAGGGACTCAGCCGGAAACTGATCCGGCCGGGCTGCACTTACCACAAATTGCGCGTCCATCAGGCCCCTGAAGCAATTTACCGACTCCCTTACGGTCGCGGCTCGGTTGGTCGCGGTTCGGTAAGAAGTTGCCTAATGTGAAATCCGTTCTTCGCTCGACGGCTGGCGTACCAATTCCGGCGGCGGCGCGGTGCCGGCCAGCGGCAGCGCGACGATCTCCCGTTCCAGAGCGATCTTCAACACTTCATCCATGTTTGTGACGAAGTGGAGATTCATTTCCTTTCGAATAATCTCTGGGATGTCGGGGAGATCCTTCTCATTATCCTTCGGCAGAATCAATTCGTAAATTCCCTGGCGGTGGGCAGCCAGCAGTTTTTCTTTAAGTCCGCCAATGGGGAGCACCCGGCCGCGCACGGTGATTTCACCTGTCATAGCGAGGTTACAACGAACCGGGATGTTGGTCAAAGCGCTGCAGATGCTGGTTGCGATGGTGATTCCGGCGGAGGGGCCATCTTTCGGGATGGCGCCTTCCGGGACATGCACGTGGATATCGAGGTTGCGGTAGAAATCCCGGGGAATGCCCAGCAGGTGCGCGCGGGAGCGAACGTAGCTCATAGCGGCATGGGCGGATTCCTGCATGACGTCGCCCAGTTTCCCGGTGGTCTGCAGTTTGCCTTTGCCTTCCATGACGGCCGCTTCGGTGGTGAGAATGGTACCACCCACCTCGGTCCAGGCCAATCCAACCGTAGCGCCGACTTCGTTCTTCTTGTCGGCTTGGAGATCGCGGAATTTTTGAGGACCCAGGAATTCGGACACGATTTCGGGCGTGAGGATGACCTGGGGAGGCAAGTTCGTGGATTTCTTGGCATCGCCTCTGGCGTTGACCACTTTGCGCGCGATCTTGCGGGCGACGTTTCCGATTTCGCGTTCCAGGTTGCGCACACCGGCCTCGCGAGTATAGGACTGAATCAAACTCTGGAGGCCCTCATCGGTGAACTCGAGATTCTCCTTCGCCACCCCGGTACCTTTCAACTGCTTGGGAACCAGGAATCGCTTGGCGATTTCAAGCTTCTCCGCCTCGGTGTAGCCGGACAACCGGATCACTTCCATGCGGTCCTGCAGAGCGGGCGGGACAGTGTGAAGGACGTTGGCGGTGGCGATGAAGAACACCTGGCTCAAGTCGTACTCGACGTCGAGGTAATGATCCACGAACATATAATTCTGTTCCGGATCGAGGACTTCGAGTAGCGCGGCCGAAGGATCGCCGCGGAAATCCATGGACATTTTGTCGACTTCGTCGAGCATGAACACGGGATTGCGAGTGCCGGCTTTCTTCATCATCTGTATGATCTGGCCGGGGAGCGCGCCAATATAGGTGCGCCGATGGCCGCGTACTTCGGCTTCGTCCCGCACGCCGCCGAGCGACAAGCGGACGAATTTGCGACCAGTTGCTTTTGCGATGGACATTCCAAGCGAAGTTTTGCCGACGCCGGGAGGTCCGACAAAGCAAAGGATGGATCCCTTGGGATTCTGCACCAGCCGGCGAACGGCGAGGAATTCGAGGATACGTTCCTTGATTTTCTCGAGGCCGTAATGATCGGTCTCAAGCACGTTTTGCGCGAACTTGAGATCGCGGATTTCCTTGGATTTCTTCTTCCACGGCACGGCGAGGAGCCAATCCAGATAATTCCGCGAAACAGTGGATTCGGCGGACATGGGCGGCATGTTTTCCAGGCGCTTGAGTTCGGCATTGGCCTTCTCATGGGCGTCCTTGGTCATACCGGCGGCGTCGATCTTCTTCTTTAGCTCGTCGAATTCGCTCTTTTCACCGCGGCCGAGCTCCTTTTGGATGGCTTTGATCTTTTCGTTGAGGTAATACTCTTT
>PMUN01000170.1 GCA_003166875.1 Bryobacterales bacterium | reverse complement strand
CCACTAAGAATGCAAATTGAGCAATCTCGGGAAAACTAAGTGACATTGGGTTGCCAACCTGCCCCACAAAACATCGTGTTACACGGTCACGTTGCACGTATCATACGATTGTTCAAAAGAGGACGTAACGGTCTCGAAGTAATAGAAAAAAGAGCATTTCTACTTTGTTAGCGGTATGCACCTTGTTGTTTTCAGTTAATAGGTTCCTACTGGGTAAAGTTTGGGGAGTCTTAACAGTTGTCCACAAGGAGTTCTCACATGAAACGCAGGTCTCGCTCGCTCGATTTAGGCGCGATAGCACTGTTGGTTTTCTCGATGGTGTTCGTCAGCGCTGTTGGCTTCGCACAGAACACGAATTCCGGCGAGATCCGCGGCACGGTTACGGACCCCTCCGGCGCCACCGTCTCAGGGGGTAAGTGTCGCGATTCTGAATATCGATACGGGAGTGTTGAAAGAACTCACCACGAACGGCGCTGGTATTTACGACGCAGTCTCGATTCTGCCCGGCCACTATCAAATCACGTTCAGCAAGCCGGGATTCGAAAAGCTGGTGCGGAGCGGCGTCGACTTGGAGGTGGGAACCACTACCGTGGACGGCCAGCTTACGGTTGGCGCGACTCAGACGGAAGTTCGGGTTACAGCCGAGGCCCCGTTGCTGCAGACTGAGAGCGCTGAACAATCCACAACGCTGCAGGCCCAGGTAATGCAGGAGTTGCCGAATGTGAACCAGAGTTGGGCGAATTTTACTAAGCTCTTGCCGGGGGCGGCGGGGTCGGGGACTGGTGTGGCTGTCAATGGGAACCTGCCCTACTACAACAACTTCCTTGCGGATGGCTCCAACGTCATGCTGCCGCACAGCGCGAATTTCGACCAGATGGTGTTTGAAGACGTGGCCGAAGTCCAAATGAACACATCCACGTTCTCGGCCCAATACGGAGTCGGCGGCGCGGTGTTCAACCAAATCAGCAAAGGCGGTACGAACCAGTGGCACGGTTCGGCATACGAATATTTTCAGAACGACGACCTGAACGCCAGAAACTTCTTCTCGGCCAGCGTGCCGTTCGAGCGCTTTGACAATTTCGGCGGTAGCGTCGGCGGTCCGATCATCAAGAACAAATTCTTCTTTTTCTTTAACGTCGACAAGACGGTCAACAATTCGTCCTACGCCAACATCAACACTTTTCCTACCGCCGCCATGCGCGCTGGGAACTTCTCCGATATGAGTGAATGGCCGGTTATCTACCAACCCAACACGCTTGGACCGGGCGCAAATGGGACCCGCACTCCGTTCCCCAACAATACGATCCCAGCGTCGATGCTAGACCCGCTTGCGCTCAAGTTCCAGACCCTTTTTCCGCAGCCGAATCAGTCCGGGTATTCCAACAACTTCGTGAATACCATCGAAGATTTGACCCATTTCTGAAATGGTTTGGGAGATTGGATTACAACGTCTCAGACAAGAATCGGCTGACATTCTCCATCACGCAGAGTGACAACCCGGCAATTTATCCGGCGGCTTACGCGATTGGTAGCCAGTCCGGCGACGTGGATCGATACAACGCGCAGATCTCGGATGTGCACTCTTTCAGCCCTACCACCGTGAATGAGTTCCGGTATGGGGTTACTCGCCAAGGCAACTGGTTCGAGCCTCAAAGCCTCAACAAGAACTACCCTCAAAACCTGGGCTGGACGTATCCGGAAGCCAATCTACCGCCTAGTCTTCAGTTCTATGGGAATCCGGGCACTACTTGGATTGGTCCGGCCACCAACGCCATCTATGTTGAAAATGGTTTCGATACGTCGGATGTCGTAACCCTCGTTCGTGGCCGGCACATCATCAAGTTCGGCGCCGAACTTCTGGCGTACCAGGACAACTCGACGCCCTGGGGGAATATAAATGCGGGAACGTTCCTCTTCAGCGGAGTATTCACGCAGCAGGCTCCGAACGGCAGCGGTGGATTAGGGTACGCGGATTTTCTGTTGGGACAGGTGGCGAGCTGGAATGCCAGCAATACGCCCATAGTCGGGTTCCGGGAAAAGGTGCCACAGTTCTTCGTTCAAGATGACTTCAAAGTCACTCCGACTCTGACCTTGAATTATGGCCTGCGTTACCAAGTCCAGCAAGGATGGCACGAAGTTGCCAACCGTCTGGGTGATTTCGATCCAACCGTCACTAACCCGGCAACGAACACTCTGGGGGCGATGTGGTTTGGAGGCCAGAACGGACGAACGAACCTCGAGAACACTCTCTACAACATCTTCATGCCTCGCGTCGGATTCGCCTGGTCGCCCAGAAGCACCTGGGTGGTTCGTGGAGGGTTCGGCATATACGATGGCCCCTGGAGTCTCGACACCTATGCAGGCGGGGCTGAGGGATTGGGCACCAATAGCCACGGCGGCTTGACGAACACAGACCAGGTCCACCCGGTGTTCACTCTGTCCCAGGCCACTTACGCCAACCTCAACTATATCGGCCCTAGCACTTCTCCGGCTTCTTTCAACGGCCAAGGCCCGTCGTACTATCCGCGAAATACTCCGATTCTCAGAACCTATCAATGGTCGTTCAGTATTGAGCGGCAATTCGGCGGCGGATTGATGGCTCAAGCGGCATACGTGGGCAATCGCGGGACTAATTTGTCGTTCCCCAACGATCCCAATCAGGTCCCGGCGAATCTGCTGCAACAGAGCGTCGCGAACCCGGGTAACGCGCAGAATCTGCGTCCTTTCCCACAATTCAGCACAATTGGCGGGAATAGCTATAATGGAATCTCCAACTACGACGCTCTGCAACTGTCCATAACCAAGCGATTCAGCCGCGGACTTCAATTCAACTTCAACTACACCTGGTCGAAGATGCTAGACGATCAGGATTCGTCCGGCTGGGGCAGCCGCGATGGCGGGCAAATGTATCAGGACGCGTACAATCCGAGCCTCAACTATTCGCTGTCGAATTTCGATATACCGCACATGTTCAAGGGCAGCCTGGTCTACGATCTGCCGTTTGGAAAAGGACGGGAATTCTTGAACAACAATGCGGTTGTCGATGCCATTCTCGGCGGTTGGCAATTGGGGACGACGTTCGTGCTCGAATCCGGCTTGCCTTATACACCGCAAGTTGGCACTAACAACAACAGCGGCGCTCTCTCGGGGAATTGGTATCCGAACCTGATCGGCAATCCGAATATCTCCAATCCAGGTGTGAATGGCTGGTTCAATACTTGCACAATCCTGCAAGATGGAACGCATTTCCCAGTCGGTTGCACGAACCCGGCCTGGGCGATTCCCACGCCGGGCACCTTTGGCAACGCTGGGCGAAATATCCTGCGTGGGCCGGGAATTGAAGACGTGGATATTTCTCTCGGTAAGAACTTCCACTTCCCATTGCCGCACGAAACTGGAAACCTGCAGATTCGCTTCGACGCGATGGACGTATTGAACCACCCGAATTTCGACCTTCCGAACACCAATGTCGGAACTAGTTCGGCCGGCATCATCCCAGGAACTACCGGCAATTACAACTCGACGAATAACACGTTCGGGCAGCGCATCGTCCAGTTGGGTGTCCGAATATCGTTCTGATGGATCGGAACTTGGGAATCCAAGGAAGCCGATGAAGTCGAGGAAGCCAAGGAATAAGGAGGCGTGCCCGCAGGCACGCATTCCATCTTCCTCGACTTCTTGAATTCCTGAATCCCTTGGATTCTGGGCTGCTGTGCCGGCCTGTAGAATACTTGCATGAGCAGTATCCCAATCATCCTCACGATTCTTCTCGCTTTCGCCGCGCCCGCGTTTTCCGACACGCCATCCCGGAAGGAACAGATCGAAGCGCACGCACGGAAGGCGCAGGAATTTCTGAAAACGAACCGGCCGGATCTGGCAGCGGCGGAATTCAAGGCGATTGTGGATTTGGATCCCAACAACCTGGATGCGCTGGGTAATCTAGGCGTGCTGCTCTTCTTTCAGGGCGATTACAAGAAGGCTACCCCGGAACTACGGGCTGCCCTGAAGCTGCAGCCCACGCTATGGAAGATTCAGGCTTTGCTCGGAATGAGCGAAAAACGGATCGGCCAGACGGCTGCGGCGCGATCCGATTTGGAAAAATCGTTCCCCGAGCTGAAGGAAGAAAAAATCCGGGTGCAGGCCGGTATGGAGCTTATCGAGATTTATTACTCCGCGAACGATCTGGACAAAGCCGCGGGCGTGGTGATCGTCCTGCGTGAGCTAAAGCCAACCGACATCGACATTCTATACACGGCACAACGAATCTATTCGGACCTGGCTGATGAGAACCTGCTGAGCATCGCCCTGCTGGCTCCGGAATCCGCGCGGATGCATCAGCTCATGGCTCATGAGGCGGCCAGGCAGGGGAACACCGAGGGAGCCATCGCTCAATACCGGGAAGCGCTCAAACTCGATCCCAAACTGCCGGGTCTGCATTTTGAATTGGCGGAAGCGCTGAGTGCTTCCACATCGACCTCCGACCAGGAAAATGAATATAAGGCCGCGCTTGCCGCTAACCCGTTTGATGAAAAATCCGAGTGCCGGCTCGGCGAAATCAGCTCTCGCCAATCCGATCAAGAAGGCGCGTTCGCCCATTACTCCCGCGCGGTGGAGCTGCAGCCCAACGACCCGGATGCGAATTTGGGGCTGGCCAAGGCGTTGATCGCGATGAACCAGCCGGAAAAGGCGGTTCCTCTGTTGGAGCGTGCCGCGCAACTGGAGCCATTCAACGCGACCATCCGCTATCATCTGTCGATGGTGTATCGCAAGGTCGGGCGCACCGGGGACGCGCAGCGAGAGCTGGCTGAATTCCGGAGGCTGAAGGAGTTGAAGGCCCGGCTGAACGATGTTTACTCGGCCATGCGGCTAAAGCCGGTCAAGCAAGAGCGGCCGGATCCGGATGTTCCTAAATAAAGTGCCGGTGGGGCGGACCCCCTGGTNNGGACCCGCGCAGACCAGGGGTCCGCCCCACTTGGTCAGCGCCAGGTCAGTGTGCTAACCGAATCCGCCGGGAGATTGACCGCTGTCTCCATCCCCGACATTCGTAGCGTCGCTTTTCGCTGGGGTCCCGCGTTCGTCAAAACTACGGCCTTGGTTCCGTCGGGATTGGCGAAAGCTACATGCGATACGCCTTCCAGATTTGCGGAAGACTCCAGGCGCCGCGCACCGCGCCGGATCGCGCGGGAGTAATGAGCGAGAGCCCAATATTGACCGCTGCGTGTGATCTCCTTGGTTTTTGAATTGATGGTCACAACGCCGCCGCAATCGAATGGTCCGATGTTCGGCTTGCCGGCTTCATCCAGCGCCAGGTTCCAGCCCATAATGCAGCGCGCCCAGTTGCGTAGAATTCCGGCGAAAGTTGCGCTCCATTGCGTCCAATCGGTCTGATATTCAGGATCGCGGAAGCTGGGGCCGCCTTCGGTCCAATACATGTGCTTTTCCGGATGGGCTTGGTGGACTCGCGTCATGGCGGAGACCTCTCCGACGTATCCGTGCCAAGCCACGCCGTCTACATATCGGTTGACCTCCGGATCATCCAGTTCGCAAATGGCGCGCCCCCACAAGCTGTAGTTGTGATCGAGAATCCAGATCTTGGCGCCGATCTTTTCTTTCGCAAACAGCGGTCCCAGGTGATCGGCGATGAACTGCATCTCGTATTCCTGTCCCCACAGGCAAGCGGGCATCTTCCCGTCCTGGTCGGTATCCACTTCGTTCTGCACGGAAAGGGCGTTGACCGTTACGCCGGCTTCGGAATACGCTTTAATAAACTTTGCGAGATAACGGGCGTACACGCCGAACGATTTCTTCCGCATGGATCCGCCCAACATCGATCCACCCGCCTTCATCCAGCCCGGCGGGCTCCATGGCGTGGCGAGCAGGAATAGATCCGGGTTCACGCTACGGCCGAGCTTGAGCATGGGAAGGATGTACTCACGATCGTGATCGATGGAAAAGCGCCGCAGTTCGGGATCGGCCGCGCCTTCATCGAAACTGTACATCTTGGTGGCGTAGTCGCTAGAACCGACCGAGATGCGGCATGCGCTAAAGCCCATTTCCGATGGGTGAAAGAGTTCGCGGAATAATTGCGCGCGGGATCGCAAGGAAAGCTGATTGAACATATAGCACGCCGCATTGGTAAACGAGGCGCCAAAACCGAGGATCTCCTGGAACTGCCTGTCTGGATCGATCAGGATGGAATCCACCGGTGAGCCCCGCTCCGCCTGCCAATCGAGAGGTGCATCTGGGGCGAACCTCTTCGCGCCTGCGGTAACCCGTACCGTGATCTCTCCGGAGGGCTGGCGATTTTCGGGCGAGGACTGCGCTGGAGTGCCCCTAGGACGGAGCATGGCGAGACCGGCCGTAGTCAGCTTGATGACATCGCGACGGTTGGGTTCTCTTTGTGACACTAGCCTGAACAAAGTTTAAAGCCCATCGGGAGCCGTTTCAAGCACAGTACAGGTTCGAACTGAAAATTTTCTTCGTGGCGATGGCGTATAGAACGTATAATACGGCCGGTGCGGGCCATGGCTAAGTGCTACAATTCCCAATCAGAGACCCGTTGGTAGTCTCCTCGCGAAGACATTCATGGAACCGTCGCAGGCCCCTGTCCGGCACGCACCGTTTAGGCCCGAGGAACGCGTTGCCATTCGCAAGCAACTGGAACGTATGCTTGCGAATTCTCTTTTCAAGAACAGTAAGCGCTATCCGAACCTGTTGCGTTACGTGGTTGAGCACACCCTGGAGGGCGATCCAAGTGAATTGAAAGAGCGGCGCCTCGGAGTGCAGGTGTTCGGCAGGGAGCCGGACTACGACACCAATGCCGATCCGATTGTCCGCGCCACCGCCGGAGAGATTCGAAAGAGGATCGCTCAGTATTATCACGAGCAGGGGCACGAAGCCGAGATTCGTATCGAGTTGTTGCCCGGGTCCTATGTTCCTGAGTTCGAGATTCTGGCGCCTGCCCCGGCGCAAGTCCCGCTAACGCCTTTTCCAGCGTCTTCCGCGACGCCGCTCGCACCCCCGTCTGGTTTGCGCCGTTGGATTCGATACGCCGGTTTGGCGGCGGGCGTTATTCTTCTGACCGGAATCGTCTGGTTGAAACCTTGGACGCCACATACAGCTCTGGATCGATTCTGGAGTCCGGTAGTCGATTCATCCGGCACCGTGCTGCTGTGCGTAGGGCAGCGCCAGTTTCTGGGAACATCCGCGGAACCGGGGCAATGGTCCAACTGGGACCTACCGCACGCGGTGGACCCACATGCCGGTGCGCCGGGGTCGATCACACTCTTCAAGCTTTACTACCTGGGAAGCGAGAACGTCGCGCTCCAGGATGTCACGACGCTCGGGAGGTTGAACGGTCTGCTGCAGGCCAAGGGCAAGACTTGCGTTATCCGCGGCCAGCTCTCTACCAGCTTTGCGGATCTGCGGGATGGTCCTATAGTTCTGGTGGGAGCTTTGAACAACGACTGGACTGTGCGCCTGATGGGCCCCATGCGGTTCAATTTCGAAAGAGACAACGATACGTTTTGGATAAAAGACCGCCAGAATCCATCCCGCAGAGATCGCGCGGTGAACTACCAGACGCCATATTTGGAGCTTGCGGAGGACTATGCGCTCATTTCGCGTGTCTTGGACCCGACCACGGAACGCATGGTGGTTGTGGCCGGAGGACTCACTGGCTACGGCACCATGACGGCGGGCGAGTTCCTGACTAACCCGTCTTATATAAATGCCATTGCGAAGCAAATGCCTGCAAATTGGGAGCACAAGAACGTTCAGTTGGTGCTAGCTACCAAAGTGATTGGCGGCAATTCAGGCCCGCCGCGGATGGTGGATAAGTACGTGTGGTAGAGCTCCCTGCCGCACACTGAGCGGGTTAGCAACCCGCTGCAGGATGGCATCCTGCCCCACAACGTCTCTTTGACTTTCGTGCCGTACCCAGGTACGATCAAAAACCACATGCACCGTGTTAGCTTCTTGTTCATCGGAGCTGGAATCTTATTGCAGGCCCAGAACGCCGATCTCATCCTGATCAATGGCAAAATCCTGACCGTGGATCCGAAGGACTCGATTGCCGAGGCGGTGGCAATCTCCTCCGGGAAGATCATCGCCGTCGGATCGAACCAGGACGTAAAGAAACTGGCCGCCAAGAACGCGCAGGTTATCGACCTGCATGGCCGAACCGCGACTCCCGGTCTTATCGATTCGCATTGCCATTTCCAGGAGGCGGCGGTGCTCTATGACGTGGAAGTGAGTGATCCCTCCATCAAGCAGATCGCCGACGTTGTGAAGCTCGTGGAGAAGAAAATCGCCAGTCTGAAGCCGGGCCAGTGGGTGCGCGGCAGCGGCTGGGACGAGGGTAAATTCGCCGAACTGCGGTACATTTATGCCTCGGACCTGGACCGCGTGACGCCTAACAATCCTGTGTGGTTAGAGCACACCACGGGTCACTATGGCGTTGCGAACAGCGCCGCGATGAAGCTGGCGGGACTCACGCGCGAGACCAAGGATCCACCCGCTGGAACCATCGATAGAGACGCCAACGGTCAACCCACAGGAGTGCTGAAGGAATCTGCACAGGACCTGGTGCGGCATCTCATCCCGCCCTACACTCATGAGCAACAGCGCAACGGATTGCTTCGAATCATGTCCGACTTCAACAAAGAGGGCATGACCGCCGTTAAGAATCCGGGCATTGTTGCGGCCGATTGGGATTTGTACCGTGAGCTGCTGGCGGAGCATAAGTTGACCGTGAGGATTTTCGCTTTGTGGCTGGGAGGTACAACCGTTCAGTCCACACGCGAGGCTCTACAACATATCGCGTCGCTGCCGAAACCTCCGCAGTCGTTCGATGGCCTGCTGCTTTCAGGCGGCGTAAAGATATTTATGGATGGCAGCGGCGGCGCGCGCACCGCGTGGATGCACGACGAGTGGAACAAGAACTCGACCGGCAAAGACACGGGCAACCGCGGTTATCCGAAGACGAATCCCGAGGTTTATCGTGAGATGGTGCGGATGATTCATAACGCCGGCGTTCACGTCAGCACTCACGCCATCGGCGACCGCGCCATCGATTGGGTGGTGGATACCTATGCCCAGGTATTGCAGGAAAAACCGGCGAAGGGGCTGCGCCACGGGATCATCCACTGCAATACGCCCACCGATCACGCCATCGACACCATGGCTCGCTTGCAGAAAGAATACGATGCGGGATACCCGGAGCTGCAAGCGCCGTTTACATGGTGGATTGGCGACAATTACGCCGGCAATCTTGGTCCTGAGCGCGCGCTTCGCTTGATACCGCTGAAGACTTTTCTCGCGAAGGGGATCTTGTGGGCTGGGGGATCGGACTATCCGGTGACGCCGTATCCGGCTCGCTATGGCATCTGGTCGTCCATCGAACGTAAAACGCTGAAAGGTGTCTACGGGTCACAGCCGTTCGGGACCGCGGAGTCCGTGGATGTTCATGTCGCGCTACGGTCGTATACCGCGTGGGCTGCGCGGCAGTTGTTTCTGGAGGATAAGATTGGTTCCATCGAGCCAGGCAAGGATGCGGACATCGCGGTGTGGGATCGCGATCTTTACAGCATGCCGTCCGATGAGATTCAAAACCTGAAGTGTGAGCTGACGCTGCTGCACGGTCGCGTCGTATATCAGGCGAAGTAGCGCACGCATTCTTGCGTGCCGCGTTCACACCGTGTGAACGCCCAAAGCTTTTCCAAAGCTTGTGTTCGCAGGAGTGCGAACACGGCACGCAAAAGTGCGTGCGCTACAATGCGGTAACACCGGAGGTGAGCATGAAGAAACTACACATCTTGATCTTCGTATCTATTCTGGCTAGCGCGGACACGCCGCCCAAGGCAGGCGACGTGACTGAGGCGAGAGTGTTGGCGGACTCGACGAATTGGCTGGTAGGCGGCCGCGACTTCAATGAGCAGCATTTCAGCCCGCTCAAGCAAGTGACCGATCAGAATATCGGAAAGCTGGGTCTGGCATGGGCCACCGATATCGAGAGCCCGATGGGCCTGGCGACGGAGCCGATTGTCGTGGACGGTGTGATCTATGTGAGCTTGCCTCAATCGCGCGTATATGCCGTGGATGCGGTCTCCGGAAAAGTACTGTGGAGATTCGATCCGAAAGTGCGGTTAGATCGGATGCGGAATTCGTGGTCGGCGCGCTCGAATCGCGGGCTGGCTGTTTGGGCAGGCAAGGTCTACGTTGGCACGGGCGATTGCCGCCTGGTTGCCATAGATGCTGCGTCCGGAGAAAAAGCTTGGGAGTCGCCAGTGTGCGACGGAAGCCAGACCGGGATTACTGGCGCGCCGCATGTCGCCAAGGGCAAGGCGTTCATCGGCTACAACGGCTCCGACATTGGCGTCCGCGGATCGGTGGTCGCATTCGACGCCGAAACGGGCAAGCAGGCCTGGCGATTCTGGACGGTTCCCGGAGATCCAGCCAAGGGGTTCGAATCGAAGGCGCTTGAGATGGCCGCGAAAACCTGGTCCGGCGACAAATGGTGGGAGGTGGGAGGCGGCGACGTTTGGGACCCGATCACGTACGATCCCGCCACTGGATTTTTGATTTTTGGAACCGCCGGCGCCACGCCAGAGGTGCTCTTCGGCGACAAAGCCGACATGAAAGTGGGTGGCGATCGGCTGTTTGCGGGATGCGTAGTTGCAGTAGACGCGGACACCGGAGAATACCGTTGGCATTTTCAGACCAGTACACAGAACTTTCACAACGAGAACATGCATGTTCTGATGGCCGACGTCGTGATTGGCGGCGAGAAGCGTCATGTTGCGATGACGGCGCCGAAGAACGGGTTTTTCTATATGCTGGATGCTGCGACTGGCAAGTTTCTCGCGGGGAAAGCTATCGCGAAAGTGAGTTGGGCCGCTTCCTTTGATCCCACCAGCGGGCGCGCTGTGGAACTTCCCGCTCGGGAAGGGCGCTTGCCGCTCAGCGGCGGACACAACTGGTGGCCCATGAGCTACAGTCCTCTCACTGGCCTGATTTATCTTCCAATTCACGATGTCAAAGCGCACAGTTTAGCTCCGAATGAATTTCCCGAAGAGGGCAAGCTGCTGGCGTGGGATCCTGTGAGCGAATCCTCGCGTTGGGTTGTCGAGCAGCCCATCGCCACCAACAGTGGCGTTCTCTCCACTGCCGGCAATTTGGTGTTTCAGGGCGAGGGGACCGGCGAATTTGCAGCCTATTCCGCCGACAGCGGAAGAAAGGTCTGGTCCATCAGCACGGGCTCGGCCATCCACTCGGTACCCGTGACATTTTCGGTCAAAGGTGAGCAATACATCCTGGTGCCGGTAGGCTGGGGATCGGCGTCGAGACTGTTCGCCACCGGAAGCTCGATGGCCACTCCCTTGGCCAAGCGCGGACCGGCGCGGCTGCTGGCATTTAAACTGGGAGCGACAACGCCTTTCCCGGCTGTCACCGCAAGAATACCTCCGGTGCCGAGGCCTCCCGATCAGACTTTCAGTAAGGAAGTGATCAAAGCCGGCGAGGCACTTTATTCGAAGCACATTTGCTTTGACTGCCATGCGCCTCACGCGGACGGAAGCGGAGCATGGACTGAAGACGGCGCGATTCCCGATCTACGCTATATGCCGGCGGAATCGCACCGGCAATGGTACGAGATCGTTCTGGCCGGGAGCCATCGCAAATATGGGATGCCCGGATTCGGCACTCCACCGGGCTATCCGATTGTGATTCGAAAGATGAGCCGCGAGGAGGCCGACGCAATCCATGCGTACATTATTGACCTGTCGTGGCAGGCTTACAACGAAGATCAGAAACGCCTCCACTCCAAATGAACCGCGTGAGGCTGCTGAAAGGCACCGACTCCCTCACGGTCGCGGTTCGGTAAGTGGCTGTAAACACCGAACGCCGATTCTGAACCGCGACCGTGAGGGAGTCGGTGCCTTTTGCGCTACAAGAGGGCTAGTGTGAGGGCAGCTTCTTTGTGCCTGCCAGCTCTTGCGCGGTGTCAGAAATGTTCGCGCCTGCCAACTCGTCGAAAAATCCCCACTTCCCGTATTTTGATTTGAGGCTTGGCAGAATGGTCTGCACAAGTGCGTCGCCGGACCTTCCCTTGGACTGCTGGTCGCGAACGGTGGCGTGCAGATCTACCAGATATTTTTTGAATGTCGCGATGTCGGCTGCATTCGCGATGCCGCCATGGCCAGGGACCCAGGTGGACTCGCCGTAGTCAGCTTCTATCGCATCCAGCGTTTTGATCCACGCCGGAGTGGAGGCGTCAATCAAGTTCGGAATATGATCCTTCCACAACAGATCGCCGCAGAACACGACATGCGCGTCAGGCACGGAAACCACGGAGTCGCCACCAGTGTGGCCGGGATAATATCGAACGCTCACTCGCCGCGAGCCTAGATAAAGATCGACGCTCGTGTCGTACACCAGGTTTGGCAGCGCGATGGATTGAACGCGAGCCTTCTTTTCGGCCGTCACCGGAGGGTCGATCATCTTGATATTTTCAGTGCGTATCCAGCCGCGCGCGTTCCTGTGTGCAATGATGACCGCGCCCGCGGCGGCAAATACGTCGTTGCCATTGACGTGGTCCAGGTGGTAATGCGTGTTGACCACGAACCGTATCGGCAGGTTCGTGATCTTTCGAATGGCGGCCAGCAGATCCGCCGCCGGTTCGGGATCCTGAAAAGTATCGATCACCACCACACCGTCGTCGCCGACCACGAATCCCACATTGCCGCCGGCCTTGCCCTCGTCATTGACGATCGCGGCCCAAACGCCATCGCCGATCTTTTGTAATAGAAAGTCGCTCGGAGCCGCGCTTGCGCACGAGCAGCCAATGATTCCGAGCAGTAGTAGTGCAATCCAACCACGTGCCATCACGACAGGCTATCATGCTTCTCATATGGAGACTTCGGCGAGCCGCGACATTCACTCGATTCACCCTTACACGAATCTCAAGTTGCACGAGACGCAAGGCCCGCTTGTGATCACCGAGGGCGACGGTGTTTTCGTCCGCGACGAGAATGGCAAAACTTATCTCGAAGCTCTGTCCGGGCTGTGGTGCGTCAGCCTGGGGTTTTCCGAACGCCGCCTGGCTGAAGCAGCTTACCGCCAGATGCTCAAGCTGCCCTATTATCACACCTTCGCTCATAAGGCGACCGACGTCGGCATCGAGTTGGCTGAGAGGCTGCTGAGCATCGCGCCCGTTCCCATGTCAAAGGTGTTCTTCGTGAACTCAGGATCGGAAGCTAACGACACGATCGTCAAACTGGTCTGGTATTACAACAATGCGCTGGGACGGCCGGCGAAGAAGAAGATTATCAGCCGCAGCAAGGCGTACCACGGTGTTACCGTCGCCAGCGCAAGCCTCACCGGATTGCCGAACAACCACCGCGACTTCGATTTGCCGATCGCCAATATTCTGCACGTCGATTGTCCGCATTGGTATCGCTTTGGGCAACCGGGCGAGAGCGAAGAAGAGTTCGCCAGCCGGATGGCCAGTTCATTGGAACAGCGCGTTCTGAGCGAGGGTCCAGAGACCGTGGCCGCGTTTATCGCTGAGCCGATCCTGGGCGCCGGAGGCGTGCTGCTGCCACCAGCGACTTATTTTGAGAAGGTCCAGGCCGTTCTGAAGAAGTATGACGTGATGCTGATCGCCGACGAAGTGATCTGCGGTTTCGGACGAACGGGCAACATGTGGGGAACCGAAACCTATGGGTTGAAGCCCGACATGATTAGCTGCGCCAAGGCCATGTCGTCCGGTTATCTGCCGATTGGGGCCGTGATGGTGTCAGAGGAGATTTACGGCGCGCTCAGCAGGCAGTCGGAAAAGATTGGCGTCTTCAGTCACGGATTCACCTATAGCGGGCATCCTGTGACGTCGGCCGTAGCTCTAGAAACCCTCAAGATCTATGAGGAGCGGGACCTGCTATCGCACGTGCGCAAGGTTGCGCCGCGCATGCAGGCCGGCCTCGAACGATTCGCGGACCATCCGCTGGTGGGCGAAGTACGCGGCATCGGGTTGATCGGAGCTGTAGAGCTTGTGGCTGATAAAGCCAGCAAGGCGCCCTTCGATGCCAAAGCCAGCGTGGGAGGGTTTCTGGCCAACCGCGCCCACCATCACGGCGTGATCATCCGCGCGCTAGGCGATTCAATTGCGTTTTGTCCGCCGCTTATTATCACCGAGAGCGAGATCGATCTGATGTTGGAACGCTTCGAGCGCGCCCTTGCGGACACGCTCGATATGGTGAGGGAACGCGGGCTTATCTAAAACACGATACGCCCAGTTAACTGTATCTGGCGCGGCCCTCCGGCTTCAGCGGTCTGCATAGCGGTGATCGCCCCAAATGCCGCGACGCTCACGTTCAGGTTGCCCGGTGGCTGATAGTTCGGGTGATTCGTGAGGTTCGCGACTTGCGCGCCAATTTCCATGCGAGCTCGCTCGGTGATTTGGAAACGTTTAATCAGCGACGAGGAGAGAACTTTCTGACCGGGCCCCGTCACATCGCCCTGTGTGGCGTCGCCGAACCGGCCGATCGCGTTTCCGGGGTCTTTAAAGGCTGCTAGATTGATCCACTGGCTGAGCGACTGGCCAGCATAGGGATTCACGCCGGGCACGGTGTCCGCGCGGCCGCCGTTTCCGTAGTTGCAGGGACAGAGATTGTAGCCGGTACCTGAGGGATCTGAGCTTGTCGTCACGGTCAAGAATGGACCGCTCTGGAAAAGAAGGATGCCGCTCAACTCCCACCCCCCGAACAACGCGTTCGCAAAACGGTTAGCGTTATTCAGATATTTCCTGCCCTTGCCGAACGGCAATTCGTAAAGAAAGGTGGCCAGGAAACGCTGGCGGCGAGCGAAGCCGGTATTGCCGTAGTCGAGTCCGGGGCGCGTAGGGTCACTGAGCAAAGCGTTGCCGAATTCGTTGACAGTGGTCTGAGCGCTGTTATTTGTCCCGGATCCGTTGATGTTGGTCAGGTCTTTTGTAAACGCGTAGCTGGCCTCAAGTTGAAGACTGCTGCTGCGCTTCCGCACCGAAATGGTTCCGGAATTGAAGTTGGTGAAACCCAAATTCGTCTGGTAAGAAATCGCATATAGCTGGGGGAACGGCGCGGTCGAGGCGAGAGTGCTGTAGCCCACGTTGTTGGTGGGAATCTGGTTCAAGTTTATGTCGGTGGGAAGATTGGATCCATGATTGCCATCATAAGCTAGACGCACTCCAAATCCCTGGCCCAGATCGCGCTCGATGGTGAGGTCCCATTCCTGGACGACGGGATCCTTGTAGTGAATGGCTGTCGCTAAATCGAACCACTGCGTTCCAGGCAGAGCGATGTTCGACGGGAACGAATAGGGCTCTTTGAGCGTGGGCAGTCCGTTGCTGCCGATCGAGTTCGAAAATCCCCCGACGTCACTGGCCTCAACCGACCAACCATCGATGGCCGACAGAGAAAGTGGCGCTTCGATGAATCGTCCATATCCTCCCCGAAGCACTGTCTTGTTATCGAATATACGCCAAGCGAAACCAATTCGAGGCGCAAAGTCCGTTTTCTGAGAATCGCGCAAACCTACCGGAACCCCCGCTTGAGCGGCGGTCAGAATCGGAGTCGGTGCAATGGACTGAGCAAAACCTGGATTGACCAAGCCCAGCGACGCCTGCACGGGTACGATTACCGCTCCGTGGACGGCCACGCCGTTTTGGACGCTGTTATAGTTCGGATCGAAGTTAGCAAGATTGTTGTTGTAGTCACGAAACACGGGATGGTATTCGTATCGCAGGCCGTAGTTAAGGGTGAACGACGGTGAAACCTTGAAATCGTCCTGCGCAAAAAACGCGTAGTGATTCGCCCAGGAGTTGGTGGTCGGATTGAGAACCGTGGAAACGATAGTAGAGTCGGGGTAACCAAGCAGCATGCCCGCAATCGGCGCGGCAAGTCCGCTGCCCAGCCAGGGGACGCCAGAACTGGTCTGAGTCTGTCCGTTAAAGGTATATTGTCCCAGACGATAGTTTAGAAACACGTTGGTGAAAAGGGCGGTGAGGTGGCGAAAATCTCCGCCGATCTTGATGGTGTGTTTTCCCTTCGTGTAGGTGAGGGTATCCGAGAACTGCACGGTGCCTTGCTCCGGATTAATGTCGGCATTGGGTGAGGGAACGGACATGAACCCAGTCAAGAATATATTTGGAATCGTCTGGATGGTGGGCAGAGCTTCGGGGAAACCGTTTGGTGGGCCGGCCAATCCCAGTTCATTTGCGACTGCCTGAGTCTGGAGGGCGAAGGTGGTGTTGGAGCGAGACCTGGTGAACCCGCCGCGGGCCTCGTTGACGAGACTCGGCGAGACAATCCAGTTATACCCGACGGTGAGGGCATTATCAACTTCCGGCTGAGAAGTCTCGCCGACCAATGGAGAAGCAGGACTCGAATTGCCCCCGGGGGCGTTCGTCACGCGGCGGTTTTTATAAGTGTAACGAGCAAACAGGAAGTGCTTGGCGCTGATGAGTTCGTCGATGCGCGCGTCGAATTGGGCGCTCAAGATCGGGATCTGATAAGTCGCAAGGTAATTGTTCGTGATAGCGCCGGGCGCGCCATAGTTCGGCAGCGGGTAGAACGCATTCAGTGCCGCCTTCGCCCACGGGTTGATCTGGCTGGCCGGGATGATATTGCCCGGGTAGCCGGTCAGCGCTACACCGTCACCACCCAGGTTGGAATTTAGATAGGCCGACAGATCCCCGTTCCGCATAGCCTCCGTTGGCGTGCTCAAGATCTGGGTCAACCCTTTCGGCAGGGAAAGCCTTTCAAAACTTCCAAAAAAGAAGGTTTTGTTATGCCCGTCATATAGCTTCGGAAGTACAACCGGTCCTCCGAGATAAAGGCCATAGTCATTCAGCTTGATGATCGGAGTGGTGTGGGCAAAAGTGTCGGCGGCATTGAAGTCGTTGTTCTGGAGATTTTCGAAAGCGCCCCCATGCAAAGCATTTGTACCGGACTTGGAAACCGTGGTTACGTCGGCCACCCCACCATATTCCGCCGGGTTGAGATTTTCGCTGATTCGAATCTCCTCGATCGCATTGAAAGAAGGGAACAGCTCCGTGAGCGGGCCAGCGGTGGCGCCTGGTCCTACTGAGCTGATTCCGTCGATGCTGAAAGAGAGCTGCGAGGTGGTTGCTCCCGCTACAGATATATTGTTGTTGCTGTCGATCTGCACGCCTGGCTGCGCCGTGAGGGTGGAGAAGGCGCTGGTGGAACCAGTCGAACGGCTGCCAATCGCCACCGGAAGATTCGTCAACTCCAGACTTCCCTTGGTATAGGCCACGCTGGAGGTCTCGGTCTGTAGGACCGAAGCCGCCTCCACGGTCACTACGGTCGCTTGCGTGGCAACCTTCAAATCCCCGTCGAAGCGCTTGGTATCACGAGCGGCCATGTCGAATGCCGTGAATTCAACGGTTTCAAAGCCTGTAGCCGTTATTTTGAGCTGATACTTTCCCTGTTCGACGTTGACGAATTGGTACATTCCGGAGTCGTTGGTGGTCGCTGTTCGCGCAGAGTTTGTTCCAACGTTGAGAAGTTCGACGTTCGCCTTTGGAACCGCGCTACTCGAGGGATCCTTCACCGTACCAAGCACCGTACCGAAAGTTGACTGCGCGTCAGCCATGGAGTTTAGCGATAGTACACAAAAGACTGTCAGGACAACGCTGAACACACATCGCGCGACACGACCCTCATTGAGAGAGTAAAAAGACATAACGGCCCTCCTTGCAAATTGTTTTGTTGCGCTTGCAAAACTGGTTCGAAAATCGCAGACTTTACTTCATGCTCCGCGACCATCGACCCCGCTGCCATTCAACAAAGAATGAGAACCGACGTGGGTGAAAAGAAAAGTAGAGTTAGTGTAACCAACTAGCAACACACTGTCAATGGGGAATTTGGCGC
>PMUN01000071.1 GCA_003166875.1 Bryobacterales bacterium | reverse complement strand
CAATGCGTTCGAGGTGCCGGCCCAGGGGACGATCGAGTATCAGTACGTCGTCATTCCCACCCATCTCTCGGAGGACAAATGGGTGCAGATGGCCGAAGTCCGGCCGGGAAATCGCGCCGTGGTGCATCATGTAATCGCGTTCATTCGGCCTAAAGGGTCGAAGTGGATGGCCGGCGCTCAGCCCGGCGTAGCGTTCGTACCTGGGAAGGACGTCCGCAGCCGCCGCGGCGCCGATGGCAATGCCGCAGCCGATCCACAGGAAACCGGCCTCGAACTTCTTCGCAACGAGCTTTTGGTGGGCTACGCGCCAGGCATGCCTGCTGAGATTTGCGCGCCGGGCGTGGCCAAGCTGCTTCCGGCAGGCGCGGATCTCGTGATCCAGTTGCACTATACATCCACCGGCAAGGCTGCTACCGACCAGACTTCCATCGGACTGATCTTCTCCAAGCAACCCCCCGAGCGGCGCGAGATTACCGTGGCAGCGATGAATGCCCTGTTTGCCATTCCGCCCGGTAATGCGAACTACGAAGTGAAATCGCAATTCACGCTGCGGACGGACGCCGAGTTGGTAAATCTGATGCCGCATATGCATCTTCGCGGCAAGGACTTCGTCTACAAGGTGGTCTATCCGACTGGGGAGACCAGCACCCTGCTCAGCGTTCCCAGGTATGACTTCAACTGGCAACTCGTATACGTGTTCGCCCAGCCGGTGCTGCTGCCCGAAGGAAGCCGGATCGAGTGCGTCGCGCACTTCGATAACTCGGCCAACAATCCTTATAACCCCGATCCAAACGCGGTTGTGCACTTTGGAGATCAGACCTGGGACGAGATGATGATCGGCTGGTTCGATGTCACCGTCCCTGCGATAGCCGATCCGAGAGATCTCTACCGCGGAAGGCGCGTTAGCAGAAGCGTGCGCGTGGATGATGTCGGGCGACTTGAAGTTCATCCTTGAGAACGGATAGAATCACGCCATGCGCCGCCGAGAATTTCTCCAGTCCGCCGGAACATTGGCCTCCGCCCCACTCTTCATTCCCGCGTCTGCGCTGGGCCGCCAAGGGAATGTCGCGCCGAGCAACCGGATTGCCCTGGGAGTGATTGGAACCGGCAACCAGGGCACCGGCGACATGCTGGGTTTCCTCCCCGACAAGCGCGTTCAGGTGGTGGCCGTGTGCGATGTGAACCGCGAGACTCCTGGGTATTGGGACGGAGCGATCGCGGGGCGCGAGCCGGCGCGCGTGCTGGTTGAATGGCACTATGCTCGCGACAAGCGGGCCGGCTTGTACAGAGGCTGCACTGCCTACGAAGACTTCCGCGAAGTGATCGCGCGCAAGGATATCGATGCCCTATTGATCGCCCTGCCGGATCACTGGCATTCGATTCCCGTGATTGAAGCGGCGCGCGCGGGCAAGGATATTTACGGGGAGAAGCCGCTTTCGCTCACCATCGCCGAAGGCCGCGCCATGTGTGACGCCGTGAAAGCCAACCACCGGGTCTTTCAATGCGGTAGCCAGCAGCGCTCCGATCCGCGGTTTCGTAAGGCTTGCGAAATCGTTCGCAACGGCGGCATCGGCAAGCTGAAGACGGTGACTTGCGGTCTGCCTGGCGGTACGCCCGATCTCGGGAAAACCGGCGATCGGCAGGATCCCGAGCCGGTTCCCGACGGTTTCAATTACGATATGTGGCTGGGTCCGGCACCCGAAGCGCCCTATGCCCCGGCGCGCTGTTTCGTGAACTTTCGCTGGATTCTCGATTATTCCGGCGGCCAGATCACCGATTGGGGCGGCCATCATCCCGACATTGCGCAATGGGGCATGGGAACCGTATTGACCGGACCTGTTGCCATCCGTAACGGACAGGCGCAATGGGCGAAAGAAAAGCTCTGGAATACTGCGACGGATTATTACTTCGAGGCCATCTACGAAAATGACGTGAAGCTTATCGTCTCCAGCCGGGTACGAGGCGGCGTTACTTTCGAAGGCTCGGATGGCCGGGTGTGGGTGAATCGCGGAGGTATTGAGACGAGCCCCATGTCGCTGCTCGATTACGAACCGGGACCAAACGACGTGAGGTTGTACCGGAGCGACAATCACTATCGGAATTTCATCGATTGCGTGATTTCGCGCCAGGAACCGATTGCGCCGATCGAACAGGCGCACCGCTCAATCAGCATCGGCCATCTCGGCAATATCAGCCTGCGCCTGGGCCGGGATCTGCGCTGGGACCCGAAGCAAGAGCGCATTCTCGGCGACGACGCAGCGAACCAGATGTTGTCGCGGCCCATGCGCAAGCCGTGGGCGATCCATCTCTCCTAGAGGCCAATAACCACGCTCATAGGGACCTGGCGATGAGCTCCTTCATTATTTCATTCGTGCCTGCGTAGATTCTTTGCACGCGACTGTCCGCCCACATGCGCGTGATCGGATATTCCATCATGTACCCGTACCCGCCGTGCAACTGAACGCATTCGTCGATGATTGCGCATTCGCGTTCTGTGAGCCAGTATTTGGCCATCGCCGCTGTCGGCGTATCCAGCTTGCCGGCAATCAGCCGCTGAATGCAATTGTCCAGGAACACGCGCATAATGTGCGCTTGCGCTTTGCATTCCGCCAGCTTGAAGCGGGTATTTTGGAACTCGATTAAGGCCTTGCCGAACGCGGTGCGCTCCTTCGAATGCTTGATGGTTATCGAAACTGCGTGTTCGGTTACCGCCGTCGCGGAAACGGCGACACCCATTCGCTCGTACGGCAACTGCTCCATCATTTGGTAGAAGCCGCGACCTTCTTCGCCACCCAGAAGATTCCGAGCGGGCACGCGGACATCATCGAAGAACAACTCGCAAGTGTCCTGACCGTGCATGCCAACCTTTTCGAGCATGCGGCCAACACGATAGCCCTGCAAGTCCTTGGTCTCTACTACGACCAGCGAAATGCCTTTGGCGCCTACGCCGCCCTCGCCAGTCTTGACGGCCAACACAATCAGATTGGTGTGCCAACCGTTGGTAATAAAAGTTTTCGATCCGTTTATAACCAGGCATTCGCCCTGCCGCTTGGCCATGGTCTTGATGTTCTGCAGGTCAGATCCGGCAACCGGTTCCGTCATAGCGATGGAACCGATCAGTTCGCCTTTCGTCATTCTCGGCAGCCAGAACTGTTTTTGCTCTTCGGTGCCGTAGTCGAGGATGTAGTGCGCCGCTATGCTATGGACGCCATGTCCGAAATGCACACCGGCGTAGCACAGTTCTTCGGTGACCACGGCCTCATAACAGTAGTCGCCACCACCTCCTCCGTAAACCTCTGGGACGTCGGTCAGCAACATGCCGACTTCGCCGGCTTTGGTCCAAGCTTCAGGATCGACGCGGTGTTGTTCGCGCCAGCGGGCTTCCTGCGGAAGGAATTCCTCGTTTACAAAGCGCTTAACAGTTTTGCGGAAAAGTTGGACTTCCTCAGTGATCCAAGGAGAGACATAAGGATGGGTAGTTTGCTGCGGCTTGGCCATGTGATTCATTGTACGCGCGTTTGATCAGGCCAATCGGATTGATGGGCGCCGGGATTGGAATAGTTATAAGGACCGCTCGGATCGTGCGCTTTCAGCGTATGCCCGCCGGTTTCTTACATCAGTGTTCCAGAAACTCAGCGAGCGCGCTCTGAAGTTTTGGCGCCTCGCAGGAAGTCGCCAGATGCCCGCAGTCGGAGGTTAGTTCTAGAAGTTGTGCGTGCATGAGCCGGGCGAATTCGGTTGCGGGGCCTGGTGTAACGACATGGTCGTACTTCGAGACTACGACCAACACTTGTGCTTTCACTGCGGCTGCTGCGCGAGCCATGGAGCCTTCCACGGGGAGGGACACATCGAGCGACATCATCGCTTCGCACTGCCGGATTTTGTCATTAGCATCCGAGCCGCCGGATGCTTTCGTTGCCTGCGCGATTTGTTCCAGGACTTGCTCGCGGCGATTCGCACGGTTATAGTGTTCCGGCGTGGTCAGGAACAACTCGCCGAACTCGTATTCGGCCGCGCGGGCCGGGTTCTGCTCGTAGTCTCCACCGTGCCAGGCCGGATCCGTTTGAATGGCGTCGATCTGGGCCTGCCAGAGCAGAAGATCGTAGGGCGCCAGCCGTGGCGAACCGACCATGGGCACGGCTTTGTCCATGAAGCCGGGATATGCGGTCATCCACTGAAAGGTTTGCATCCCTCCCATGGAAATTCCCAAAACGGCCTTGACGTGCTGAAGATGAAACACCCTGGTCAACAGTTCATGCTGCGTATTGACCATATCGCGGATAGTTATTTTCGGAAAACGCATGCGCGGTTGCTGTTTGCTATTGGAAGGTGACGACGAGACGCCGTTGCTGAGTGCGTCGACGAGGATAACGTAATATTTGGAGCTATCCACGAGTTTGCCAGGGCCGACGCTGCCGCTCAACTGTTCGGTGGTTCCACCAGCCCAGGTTGGAAACAGAATGACGTTCGATTGATCGGAGTTGAGGGAGCCGAACGTTCGATAACCGATGCGGCACTCCTGAAGTACGCCGCTTTCCAATTTGAAATCGCCCAACGCCGCGAATTGCTGCTGCGCGAAGGCGCCGGGAGCGAGTAATAATGCCAACCAGAGCAGATTGGTGCGGCCTGAGTTTTTCATACCCGTGGGATTGTAGCACGTGCGCTCGTGCGTGCCGTGTTCGCACTGTCGAAAACACTTGATTTTGGATGGACCAATGCAAAGTGGGGCGGACCCCCAGGTCCACGGCCGCCGCCCACGTCGGCCTGCAGCAGGCATTCG
>PMUN01000371.1 GCA_003166875.1 Bryobacterales bacterium | reverse complement strand
GCACAGCGTCGTCGCGATCCCAATCAATGAGATCCTAGTCGACAGTCTTAGATGGCTCAGCATGATTTATCGCCCTACGCCTACCTGCCGCGCTCTCCCGCTTACAGCTGTCGTGTGAAGCTCAGATACGGATAAACAAATCCGCTGGTCTTTTTCGACTGTTGCAGATAAGCGCCGGGAGCGAGAGTCCCAACCCCGATCCCGATGCTGGTCTTTGCGTTTAACGCCCAAATAGTCTGGGTATCTACGCCTTCTCCGATATGGTTGCTGGTAGCCTTCGTGTTCAACACAGTTTCCGTACCAGCCGAGTTGTACATGCCGTCGCTGACCCTAGTCAGCCAGTAGTCGCGAAAGCTAGCCTGGATCGTCAGCTTCTTCGCTGGACGAAAATCCGCACCGATTCGCAAATTTTCTAAATTGCGCCAGTTGAACAAACCAGTGAGACTGGTTAACGGCTGTTGGAGACCGTAGAGAGTGTCCAAGCTTTCGTGCCGCCCGTCTTTGAGGCTGCTATCGCCGGACCCAACCATGTAATCGCTGCTGAAGTGCAGCTTCCAAGGCAGCCGCGCGTCCGTCCATCCGCCCCCGCCAACGTATCCCCAGGCGCTCACCGTGTCGTCAGCGTAGGATCCTGCTTCGCGCAGGCCTTCAAAATTGTAATCGAAGCCTCGCAGTACCGTGCCGATGATACGGCCGCCCATGTAGAGGATGTCGGCATTCCCCAAGACGCCGTCTTTGCTCTTCACGTTCAGCGCAGTCTTCGCCATGAGATATGGCTCGACGCTAGCGCCCGGAATCAACTTCTTGACTCATTCGGAACGTTACCGTGGTACTTTGCCCGAACGGACCATCTTTTATGGGTTCCGAAACTTGGGTGGAGTTTGGGAATTGAAGGCTTGCTCCAAGATGCGCTTATAACAGAGTACGTTTCGGATTTCATGCGGTGTGGAAGCGCCGGTTGATCAGAATCCACGTAGAGACCAACGCGAGAATCATCGCGACGAAAAACAGCGACCAACCCCAATATTGCATCGGGTGCCGGAGCGTCCGGATGAAGTGCCGCCCGTAAAGATCCGCCACAACGGCGATGGCTGAGTAGCGGGCAGCCCGAGCGATGGTGACAACCGCGAGAAACCTGTCCGTGCGGTATTTGGAAGCGCCCGCTGCGGCGAAGAACATGCTGGTTGGAAAAGGGAAAGGAATGGCGGCGGAGGCTGCCAGAGTTCCGGAGCCCCACTTCTCAAATATTTTCAGAAGCCCGGACACCCTACTGTCTCCGAACTTGCTGTTCAAATAGGCTGAGCCGGCTTTGCGTGCGATCCGGAATGTTAAATACGCGCCGATCACCGAGCCCGCCGTCGCAACCGCCGCGTATTCGTACCACGGGTTCCGGTGGGTGGCAGCAAGTATCGCGATCAGGATATCCGGCCCTCCAAATGTTGGGATTGGTGAGCTATCCAGGATCGCCAGAAAGAAAAGCCCCAAGGCTCCCAAGTGGCGGATTACCGAGGTGAAGCTGCGCGCGCGTGCCGTTTGGAGGAAGACGATCAACAATGGCAATATAGCAACTTTGCCCTCTTGACGCCCTCCCCGGATTCATGTTACATAGATAGCATGTCTACCGTAGACAATCTATCTGAACGGCTGGAGCTGCTGCAAGGCACACTCGAAGTCCTGATTCTGCGCAGCCTGCAAATGGGGCCCAATCACGCGTACGGCATTGGCCAGTTCATCGAACATCATTCCGATAGCGAATTCCTGGTGGACAACGGCTCGCTCTATCCCGCCTTGCAGCGGCTGCTGCAGCAGGCCTGGATCACGGCGCAATGGAAAACCTCGCCCAATTCCCGCCGCGCGAAGTATTACCGTCTCACCGCGCTCGGCCGCAAGCAGCTTCTGGTGGCCACTTCCAAGTGGGAGCGATTCGTGGAAGCTATGGGACGCGTGCTGGGTCCCAAAGGAGTGAGCCGTGCGTGAATGGTGGGCCAAGCTCCGCTACGCGCTGACCGGGAGGCGCGCTATTCCTGACGATCTCGCGGCCGAGATCCAATCCAACCTGGAGCTCGAAACTGACGACCATCTTGCGCGAGGCATTGCGCCTGATCAAGCGCGAATAGAAGCCCGGCGGCACTTCGGCAATCCCACTTTGATCAAGGAACGCGCCCAAGAAGCCTGGACCTTCCCGCGTTTTGAAACGTCACTGCAAGACCTGCGCTTTGGTTTGCGCGGCATTTTGAAATCGCCAGGTTATTCGCTGGTAGTGATTCTCACCTTGACTTTGGGCATCGGCGCTAACACGGCCATCTTCAGCGTGGTGGATGCAGTGCTGCTGAAACCTCTGCCGTATCCCGACGCCGAGCGGCTGGTATGGCTGGGTGAGTCACATGGGAAAGTGGAAGGGATTAGCGTCACCTGGGGAAACTATCGGGCTTGGAAAAAGTACAATCACACCTTCGAGGACATGGCCGGCTACCAATGGAATCAATTTACGCTGACTGGCCGTGGCGAGCCGCTGTTCACCAGGGCGATCCAAGTAGACAACGCCTTTTTCCGTCTGGTGGGAGCGAAGCCGGTGCTGGGGCGCGTATTCACCGCTGAGGAAGATCGCGCGGGCGCGCAGCGTACCGCCGTTCTGGACTACAAATTCTGGATCAACAAGCTGGGTGGCGATAGGGGCGTGCTAAGCGGCACGCTCGACCTGAACGGATTGTCCTATCGCATTATCGGAGTACTTCCACCTGGGCCGGATTTTCACAACATGGCCGTCGATTTCTATCTGCCCATGGGCCTGTTTCGTAGCGATTCGGAACCTCGTACGCAACATGGCTCCATGCGCGTGCTCGGGCGATTGCGGCCGGACGTAACGCTAGCCACCGCACTCGGCGACCTGGACCAGATCATGCAACGGCTGGCCCAGGAAGATCCTGGAACCGAGAACGATCACCGCTCCGCAGGAGAGTTCCTGGCGAACGAGACAACGGGAAACGTTCGTCCCACCCTGTGGCTGCTGATGGGAGCAGTCGGGCTGATCCTGCTGATCGCCTGCTCGAACGTCGCTAATCTTGTGCTGGCGCGCAGCGCGACACGCTCCCGCGAGATCGCCATTCGAACCGCTATTGGCGCCGGACGTATGCGTCTGCTCCGGCAGGTTCTCACCGAAAACCTGTTGGTAGCGTCGATCGGTGGCGCGCTCGGACTGTCGCTCGGTTACTGGGCGCTGCGGTCGCTGATTCTGATCGCTCCGAAAGGGATACCGCGCCTGGAAGAGGTCGGTCTGGATCTGCGCGTGCTGCTCTTCACTGCAGGACTCACCATCGTCACCGGCGTAGTGGTGGGATTAGCGCCGGTATTAACGGCTGGAAGAGTCGACCTCACCTCCGCGCTGAACGCGGGCGGGCGCTCGGGTACCGACACCAAACGCGAGCGCTCGTTCCGGAATGCGTTGGTGATTGCTGAAATCACCATAACACTGGTGCTGGCATTCAGCTCCGGGCTGTTGCTTCGCAGCTTGATCGCCGCGCAAAACACGAGTCCGGGATTCGTGGCGGCGCACGTGCTTTCTCTCGATCTGGTACTTCCAGGAGCCAGCTATCAGAATCCTCAGGCCATCCAGAATTTCCACGACCGGTTACTCGACGGGCTTCGCACCATTCCGGGCGCCAGCGAGGTCGGGACCGTGTACTGTCCGCCTCCCAGGGGCGATTGCGGCGATTGGTGGTATTCCGTGCTGGGCGCCCCCGTTCCAGCGAAAGATGACGTGCCGCTCTCTTTGTTCAACTTCGCAGGTCCCGGATATTTCGAGACCATGAAAATCCCACTGCGCGAAGGCCGTACATTCACTAGCGCGGATCGCGCGGGNNAGGCGCCACTTTCGAAATCGTCGGCGTGGTTGGCGACGTTAAGCAGGAAGGGATGGGCACCGTGCCGTATCCAGAAATCTACAGGCCCTTTGCCCAGGACCCGCAGCAAGCTATGACGGCCATGATTCGTAGCGTCGGCGATCCGAACTCCCTCGCGCCTGCGGTGCGGCGTTTGGTAGCATCGCTCGATCGTAACTTGCCCATCCAGAGGTTGGTTTCCGAGGAGATCCGCATGGCGTCGACATTAGATCGCCGCCGCTTCGCGACCCTGCTGCTGGCCATCTTTGCTGGACTCGCTTTGACGTTGTCCGCGGTGGGAGTGTACGGTCTTCTCAACTATTGGGTCACGGCCAGGGAAGAAGAGATCGCCATTCGTCTGGCGCTCGGAGCTGGACGGTCCGGGATTTTGACTTGGGCAGGCGCCGCGGCCTCGAAGCTTATCGCGGCAGGAGTGGTGCTTGGAGTTGGCGCTGCGTGGGCAGCCTCGAACTTGCTGGACTCGCTGGTCTTCGGCATCTCGCCGCGGGACATAACCATGCTGAGCGCCGCCGCCTTGGTAGTGATCGCAATCGCGACACTTGGCGCTGCGCTTCCATTGGCACGTGCCACGCGCGTGGACGCCGTTCGCAAACTCCAACGCGCGTAGTCCATGGGCGATGTGGAGTTTCTCGAGCGCCTTTCCGAGATGGAATGAGAAGG
>PMUN01000248.1 GCA_003166875.1 Bryobacterales bacterium | reverse complement strand
CCCTAGTCCCCAGCCCCCTCTTTAAGGTAGCTTCAAGTTGGGAGAACGCACCAATGTCGAATCGCAACGCGGTTCAAGAAGCGCTTAATGCTGGAAACGGAATCCTCCGCCTGGAGCCCTGCTGGGTCCCTCGCTCCTTTATGATCCCCGGCCGGAGATTGAAACTCCATCCCGACGATCTGTATGCCTTTGGAGGTCACCGAGGCGGAATCAACGAGCGGTGGTTCTCATCCACCATCAAAGCCTCCAACGGTCCCGCCACTTTGGAAGATGAAGGCCTGAGCTACGTTCGCGTGGGTTCGAATCAACGATTTCTCCTCAAGCACGCGGTGGAGAATGCAGGCGATCTCCTGCTGGGCGCCGACGTGATGGAGCGCGAAGGCGGATGGAATCTCCTCTGCAAGTTCTTCGACAACATGGGGCCCATCCCCCACCACATGCACCAGAGCGACGCCCAGGCCAAGCTGGTGGGCCAGCGCGGCAAGCCAGAAGCCTACTACTTCCCGCCCCAATACAACCTCACCGAAAACAATTTCCCCCACACCTTCATGGGTCTCGAACCCGGCACCACTAAGAACGACATCAGGCGATGTCTCGAAAATTGGAACAAGGGCGACAACGGAATTCTGTTCCATTCCCGCGCTTACCGCCTGGAACCTGGCGCCGGATGGCAAATCAATCCTGGCATCCTGCATGCTCCCGGATCGCTCGTGACCTACGAGCCCCAAGTCGCGAGCGACGTTTTCGCCATGTTTCAGTCCGTCGTCGAAGGGCGCATCGTCGATTGGAGCCTGATGACCAAAGACGTTCGCCCCGAATACCATCACGATCTGGACTACCTGGTCGGCATGCTGGATTGGGAAGCCAACGTGAATCCGGAGTTCGGCAAAACGAACAAAGTCACACCTAAACCTGCCCACTCCGCCGAGGCCACCGCCGACTCCGCCTATTCGGAAAAGTGGATCACCTACGGAACGCCTCACTATTCGGCCAAGGAGTTAACGGTGCTTCCGGGCCGCACCGCGACCATTCGCGACAGCGCCGCCTACGGCCTGATCCTCACCCAGGGACACGGGCGTTTCGGAACCCATCCGGTAGCCACGCCCGCTATGATCCGGTTCGGCGAGATGACGCAGGATGAATTGTTCGTCACAGCCGCGGCGGCAATGGCGGGTGTCGAAGTTGAAAACCGGAGCGCCACCGATCCGCTAGTCATCTTGAAACATTTCGGGCCCGGCAATCCGGACGCCGAGCCGCTGCGGAAGAAAATTTGAATGAGCATACACAATCAACCCGCCCTCCACAATGCCATGTGGCCGGGCTTGGTGGGCAAGGGACCGGATTCCGAGCCTCCCATCGATCTCGAAACCATGTTGGACCTCACGGCCGCGGCCGAGGTGAACGGAACTCGCTTCGACGGCGTGGATCTGTTCCTGTACGCTCCGCACGTGGACATTGATTCCACCAGCGACGACTTGAAGCGCCTATCGGAACAAATCGCTACTCGCAACTTAGTGGTCGGCTCCGTGGTCGCCCCGGTTTGGCAGCCCACTGGAGGCGGATCGGCGATGGGCTCGGAGTCCGATCGCGCCAAGTTCCTTACACAAGTCAGGAAAGCCTGCGCCATCGCGCAAAAACTCCGCGAAATCGGCATCCGGCCGTATGGAATCGTGCGTATCGATTCCGCCGCGAGCCCCGGCGATTGGGCCACGGATCCCAACGGCAACACCAACAAGATTGCCGGCACCTTTCGCGAGGCCTGCACCATCGCGGAAGGCTATGGCGAGCGGTTGGCCGCGGAAGGCGAAATCTGCTGGGGCGGAATGCATGGCTGGAAACTGATGGTCGACCTCCTCGAAAGAGTGGATCGTCCTCAAACACTCGGCTTTCAAGCCGACATGGCGCACACGCTGCTGTTCACGCTCGGCTATAACGCACCCGAAAACCGGATACTGCCGGAAAACTTCGACTGGTCAGATAAGCAGGTATTGGACGACGCGATCCAGACCATGGCGCGCGCGCTTCGGCCTTGGACTATCGATTTTCATGTCGCGCAGAACGACGCTACCGTGAGAGGGTCTGGATCGCACGATAAAACCGGCCGGCATTGCCTTCCACGCGATCCCAACGGCAAAATGGACATCGTGCGCGTGGCGGGAGCTTGGATGAAAAATGAAAATGGAGCGCCCATCCGCGCCTTCCAGCACATCTGCTGGGATGGCTGTATGTTCCCTAACCAAGTCATGCTCGAAGACGCTACTTGGCGCGATATCCTGTCCACCATGATTGCGGTCCGAAACGCGCACGGTTGGGATCAGTGATGGAAAAAAAGAATCTGAATGTCGGTATCGTTGGCTACGGCTTCATGGGGCGCGCCCATTCCAATGCTTTCCTGCAGGCCGGCCGCTTTTTTGATCTGCCTTACCGGCCGGTACTCAAAGCTCTCTGCGCGCGCAATGCGGAGCGCGCTAAAACCTTCGCCGACAACTGGGGTTATGAATCGGTGGAAACCGACTGGCGCCGTCTGGTGGAGCGCAAGGACATCGATCTGATTGACATCGCCAGCCCCAACGACACCCACGCCGAAATCGCGATCGCTGCCGCCCGAGCCGGCAAAATGGTCCTGTGCGAAAAGCCGCTTGGACGCAATGCATCGGAGGCGAGCGCCATGACGGATGCGGTGGAGCGCGCCAAAGTCGCCAACATGGTTTGGTACAACTATCGCCGTGTGCCGGCCGTCATGCTGCTCAAGCATCTGATCGACGAAGGACGCTTCGGCCGCATCTTCCATTACCGCGCGAAATTCCTCCAGGATTGGACCATCTCTCCGAACGTTTCTCAGGGTGGTGAAGGCTTGTGGCGCCTGGATATCGCGGTTGCAGGAAGCGGCGTCACCGGCGACCTGTTGGCGCATGCTATCGACACCGCGCTTTGGCTGAATGGACCCATCGCGGAAGTCACCGCTATGACCGAGACGTTCATCAAGGAGCGGAAACACAATTTATCCGGCCAGGTTCAGCCCGTTGGAATCGACGATGCCAGCGCATTTCTCGCGCGCTTCGAGAACGGCTCGATGGCAACCTTTGAAGCCACCCGATACGCTCGAGGCCACAAGGCGCTTTATACGCTCGAGATCAACGGCGAGAATGCCTCGGCCGAGTGGGATCTCCACGATCTGCACCGCATCCGCTTCTTCGATCATCGTGACGAAAGCCAATTGCGCGGATGGCGAAGCATCCACGTAACCGACAGCGATCATCCTTATATGAAGCATTGGTGGGTGCCTGGTCTTCAAATCGGTTACGAGCACACCTTCGTTCATCAGTTCGCCGATTTTCTGGAGGCGCTCGGCCAAGCGAAACAGGCGGCGCCAACGTTCCGCGATGCCCTGGAGACCGACAAAGTCACGGACGCAGTGCTCAAATCCGCCGAAACCCGCCAATGGACGGAACCGATCCGTGGTATCGAACCGCGACCGTGAGGGAGT
>PMUN01000434.1 GCA_003166875.1 Bryobacterales bacterium | reverse complement strand
TGCGTGCCGCGTCGGCACTCGTGCCGACGCAGCAGTTTCTTCCCCCGGCTCCGAACCGCGGGGCGGCCGTCCTGAACGGCGTCTTGAAGAATCGGCACCACGCGCGCACGAAGCCTGGCGTCGTTCTCCGACATCTCGAACAGCGCCTGCATACTAAACGTCTTTACGATCTGGCTGCCGTCCTCGATATATTTGAACAACAGCGCGACAGCTCTTCGCCGCTCGCTGGGTGAAAGCTCCAAGCGCGGGATCATCTGCGCCATATGCCAGCGCACTTCCTTCTCTTGCACCGTGCTCGCAAATGACAACAGCGCTTGCTTGTGCCGCTTCAGCCATTCCGGGTGATCCGCGGATACTTTCTCGGCGACATCGGCACATCGCATTCGTATTACCGGATCGTCATGCGTGAATCCCCGGACCACTTCGCCAAATAAAACCGGAGTCTTAAAAATCTGCTCGACAACAATATCGGCTTTACCAATCGACCTTCGATCCCCGCCCGACAAGCTCTTCAGGATATCCATGCCAAGTCACTTCGCCCACCGACACTGTAGCAGTTCAAATTGTGGGGCGGACCCCCTGGTCCGCAGCCGACGCCCACGTCGGCTTGTTTGGATAAAGGCTACAATAGCCTCAACTCGCACTACCTCATGAATTGCTTTTCCCGAGTTGCCGCGTGCGCCCTAGCATCGATCGCGCTATTAGGCCAAGAAAACCTCGCGACGGTGCAAGGGACGGTTCGCGATTCACAGGGACGCCCCCTGGCAACCGTAACGGTGCAACTCAAAACCGGCGAACAAACCCTCACAGCGAAATCGGACTCCACAGGAACGTACCATTTCCCGGCGCTTCCTGCAGCCACTTACACTCTGCGCGCGGAGCTAAGCGGGCAAGGCGAAGCAACTTTCGGACCCTTTGTCCTTACCCCAAAAGAAGACAAGAAAATCGACCTCACGCTCGCCGCTCAAAAACCGGAGTTCTACGACCAACCCACCTTCATCGTGGCCGGCGTTACCGACAGCACCAATCGCGGAGGCCACGGCTCCGACGCGATTTTACGATCTTCCGAAGCGCTGACCAAAGCGACAGCCTCACTGGGCGACGTCAAGGAACCACCCGGAGATCCGCTCGCGGTAGCTCGCCAATATCAGCACGCTGCGGAACAAAACCCGAGCGAGCGAAATCTCTTTGATTGGGGCGCGGAGCTCCTAGCCCACCGCGCCACCGCACCCGCTATCGGGATTTTCACCAGAGGCAATCGGCTATTTCCACGATCCGCGCGGATGCTCCTTGGCCTCGCCGTTGCTCATTACGCTAACGGCTCCTACGATCAGGCTGCCCGACGATTCTTCGAAGCCTCGGACTTGAACCCCGCCGATCCCAGCCCCTACTTGTTTCTAGCCAAGGTGCAGAGCAGCGCGATCACCGAATCCGATGGGTATCTGGAAAGGATGGCCCGATTCGCCAAGCTTGAACCCGCCAATGCCTGGGCCAATTTCTACTACGCCGCCAGTCTTTGGAAAAGGAAAGGCGACGCCCAGCAAGCGGAAGCGTTGCTGGAAAAAGCGCTTCAACTGGACCCGACCATCGCGGACGCGCACCTCCAGCTTGGAATCATCTATTCCGCGCGCAAGGATTTTCCTCAGGCCATCGCGGCTTTCGAGAAAGCCATCGAAATCGATCCGCGAATGGAAGAAGCCCATTATCGGCTAGCCCAAGTCTACGCTCGAACCGGCGAGAATCTGAAAGCTCAAAAAGAGTTCGAGATCCACCACCAGTTGGTCAAGGAATCCTCGGAACAAGCAGAGCGCGAACGGCGCGAAATTCAGCAATTCGTCATCGAACTCCGCGCCCCCGCTCCCAATCCACATCAGTGATCAGGGCCCGCTGGCCCCCGCAAAGCTGACGAAGACACCCGTAGCGCACGCATTCCTGCGTGCCGCGTTCACACTCCTGTGAACGCGTGGGTTCGGTCGCCACGGGTGTTCGCAAGAGTGCGAACGCGGCACGCATCAGTGCGTGCGCCACAGGCGGGTTGCATGGAATCAATGTTTTCGACCTGCGTCTTCAACCGAGCGGAACGCATCCCTGCCTAAAATGCCAGCTTCAGCGCGAACTGAATCAAGCGCGGATTGTTCACCGTGTAATTGATCACGGTAAACGTGGAAGGAGCATTGAAGTCCGCACCGGTCCCGTTGCCGCCGGGCGAACCGAACTGCGCATGGTTGAACAAGTTGAAGAACTCACTCCGGAAATCCAGCCGCATCCCTTCCCTTGGAACGAAGTGCTTGATGATCGAAAAATCCGTGTTCACAAAATCAGGACCCGAAAGTGGCGTCCGGTTCGCGTTTCCGAGCTGTCCTGTCGCCGGCTGCGCGAAGCACGCAGCGTTAAACCACCGGGAAAGCGTCGGATTACTCAACACCGGATTGCACGTTTGATTGGGGCGGATGAAGCTTTGATCGTTGTTGTTCTCAAGGTTTACGCCCGATGTGTTGCTGCTATCCACGATGAATACCGGGAACCCGGAGGTCGCCTTTTCGATGACCGTTACCTCCCAGCCTCCGGCAATGGCGTTGGCCGCTCCATTCCACGTGTTACCCCATTTCCGGCCTTTGCCGAACGGCAACTGATAAATGATGCTGGCCGTGAAATCCTGGTTCAGGTTGATCTGCGAAAGCCCCCAATCCAGGCTTTGCCAATTCGGCAGAGGAAAGTAGTTGGCGCCGGTTATACTTCCCAGACCGTCCATGAATCCGGTATCGTACGCTCGCGAATAGGTGTATCCGATGAGCGCGTAAATGCCGTATCGCGCGCTCTTGGTCTCGGCTTTCACCTGCAAAGAATTGTAGTGAGCTATGCCCGCGTCGAAGATATTTTGGATGTCCGAATACGGGAACGCGGTGTAGGGTAAACTGAACGCCGCGCCACCGGGCCCGCATCCCAGCGTGTATCCAGCGGTTCCGCACGCGCTTGGCGATCCCACGTTGATATTGTTCCCGTATTCCAAAATGTGCGAACTGCGAGAACCCGCGTAGCCTACCGTTAACACAATCTGGCCGGGCAGTTGGTGTTCCACATTGATGTTGAACTGCTGCACCCTGCCCTGCTTGAAGTTCGTATCCTGTGCCAGAATCGTACCCGTAAAGTTAGCGGGGTTGGGGGGCGCAGCGAATGGTGGAAATCCGGAGGACATGTTAATTCCCAAAGGCGTTATCCCGGCCTGCGCGCAGGCTGCCGTTGCAAACGTGCAATTGGTAGGGAAGAAGGAAAAGGCATCCGATTCGGCATAGTAGGGCGGATTCTGCCACAGCCCCTGCGCTCCCATGTTCCACGATGAATCGTGATAGATCGAGTAGCCGCCACGGATCACAGTATTGCCGTTGCCGAACGGTTTCCACGCCGCGCCGATCCGCGGTTCCAGCGCGGTCCAATCCATGTTAATGCCCGCCCTCGATCCCGCATTCTGGCCCGCGATCAAAAATTGTCCATTGGCGGGATTAAAATCCGCCATGCGGTTGCCCACTTCGGTTTGCGGCGTCAACATCGCCCAGGCCAAACCGAGGTTCAAGGTCAAACTCTTACTGACACGCCAATTGTCCTCGACAAAAGGCCGGTACAGTTGCCAACGGCGGCCGGTATTGCCGCCGCCAAACTCCTGGTCGTGGATTGCCAGGCTCGTCAAACCTGTCAGAAGGTCCGATTCAGGATTCCCCGTCCAACCCCCGGTGGTTTCCCAAAATCCGTTCGGGAAGCCCACGGCAACCGTATTCAACTGATTCCAACGAATGGAACCGCCCACTCGGAATTCGTGGCTGCCCCGGACCATGTCCAGGGAATCGGAGAACATCCAGACATTCGTCCCACCCACGAACGGCGTATAACCGCGATCGCCCAGCGAATAATAACCACCCAACACTTCTACCGACGTCAGACCGCAACTGTTGCCTCCCAAATTTGCGCCCGGAATCCCAAGCGCTTGGGAGTAGCAACTGCCGGTTCCTTGCGACGTAATGTAGTCAAAGATCCGGTTAAAACCGAACCTGAATTCGTTGACCGTGCTGGGCGAAAAGATGTGAGTCTCGGAGATGGCCGCATTACGAGCGTGATTGATGATTCCCTGATTGCTGGCGAAGGTGCCTTGTTCGGCGAAACCCGGAGCCCCACCGGGCACGTACGAGGTAGCCTGATCGTAGCTGAAGCGGGCGAATAACGAATCCTTGTTCGAAAAGTTTTCGTCCAGCCGGCCGTCGAACTTTCCTTCGTTCAGTTTCCGCACCGGCTCACTGGTGTAGTTGTAGCCGAGAGCGGAGTTATTCGCGTTGGGCAGAGGATACAGGTTGATCAGTGCTTGACCAATCGGGTTAATCAGGCTTGACGGTATGATGTTGCAGGGAGTTCCAGCGGACTGGCTTCCATTCGCGGCCGCGGGAAGAGGGGCGCCGTTGGGGCCGCACATGAACGGGACCGTGACCGGATTCGCATTCGTCCCCTGAGTCGCCCAGGGATTAAACAGTGCACTTGTGCTCGGGTTGCCATAGGGGTCGTCCGTAAAGTTCCCCTGGCGCATCGCCGCGGTTGGGACCAGACCCGTGTACGGAATCCCGTGCCGTTGATCCTTCTGCTCGAAATCCGCGAAGAAAAAGGTCTTGTCTTTCTTGATCGGACCACCCAATGAAAATCCAAACTGGTTCAGATTGAACTTCTCGGTGGAAGTTGCGAAGAAGCTGCGGGCGTCCAGGTCGGTATTGCGGAGAAACTCGTAGACACTTCCATGGAACTGGTCGGTTCCCGATTTCGTCGTGACCAATACCGTCGGGCCCCCGCGCGTTCCCCATTCCGCTGAATAATTGTACGTCAGTACTTTGAACTCCTGGATGGAGTCGATCGAAGACAGAATCGAAATAGCTCCGGACGTCAGCTCGTTGTTGTCGTTGCCATCCAGCAGCCAATCCGTGCTGTTAGCGCGCGAGCCGCCCACCGAGAGAGAGTACGATCCGCGCGCGGACGCTTCGCTGCTGGGACCGCCATTGAAAAAGCTGTTCGGATTGGTTTCCGTCGTTGTGCCTGGAGTGAGCGTGGCAAGCTGCACGAAATCGCGGCCGTTCAAGGGGAGATCGTTCACCTGCTGCGACGTGATCACCTGTCCCAGTGTCGCGTCGGCCGTTTGCACACCAACAATAGTCGCCGAGACCTCGACGTTTTCCTTCACCGTCGCGAGCGCCAGCTTGAAATCCAACTCGCGATGCTCGTCCACCTGCAACTGGAGGCCTTTGGCTTCGGCGGGCTGAAATCCCTGCTGATCCACATGCACCGTGTAGTTGGCGACGCCGAGCAGCGGAACTACATAGTGCCCGTTCGAGTCGGTTACCGCATCACGGGAGGCACCCGTGGCCGGCGCCGTGATTGTCACTTTCGCGCCCGCGACAGCAGCGCCGGTCGCGTCAGATACGGTGCCGGAAATGCTCCCGGTTGCTTGACCGTGAAGTAGCCCACACACAGAAAATGCGAGCGAACACACCACCCCCGCAAATGACGCTTTTCGAGTAAACATTTATGCCCCCCTCTGGAAGTTTCATCTCACGAAGATGAAAAATTTCAACTCGGTGACTCAGTATGCCTAGATTGGTGCGATAGTGTCAAGCGACTATTGACTTGCCGGCAGAATTAACCGTGCGATTCGTCAGTGCTGGCCGGCGGAGAGTCCTGAATCGCCTTCGCTGGTTACGCCGTCAATATGAAAGCTGTGAATGAAATGTCTCATTCCAATTTCCAGCGGGCTAAGGCCGTATGTCCGCGCCTCTCTCAGTGCTTCCTCATTGGCCCATTGATCGTGAGCGATCCGATTCCAGCCGGAGTCAGCCAGTTGATATTCTCGCGAAACTTTGCCGCATCCTATATTGGTAATGTGAGACGCAAACAGAATCCAGAATCCAGGAGCCAGAAGTCAGAAAATGGAGGCGCAAAGCGCATTCCTCCTTCTGACTCCTGGATTCTGACTTCTGGATTCCTTCTCCTGCTTTCTTCCGCGCCCCAACTAATCTCCGCCGAACTGCCTCCCGCCACTGCCGCCGCTTTCGACCGCTATGCCAAGCTCACCGAGGACGCCCTCAAGAAACCTCCCACTCCCCATCATTGGCGCTGGCTGGACCAGCATCCCGAGGAGCAATCGCTAGTGTGGCTCGGCCAAAGCAAGATCACTGCGCTAAAGACCCTCGACCAGGGACACGAAATCGAGATTCCGGATGCTTCGCTTCAGGATTGGCTCGGTGTGATTCTGCTGGAAGGAGCAACGCTCGAACGAGTCCGTGATTTTGCCCTGAATTACGCGGACTACAAGTATTATTTCAAGCAATACTTTACCGACTCGCGCCTGGTGAAACGCGACGGTGATACCTTCGATGCGTTCCTACGGCTTTCGAGGAAACAATTCGCCACCGTCATCCTGAACATCAACGTTACAGCTAGCTATGTTGCTTTGGATCCGACTCACGGGTATATCATCTGCCATTCCACGCATATCGGAGAAGTGGCCCATCCCAAAACAAAAGAGCCGGCCGATCAGGAGCGTCCGCCGGCCGATGTCTACGGTTACATGTGGCGCTTCAATCAGTACTGGCGAATCGAACAAACCGTGGATGGAGTTTACGTCGAGCTCGAAACGCTCACGCTGTCCCGCCCAGCCGGCGGTCTCACACCGGCGCGGTTTTTGAACGGCTTTGTGCAGGACTTCCCGCGAGAATTCACGGAAGGTATGATTGAGGGCCTGCGCCAAGGTTTTCCCCGCCCTCGCTAGTCTCTGGATCTAGGATGAACCAATGCAAAGTGGGGCGGACCCCCNNCGAGGGCGTCGGCTGCGGTCCAGGGGGACCGCCCCACCAAGAACGCAATTCAGAAGTCTTGGGAAAACTCAGTGGGCCACTTCCGCCTGCGAACGTTTACTGAATATCAATCATCACCGCATTCGATGCTTGCCCATCCACCGTGACAACCACCTTCGATAGCCCGCTCCCGCGCAAGCTCAGCGGTAGCGGAACATTCACCTGATCCAGCCCGCTAAAGTTCGGCGTTGGACCTGCGTACTGCACCGGCACAGCGACGCCCGCGATCGTCACCGTGACATTCGCCAACGCGCTACGCCCCCGGATCCCCGTGCCATAAAGCGTGAGATAAATTGGCGTGTCCACTCCCAAGTTGATTCGCACCGCAACACAAGTGCCGGCGATACACTGATACACCGGCACCGGCGTTTGCAACTGTGGATCGCTCGCCTGTGTCATCACCGCGGTCGCGGCAGCCACCCCATTTCCGCCCACACTGAACAGCGTGGGGTCTATTGCCGCCACCACACCGCTGAAAGTCTGCGGGGCCGAACCGTTCGTAACCACAAACTGCGCCGGGCCTGGCGCCGTCCCGTCCGGAACCAAAAAGTTGATCTGGGTCGGCGAGACATAGAGCAATGACACCTGGCGCTGGGTTCCCACGGAATCCGTAATCGAAAGACTCACCCTTCCCAGGGTCAGCGGCAACGGTTGGGTGTCGGCTTGGGCGATGCCGGACGCAAGGTTCGTTCCATAGAGCGACGCCAACGAGTCCGGCGCAACAGCTTCGCTAGGCGTGGCTGCCGATTGCACTGCGCCCGAAATCACGCCGTAGTATCGCCCCATCCAGTACGGCAAAATATAGTCGATTCCCGCGCCCTCAATCGTTCCAACTCCACCCCCGGCCAACTGGAACGGATCGCGCTGCCAAAGAAAATCCGTGGTCGGTCGTATTGGAACCGGGACCGGATCGCATGCCTCGGTCCCGCAAACTGCAACCACCTTACTGTTATCCACGTAGGGATCGCGGCGAGGCCGCTCCAGCCACTGGTCCAGCAACGACCGAATTTCCGCGTCGCGAATATCATCGGGCCCATTCACCGACCGATCGATGATGTCGAAAAAGGCATTCTGATGCAAAGCCGTATAATTGCGCACAATTTCGTATGCGCCCCGGTTGTCGCTATTATCCTGCAGCCGAATCAGATTGTAAAAACTCATGTAGTCCAGGTTGAACTTGAAGTATGAGCTGATGCTCAGCGTGTCGTAGGATACCGCCGTGTCCATCGGAAGTGTCACCAAAGGCCCGCTGATGCCACCCGAAGGATTGACGTGATGTTGCACCTCGAGCATCATCTGCAATTCCTCCGGCCGCAGCAAAAAGGTATTCGAGATATCGTCGTTGGGCGACCATTCGTGATGAGCGATGAAGCCCAGCATCAGCGTCGCCAGATTGCTGATTCCGCTCTTCACCGTGGCATCGTCCACCAGATCGTAAGCAGCCCCCAGCCCGAAGAAGGCTCCCACCACTTCGTCGCGTGAAGTGTTGTCCACCCAAATCCACGGTGGACTCTGATGGATGGTATTACTCGCCTCCTCGCTCGAAATGCCGGCAGCATAGGGCGAACTCGCCAGCACCATGCAACGCGCCAACCGGTTGTCGCCCGTCACGTCCACCAAAGCTTGCAAGCCCGCCAGCGCCCCCTTTACGTTACTGAGCGCGTCCGGCGATTGCGTGACGTTGTAGCGAAACGCCTCGGCCGCCAGGTATGCCCCAGTCCATAAAGCAGAATCGCCACAGCGCGTATAACCAACAATCTGATCGCTAGTTGGGGATGCATACATGGGATCCAGAATCGTGCCAAACGGCAAGTGTTTGGCCTGAATGTTCGCCGAGATCGCCAGCGCATCCGCCTCCGACGCCCGCGCAGGACAAATCAAACCCAAGATTGCGAGACCAGAAAGGAGAAAACGCGAACTTC
>PMUN01000282.1 GCA_003166875.1 Bryobacterales bacterium | reverse complement strand
ATTTTAGACACAGGCTGTTAGAGGCCCTGCCGCGTTTGAATCGTGCCGCTCGCGACTGGAGTCAAAGCTTTTTCCAGGCGGTAAAAGGTTATGGCTTAGATGGCGTGGCGTCCTTCAGCATGGAATTGGGAAACGGCGATACATCGGCCGGTGCCGGTATCGCGCAACGGTATCCCAGCGGCGCAGCCGTGTGGCTGAATACGCCATCGCTGCAGACCAACTTCTCGCCGACGAGTGCGAATTTCTGGCAACAAGTCCATTTGGACATGGCCAACGTTCTGGTGGCGGCGGGCATGCAGCCCTACCTGCAATTCGGCGAGGTGCAGTGGTGGTACTTTCCCGACGATGGTTCGGGGATGCCATTTTATGACGCCTATACTACCAGCACGTTCCAGGCGCAGTATGGACGTCCGCTCACCGTGATTACCAGCAACACGATTGATCCCTCGACAATCCCTCAGGAAGCGGCATTCTTGCCGGGACTCATCGGCACCTTCACAAGCCAGATCATCGCGTTCGTACGCTCCAGCATTCCCAACTGCAGGTTCGAAGTGCTCTATCCCATCGACGTAAATGACACGCCGTTGAATCGGGTAATTAACTATCCTGTCTCTGAATGGACCCCAGCTATACTAAACTGTTTGAAAACGGAAAGCTTTGGTTACACTTACGCAAGGAACCTGGATTTAAGCGCCACATCAATAGCCGCCGGAATTCCCCTTGGTTTTCCCCCATCGCAACGAAGTCACTTAGTGGGCATCAGCGACTCCTCAACTTCGTGGTTGAAGGAAGCGAGGATGGCACAAGCGGCCGGCTTTGAGTCGGTAGTGCTGTTTGCGTTAGACCAGTTCTGCCTGATCGGGTACCCCTTGCCACTATCCACAGGCATGCGCCGCAGCGTTCAGCTCGGATAGAAGCGCCGTGCCACTGCGGTACAGTGAGATCTGTCACCGTGATTGCCGTCCAAAACGTCTCCAAGCTCTATCATCTCTATCAACACCCATTTGATCGGGTGCTGGGCAGCTTTGCTCTCGGCAATAGGCAGAACGCGGAGTTTTGGGCCCTCCGGAATATTAATTTGCGCGTGGAAAAGGGCGAGGTGTTCGCGATTGTCGGTCCCAATGGCTCGGGCAAGAGCACGTTGCTTCAGATCATCAGCGGGATTCTGCAGCCAACCAGTGGCCGTGTTCTCTGTTCAGGACGCGTCGCTGCGCTGCTGGAGTTAGGCGCCGGTTTCAATCCCGAGTTTAGCGGACGCGATAACGTCTATCTGAACGGAGAGATCATGGGCCTTTCGCGGAAGGAGATGGATCGCGCATTTCCGCGAATCGAGGCGTTCGCTGAGATTGGCAAATTCATCGATCGGCCGGTGAAGGAGTACTCCACCGGCATGTACGTGCGTTTGGCTTTCTCTACCGCCATTCACGTCGATCCTGAAATTCTAGTGGTGGACGAAGCGCTGGCGGTGGGCGATGCGATCTTCGCCAGCCGATGCATCCACAAATTTGAGGAACTCCGGCAAAGAAAAGTAACCGTGCTGCTTGTCTCGCACGATCTCGGCCTGGTGAAGCGGCTGTCGGACCGTGCCGCGTTCATGCTAGAGGGACGAGTGGTAATGCAAGGCTCGCCGAAGGACGCCGTGAACCAGTATGTCGGTTTTGTCCTGGACCGAGAGCGGGGCGACAAACAGGACGACAGGCCCACGGCGGAAATCGTCAACAAAAGCAGCTTCCGCCATGGCGACGGCGCGAGTCACATCGTGGATGCGCGAATGCTGAATAAGTTGGAACAGACGTGCCGGGCATTTAAACCCGGCGAGACCGTTGTCATTCGAGTGCGCGCCACTTTTCAGAAAGCCGTGTCGAATCCAGTGGTAGGCATTCTAATTCGCAATCGCATTGGAATGGACGTGTTTGGAACTAACACACGCCTGGAGCGCATCGAGTTGGGGCAATTTGAACCCGGCGAGTCGCTTGAAGTGGATTTCGAGATCGATTGCTTGCTTGCCCGCCAAGAGTATACACTGACCGTTGCTACTCAATACTGGAATGGACTTAGCCAGGACTGGTTGGATGACGTCCTGGACTTCCGGGTGGTGGATACGAAAGACGTGGCAGGCGTGCTGAACCTGAACACTCGCGTACGTCATCGGAAGCTTGCCGCGATGCCCGACTCCGAGGGAAGCGGCGTCCGCCCGTCATGATCTACGCGGTGGTGCTGGCTATTGTGGTGGGCACGCTGTGCGGTGTCACCATCATCAAAACGCGGTCGGTGAAGAATCAGGCGGATTTTTTAGTGGCTGGCCGCAAGTTGCCCTGGCCCGTTTTGGTATTTACGCTGCTGTCTTCCTGGATCGGCGCGGGTAGCCTCTTTGCCGGTGCAGAAAACGCCTACAAGAACGGCTTCGCCGCGCTATGGCAAGGGGCTGGTGGATGGGCCGGGCTTATCGTCATCGCGCTGATCGCGGGCCGCGCGCGGCGATTCGCGCAATTTACCGTTCCCGATCTTCTCGAGGTTAGATATAACGCAACTGCGCGCGTTATGGGAACCATCGCAATCGTTATTTCTTACACCGTGATCGCCAGCTATCAGTTCAAGGGCGGCGGCGACATCCTGCATCTCATCTTCCCGGATTCCATCTCGCGCGACCAGGGGATGTGCATCATCGCGGCCTTCGTTATTGTGTTCACCGCGGCCGCCGGCATGGCATCGATTGCTTATCTCGATCTTGTCATTGGCGCCCTGGTCACTACAATTGTCATCGTTGCCGTTCCGATGGTGCTCGAGAAAGCCGGAGGCTGGCGGCATGTCACCGCGGTCCTTCCTCCCACGCATTTCCAAGTGTTCGGGAACCTCACGGTGCTCCAAGCGTTCGGCTTGATGATTCCCACCATGCTGCTGCTGATCGGAAATCAGGGCATGTATCAGAAGTTCTTTTCCGCACGGTCGGAACAAGACGCTAAGTTCGCGGTCTACGGATGGATTGTGGGGACGCTGTTGCTTGAGACGTTGCTGGTGACGCTAGCGGTGATCGGTAGTTCGCTGTTCCAGACGGACAAGCCGCGCGAAATCATTCCAATCACCGCATTCAGGGGCCTTCCCCCGCTGGTAGGCGCCATTTTGCTGGGCGGAATCTTCGCGAAGGTAATTTCAACCGCTAACAATTATTTGTTCTCACCAGCGACGAATCTCATTCACGATGTTTACGGCCGCTTTGTCAACCCGAATGCTTCCGAACGCCGCAAGCTGGTCATGTCGAGAGTGATTGTGGTCTTACTCGGTCTTTTTGCGCTGTTGCAGGCTACCCGCTTCGAATCCATCCTGAAAGCTGCGCTGTACGCTTATACGGTCTATGGGGCAGCGGTGACGCCCGTCGTGATGGCAGTCTTTTTTTGGAAACGGGCGACCACTGTGGCCGCTATCACATCCATCGCGTTGGGAACAGCAGTAACGGTCGGATGGAATCTGGCAGGCTTCGATCTGGATGCGGTTTATCCGGCCTTGGGCGCCTCCGTCATCAGTTTGATCGTTATCAGCCTGATGACGTCGCCCCCACCGCCAGAAAAGTGGAAGCCATTTTTCGAGACTTAAATATGCAAATAGAGGAAATTCAGAAAGCGCTTCGAGAGGAAAAGCTGGATGGCTGGTTGTTCTTCGACCATCATCACAGAGATCCGCTAGCCTATCGGATTTTGAACTTGGGCTCCGGCCGAATCGCCACCCGCCGCTGGTATTACTTGATTCCCGCGCAAGGCGAACCAAAGGGATTGGTGCACGCAATCGAATCAGGCGTGCTGGCTGGTTTGCCGGGAGAGATGGAAGTATATTCCAGCTGGGCCGCTCAGACGGATGGCCTCAGTGCATTACTCAAAGGTTGCCGCCGGGTCGCGATGCAATACTCGCCCAATTGCGCCATTCCGTACGTCTCGTTGATAGATGGCGGGACATTGGAATTAGTGCGCGGTACGGGCGTCGAGGTGGTGAGCTCGGCCAACTTAATCCAGCTATTCGAATCGCGCTGGACGGCTGAGCAGTTGGAGATGCATCTGGAAGCCGGCCGTCGTGTGGACCGCGTGCGCGCCGAAGCATTCCAGAAAATCGCCGCAGCCCTGAACGCCGGAGAGACCATCACCGAATGGCAGGTGAATCGCTTTGTCCGCGAAGGGTTCGAGAAGGCCGGCCTGGTAACGGACCATGGGCCAATCGTTGGCGTGAACGCCCATATGTCGGATCCGCATTACGAACCGCAAGCAGAAGGCAGCTTTCCCATTCGTAGGAAAGACGCAGTGTTGATAGACCTGTGGGCGAAGCTCGACAAGCCCGGCGCCGTTTTCTACGACATCACATGGACTGGCTATTGCGGTAGCGATCCGCCAGCCGCGCTACAAAACGTGTTCGAGGTTGTGCGCGGTGGGCGCGACCGCGCCATCGAGCGGGTAAAGCACGCGATCAGCCACAACCAGGTGATCCACGGATTCGAAGTGGACGACGCCGCTCGCGGCTACATCGATCAACAAGGTTTCGGCCAATACTTCGTTCACCGCACCGGCCACTCCATCGGCGAGGAAGTTCACGGCACCAGCGCCAACATGGATAATCTCGAAACTCACGACGACCGCCGGATCATCGCCGGAACCTGTTTCTCCATTGAACCTGGCGTCTATCTTCCGGAGTTCGGAATTCGATCCGAGGTAAACATGTACGTCGGACCGGGCGAAGCCAGAGTCACAGGCGAGATCCAGCAGCAACTCGTTCGCATTGAATAAGACGGCAGCCGTCTAGCTGCGAGCGATCGTCAATTGGCTTCCGCCGCACGTCTCCGCCGGCGGAAACAAATGGCAACACTCGCGACGGCCGGAAATAGCAAACCAATTGAGGCCGGCTCAGGCGCAGGGTCCATTCTCGGCGTATCGCCGGAAGGAATGTTAACGCTCCCGTCGGAACCGATGTCAGACGAGATGTCGATGGGAGAAGGCGATATGCCGTTCCCGCCCAAGACCTTATCCAACGCTTCAAGGAGCTGAAAGGTGTCTGGAGGATCACCCACAATCAGCTCGTTCGCGAATGGAACTCCGAAGCGGCCATTGAGCGTTCCAATCGAGTTAAGGAAGGCGAATCCACCACCCCCGGTTGGTCCAGCGTCCGTCCATATAAACGCCCTAGGAGACACCCAATTCGCAAACGGAATGCTGACGTCCGAACCCACAATACCCAGCGTTGAATCCCGCGACCGTATCACTAGCGGAGCCGCCCGCCCCGTTGAGTAGCGAAAGGGAAACAGAGTTCAAAAAGCCGCCACAAGCACCTATGCAAGTAAAGGCTGAAAAGGATTTGAGCGGCTGCGGGTTGCCGAACTTTACGAAATTGGGAGCTCCCGTAATGACGCCATTGCGCATAACGGTCCAAATAGTGTACCACCGCAGAAGACGGGATCAACGTCCGCGCGAGCCACCTGCGGCACGGCAAACAAAGTCAGAGCGATTGGCACGGCCCACAATGGGATGACGCGCCTGATTGAACCAGCCAGAATATTCATATTGTCCTCCTGAATGCGTTCTTATTACTCTGAACAAGATATCGATTCGGGTCCAATACGTTGTTGGGAATCAATATCGTCGAACAATGTGCGGTTTGCTATTCATATTTTCTTGTCAGAAGTGTAGATCCAATCCCGGCAGGTGTACAGCTTTATTGGCACCCCCGGTACGAAATGGAGAACCAGCGCCTAGTATTCTGGGCGACGCTTGTCCCTTTAAAATGTTAGAAATGAAACTTTGCCGCTACTTGAATCAGACGCGGAGCGGCGGCGCTGACTACGCTCCCGAAGTTTGGATCATTGACTTCGCCATCCACCGAAGACGGTCCGTAGAACTGCGCGTGGTTAAAGACATTGAAAGCTTCTACCCGGATATCGAAAGACTTGAATTCGGTGATCCGAATAGTTTTGCTGAGCTCGATGTCGAAATTCTCAATTCCCGGACCATGGAAGAGACGCCGGGGAGCATTCCCCAACTGGCCCAAAGTCTCGGGAGCAAACAGGCTGGTATTGAACGCGGGCTGGCCGTTGCGCGGGTTCGTATTGAGTTGAAGGGGTCCGGACGTCATCTGCGGCGTGTCCAGCAGTTCATTGTTTACGCCGTTGCCGAGCGTACCTAGAAGCGAGCGGTCAGAATCGTCGAAGAGCGTCACCGGAAATCCCGTGGCCAATCGCGTTGTGCCTGAAAGATTCCATCCTTCGGTGAAACGGAAGGGAAGGGCATAGGTGTACGTCGCGACAAAGTTGTGTGTCATGTCCCAGGACGAGATGACGCGCGTCAAACGCTCGTTGAACGGGTTAATCTGCTCGCCGAGATTCGAAGAATCGTCGATCGATTTGGAAAAGGTGTAGCCGGCCAGCAGAGTGGCTCGCTTTCCGAGGTCCAGACGAAAGGTAGCTTCGAGCGCGTTGTAGTTGGAATTACCGATAGTCTTTTGGGCTGTTATTGATCCGTAGTCCGGACCGAGGCCGACTCGCGTTCCCTGATAATACTTACCCGATGCGGTCGTGTAACCGGCGTCCTCGCCGAACGGTCCGCAAGTGCCGCTGCCGGGAGCGACTTCGCTCGGTTGGCTGAGACTCAAGCACAGCAGAGGATTGCCCAAATTGACCGGCAACAATACCAATAGATGATGGCCTTGATTTCCCGCATAGCTAACGGTAAGCAGGGCATTCCCCGCGATCTGGCGCTGAATGGAAAACATGTAGTTTTCGGTATAAGAGATGTTATTACGGTAATAAAAGTATGGGTCAGCGCTAATCGGGATCACGGAAGTAAAGTTGAATCCGGTATAGGGATTTTGTGCGGACACGTTGTGCGGTGGGAAGGTAAATGGAAATGGATCGGCATTTTGCGCACCGTTTCCGGCGTTGGTGAACGGTGTGGCGAAAAGCGGCGGCGCGGGGCTCAGGTAGGTATATCCGTAGGGAGGGATGCCGTACATGATTCCGGCGCTGAGCCCAGGGAACGCGGTGTAGAAGATGCCATAACTGGCACGGATGCTGCTCTCTCCAGCGTTGCCGAAGATCTTCTTGAGGATTTCATTTTCAAAGTTCGGCGAATAGGCCAGGCCAATCCGTGGAGCGAAGTTGCGATACTTGGTGGGCGAGAGCGTCGAGGGTATGCCGGGATCTCCAGGAACCACCAATCCGGGCGGCGCGTTGGGATAGAGAACCGATTGTTCGCCGGGCACGTTGGTCTGGATGTTGTTGTATTTTTCCGACCATGGCTCGATCAGATCCCAACGCAAGCCGTAGTTGAGTGTCAGGTTGGGACGTGCCCGCCAACTGTCCTGAACGAATGCCGCTGCGTAGTGGTTCCGGAGATAGAAGCGCTGCCCGGTTGTCTGAGTGAAGTTACTCGGAAGACCCAATAGAAAGTCGGCGAATGGATTGCCAGTTGCGGTTCCATCGATATTAAACGTCCCGTTGAACGTCGCATTCGGGTTACTGTTGACCTGATCGATGTGAAACTGTGCACCGAACTTCAGCGTGTGGGTGCCTATCACCCGTGAGAGCGCATCACTGAGATACAGCGTGTTGTTCCACTGAAAGGTGTTGGTAATCGGAACGCCCATCACAAAGGACGGGAATGCGACATTTTCCACGCCTTGGAACTGAGGAGCTTGGATGACGATACCTTGCGTCCCAGGGCCGGTGACAAAGCCCTGTGATTGAAGTGTTGCACCCAGACCTCCGTGCGGCTCGCCAATATTGTTTACATTTCGCAAAAAACCGATGTGGAATTCATTGACCGTAGTTGGGCCCAAGACCTTTGTATCGCCGATTGTGACTTCCTGCGCCTGCCCGATCGTCAGGGCATCAAAGCCCGGGACGCTTGCGCCGCCTTGCCCGCCGGGATACGGATTGTCCAGCCGGTAGTTGTCAATGAAATAGTAACCGGAGATCTGACCCAGGCGCGTGTTCGCATCCACGCGGGCGCCAGCTTTGTCATCCCGCACGGTCTCGGGATAGGCGGAAGTAGAAAACAGATTGGAGCCGATGTTCGGCGCCGGAATATATTGCAGCAGATGCTTGGCGGGCGCCGACCATGCTGATTGCGGAATGATCGCGCCGGGAAAAACGCACTGCGTATTGGAATTGCAGCCGGGCGTGTAGAAAGGTTCGCCCTGGGAAACAGCATAACCGAGCTTACCTGTGAGCAGATTAGCGAGGTACGAGCCGTTCACTTTTCCCGTCAGCGTACTTTCGGCGTCGCTGAAGTTGCCGGCACGTTCCTGATTAGAGAGCACCGTTGTTACAGGCAATGAAATGCCTTCCACCGTACCTGTACCTTGATAATCCAGGAAGAAAAACAGCTTGTCCTTTTTGATGGGGCCACCAACTGTTCCGCCGTACTGATTCTGGCGGTATACACCTCGTGTTGGGTCGAAAAAAGTCCTGGCGTCCAAAAGCGTGTTTCTCAGAAACTCAAAAGCACCGCCGTGATAAGAGTTGCTGCCGGACTTGGTGACGACGTTGATCATCCCACCGTTGTAGTTGCCGTATTCGGTATCGAAGTTGTTGGTGAGAACGCGAAACTCCTGAATGGAGTCCAGGTTCGGAATTATCGACGTTCCGCCGTTCATGTGCTCCTGCACATCGACGGCGTTTACCATGAATCCGTTGGCCGATTCGCGCTGGCCATCAATGGAAACGTTTCCGGGATTCGCGTCGCCCGAAGGATTGATAGTACCTGTGACGCCCGCCATGATCACCGACGTTGGAGTCAGGGTCGTCACCGGACTGACGCCCGGTTGAATCGCGAGCAGGTCAGTGTAGCTGCGGCCGTTTAGAGGGATCGCCTGGATCTGGGTATCCTGCACCACTTCTCCCAAATGGGTAGCGACGGTATCGACTTGAGTTTGGACGTTGGCTTCGGCAGCGCTCACCGTTATGGCTTCCGATTGCTGCTTCACCTCCAGCGTGGCATCCAGCGTCACCGCCGCGTCGGCATCAATGGCAATATTAGTTTTCTTCTGCGGCTGGAACCCGTCCACCTCAACCGTTAGATCATAGCGGCCCACGGGGAGCGCGGGGAACGAATAGAATCCCCGCGTATCGGAGGTCGCGTCAAACTCGCTCTTCAGCGCGGAGTTCACGAGCTTGAGTTTGACGCCCGGAATCACGGCGCCGGTGACGTCTTTCAGCACGCCCGAGAGTCGCCCTCCGCTCAGCGCCCACGCGAGAGTAACGCAAAGAAGACCTATGAGTGCTACTGATCTCACCATAGCGATGCTAGCACGGGCAATATTACGATTGTCCGATACGTGCTACGATCCCGAGGCATCGCTCATCGCGGAATCCAGTGCGCCTGTGTAGTGAACAGTCCGTCGACAAAGCCGATCTGGTAAACCAGGAAGATGCCGAAAGCCATGCTTGCGACACCCGAAATCGCGGTCAGGTGCCGATTGATCTTAAAGAATTTCTTGCCGGTGTAAACCAGAGGCACTGAGATTGCGGCCGTCATGAGCATCATTCCCAGCATCGTGCCGAAACCGAAAACCAGCAGGTAAGCCGTCGACCACAGAGGACTCTTGATGGTGGAAAGGACTAAGAGGGCGACCGCAGCCGAACCGGCCAGACCGTGTACCAGGCCCACCACCAACGGTCGAGCGGTTTGAAAGAGACCTAGTTTTCCGATGGACACGGGGGTAAGGCGCTCCGTAACCGAGCGCATGACACCGGTGAGGTTCAAAACACCCAACAGAATAAGCATCAAGGCCACGCAAAACTCCATGCTCAGCCCGAGACGAGGCGGGATCACGAAACCGAAAATAATGATCGCGGAACCCACTAGAAAAATCGTGAGCGTGTGTCCTAATCCCCATAGCAACCCAATCGTCGCCGAGCTTCTGATGGACTTTTGGCGGCTAACAATAGTGGAGACTGCCACCACGTGGTCGGCGTCTGTGGAATGACGCATTCCGAGGAACAGCCCCAGCAGAATTACGGTCACGAACGGAACCAGTTTTTCCGTGGAGAAAATCCCGTGCCAGACTTGAACTGATGCGACAGCAGATGCCGTTATTCCCACACCCAGCATCACCATGAACGCGGATGACAATAAGGGAAGATAGCGGAAGGCAGCGTTGCCCGCACGCACGCGAATTGAAATCGCTCGTTTAGCGTAGACCATGGTCAGCCCTACCGTCACTAGTACAAGCGCCAGTCCCAAACTAAATGCGGTGATCAAGAATAATCCGAATCCTATCCGGTGAAGCGAGAAAGCGCTCAACAGCACCACCAGCGCCGCCGGACAAGGCACGATTCCTCCCGTGATGCCCAGCAGACAGAGTTCGCGCAGTGACAAGGCACGCTCGGCTGGTTTCGAATTAGAAGAAGAAAACCAGTGCGAATGGCTCTCTCCCGGGGCGTGCGAATGCTCGCCGGTTTCGCCGGTCCAGTGTTTCAGGAAAATGAAAATGCCGAGTCCGGCAACGCTCAGACCGGAAATCGCTCCCAGCCATGGATAGAGCTGCTCGGGAACGATGTATCGCGATGCATAGAGGGTCAAGGCTCCTAACAGGTACACACCTGCCGTGTGTGCAGCGGTCACCACGATTCCTAGCAACACCGCATGTCTTGCCGTGCCGCGTGAACCGACCAGGTAGGCGGCGACGATGGTCTTGCCGTGTCCCGGCTCCAGCGCATGCAGTGCACCCAGACCAGCAGCGATCAGAGCAGCCGATATCAATACCCAGAAGCTCAACTTACCTTGCGTCGAGATTAGCTCAGTAAAACGGCTGCGTGGTGTGTTCTGAGCGTGGGCTGCGAATGACAGCGGAGCAGCCGGGGATGCCGTCACGATGCTGGGAGAGGATCGAGCTACGCTCCGATGCCGCTGTCTCTGAGGTGCGAGTGCCTGATGTGCCGTACTCTTGAAGCCAACCAGAGCGGACAGTTGCTGAGGAGGGCTGTTCAAAACATCAGTGGAATAGTTGGTCAATTCCCGGCTGCGATCGGTACCGGAAGCTGAACTGTCGAGAATCGCAACTCCGTCGCTGAGAACCACGATTTCCTTCCAACCTGCGCGTCCGGAAAAGTTGTTATCGAGGTAAGAAAGTTTGTGAGCGCCCAAAGTGGCATCCAGCTTGCCCCGGAACACGAACGCGATTTTCATCGTCGGCAAGCCACCCGCACCCTCGGCGAACGCGGCCTGGCGAGAGACGGTATCCAGTCGGACAGGTTCCCCATCGCTCTCCAACGAAATTCCTCCCTTCAAAAGCTGCTCCTGTCTCGTGACATAGGCGCTGGGGGCGTCAGCGGTAGGAGCAATATCGAGCTGCCGAATCTCCTGAAAAGTGGGAATTTCAGCCATATCGAGCAAATAGCGGATCTCAACCCTCCCCTGGCCGATCGTGATCTTCGCGTAGTGATTGACGCTGAAATTCCCCATGGGATGAGCGACGCAAGCCGCCGCGCTCACCACCACCAACCAAAGCATTTTCGACAGGCGATTGCTCATATGCTTGCTCATTTACTCCGTGATTGAATCGACGCAATGGCCGACTGGGCTGCCCGTGCGAGATTGATGGCCGGCATGAACCCGAAACCACGGTTGCGCTGTGAAAGGTTTTCGGGAGTAGACTTGGCGATCTTGTCGAGCTCAACTAAGTCCGACGCGTCTCCGAACGCGCCAATCACTCGCATCGCATACAGCCGGTCCGGAACCTGTGAGCTCGCGAGCAGGCCGCGGGCAACAACCAAAGCCGTTGCGGATTCGAGTTGCGCAAGACGATCCAGAGCCATGTCGCCAACCATTCCGCCTCTTTTTGCGAGATTCGAGAGATAGGGGATCACTACTGGGTCCTTGTACTCGTTCAGGCCGGCGAGCGCGTTGGTCGCGACCAGGAGGTTTATGTCCTGAGCCGCTTGAAAGATGACTTCGAGCAGCTCTGGCTTTTGAAAGGTGCCCAGTTGACGGACCGCGGCTGCACGCACCTGCCCGTCCTGATTCGATAAAGCCTGCTTGAGCGTGTCAATTGCGCCGGCGATCCGCAGGTTGTCGGCCGCACATGAGAGCACGGCCGGATCTTCGAGCGCTTTCCCCATCGCACTAACGACGTCCGGTTCTGAGTTGCCTCGGAGCGCGAAGCAGGCCGTCGCCCGTTCGGAAGCAGTCAGCTTCCCGTCAAAGAGCCGCTGAACCGGAGTTTGGTCAGCGCAGATAGCAAGCGCGGGAGCCAGAAAGAAAATCAGGATTTTCATTGGGTGGACCTTTCTTGAGACTGTTCGGCTGCGGCCTTCATGATGATTTCGGAGTGGAGGCGGAATCCAGGCTCCGGGGTCTTGAGCGCGAGTGCCTTCTCCATATACTCGCGCGCTTCCGTGATGCGATGGTTCTTGTATAGCGCCCAAGCGAGCGCGTCGTAACTATAAACATCCCGGCGGAATTCCAGTTCGCCCTGGGCCAACTGAAGCGCGCGATCGAGCTTCACGTCGTGATCGGCGAACGCGAGCGCCAGATTGCGGTTGGCCTTTTCTCCGCTAGCAACGGACATCTTGTCGATCACGTCAAGCAGATCCATCTGCTTCGCGGCTAGATCATTCTGGCCAGTCTTCTTATAAAGGTCATATAGTGCGGCGGCGTAATCCGGAAGCGGGGTGATTTCCTGCGCACGGCGGTAGTTGGCGATGGCTCCGGCAACATCGCCGGTTTGCGCAAGCACGCGGCCGAGGCCCGCATACGCCGGATGGTAGTTCTTGAAAGTCCGCAGAGCATCCGTGAAGGATTGTTGCGCCAATGGAAGCTGGCCGCTCTTGAAGTAGATACTTCCGAGATCGACCATGCACCATGCGACGTTTTCCGCCGAAGAACTCCCGGCCTCGGTTGCTTTTTTCATGATGGCTATAGCGCCCGGCACGTCGCCGTAGAGAAATCGAAAATGGGCCGCACGGTTGTAGCTGGCCAGATCGGGCCGGAGAGAAACCATTTTCTGGTAGGCTTCCGCGGCTTTGTCATAGTCGCCCATCTCGACGTACGCATCCCCCAGGGTGCCCCAGTTCCACGGATCCGCCGGGCTGATCTGGATCAAGCGCCGCGAAGATTCCACGGCAGTAGAGAACAAGTGGCGTTCCAACTGCGTCTCGGTAAGGAGGCGAAGCGCTTCGTAGTTCGAGCTGTCCGACGAGAGCACGCCGTTAAGAACAGAAACGGCATTATCCAGGTATGAAAAGTCGGTAGTCTCACGCGACTTCTGGACGTATGCGGATGCCAGCAGGACCTGGTAATGCGCGGGATCACTGGGTTTGGCATTCACAATGGCGCTGTACATCGCAATGCGATCGTCGGTCTTGAGCATGGCGACTTGTTCGGCCAGCGCGCGATCCGATAGCGCGCCAACAACACGGTCGGCAGTGGATTGCGCCCAACAGGAAGTGCAGGCGAACAAAAAAACATAGGTAAATAGTTTCATGGGTTCTCCTTGTGGATGGGGCAGGTGTTAACCCGCACAGTTTGCGCCGATTGGCAATCGGCGCGCAGGTTAACAACCTGCCCCACATTTTTACTGGCCGGTCGGCATGCCCTGACCGTTGGTGCCGTTCTCCTGACTATGGAGATAGCCGGCGTGCGGCGGCGCATGGAACGGGAAGTGATCGAGCGTGGGGACATCGTTTTCGTTCACGCCGTCGCCGAGCGGCGGAGCGTTCGTGAATCCAGGAACCAGAATCCCGGCTATTGCACGGAGTCCGATGTCTACTACGTCGTCGTTAGGCCGGCGTCCGCCAAAGGGCCAACCAGCGTTGTCGCCACCCAATGGGCCCAGGCGATTCTGCTCCGCGAGCGACGTTGGAGGGATAGTAAGGTCGATGCGAGTGATGTCAGGCACAAAAATACCCAGCAGGTCTTTACGCGGGGCCGGAGGAACCGGAAGACCGAAAACGCCATTGAGAATTCCTGTCGCAAAGAACGGATTTCCGATGTATTGAGCGAACTGCTGGTCGCCCGACGGGACGCTGCGATTCCAGTAATCCTTCATGGGAAGCGGAATGAGAGCTTCCACCGTAAGAGGATTGGCTACGCGATCCACCTGCACGAAGTCGCCGAAGTACAACGGATCGGACGGTGATGGACGCACGGTAACCTGCTGGCGAAGAGTGGAAGCCCAGGCGGCGATCTTGGCGTCGGGGGCCGTCGAACTGCCGGGCACCTTGCCATCGACGGTGACTGCGGTGATCGGCAACTCAAGGGCAATCAGGCTGATGTTGTAACCCGCGAAACCGTCCACCGCTTTGGGATACCCTGGACCGGGGCCGATTTCTGCAGCTCCTGTAAGCACCGGAGCTGGTGCGCGGAAATTCAGCGTGTCGAAAGTTGCGCCGCTATCGAAGAAGAACGCGTCATCGCGCGGTCCCGCAAACACGCGCCATCCATTCACGAGCGTGAACACAGAGGGTTGGCCGAGCGTGGCCTCATAGTTCGGCGTACTCTTCGGGCCCAAGTTTGGAGGAGCCACGGAAAGAGCGTGGCCATTCTCATCCGCGTTCAGAACGGTGACCTGGCCGGTGGTTTGATTCCGGATGGTCACCGTGTAGGTCTGATAGAGAAAAATTCCCGGGTCATCAATGCTCTTGATGGTCCCGAAATAAGAGACAAAGGTGGGATTCGGCCGCAACAAGGTGCTGAAGGTGAAATCCACGATGAGGTCCGGGTTTCCGTCCAGACCGCGTTGATTGTTGATGTTGAACCGGTATGTAACGGTGTCGGAAAACTTGTAGTAGCTTGGACCGTTGTCCGGGTTCTGGAAGCCTTGCCCGCTCATGCTCATAACGACTCGATCACTCTTGCCGTTCTCGTAACTCCGGAATATATAGAAGTCGTTGAGATTGGCGGTTTGATCTTCGAGTAGCATGGGACCATTCCGATGGCTTGCGGCGAAAGCGCTGGCGCCGAGCAATAGCAGCGCAGAGCTCAGCCGATGCAATCGGCGAATGTTTTGGTTCATATTCTCTTCTCCTGGGTCGAATGAATTGTCATCCTGTGACATAGCTGGTACGGTTCGGGGGGCGATTCGGATTCCGATTCGAGAAGAAAATCTCTCGCCACGCTAATTTCCTCAAAAAACAGAGATCCAACAACTCACGGGCAGCGTAGTGTTGAGCGTGATAGACCCGGTGCGCGTGATAGACTCATTCAATAATCTTCAATGGGTGAACCGGCGAGTGCAGCTCTGCGGGAAGCGGCCTGGGGGGATTACATTCGCCGTTGCGTCTCGCGGGATGAGTCCGCTCTCGCGGCACTCTACGACGAATCCAGTCAGCTTGCCTACACTATCGCCATGCGAATCCTGCAGGATGAAGCCGATGCGTCGGAAGTGGTTTTGGATGTTTACAAGCAAGTTTGGGATGCCGCAGCTCGCTTTGATGAGCAGCGTGGCTCGGCGGCGGCATGGATCGTCATCCTGGCGCGAAGCCGGGCAATGGACCGGCGGCGCTCGCGGGCCGCACGGATGCGAACCACGGTCAAGGTGGAGGAGCTGCACGACGTGATATCCCGGCAGCCCAGTCCAGAAAGTCTGGCCATCGCCAGTCAAAGCAGCCGCTCGGTGATGCACGCGTTGGCGGCGGTCCCGTTAGAGCAGCGGCAGGCCCTGGAGTTAGCTTTCTTTGGGGGGTTGAGCCATTCGGAAATCGCCGACAAGTTGGGTGAGCCGTTGGGGACGGTGAAAACGCGAATTCGGCTGGCAGTAGGCCGGCTTCGCGAATTGTTGAAAGACGCTGTACGATAATGAGGGGTGGGCCAAATGCAAAAATGCGACGATGGGGATCGCGCATCACTCTATGCCCTAGGACTTCTGGATGAAGCTGAGTCGAGCACGTTCGAGCGACATCTGAGTTCGTGCTCGGTGTGCGCAGCCGAAGTGCGCGAATCCGGCGATCTGGCAGTCCAGCTTTCCCGGACGATTCCCGCTTCTGCACCTCCCGCCAGTCTACGACGCCGAGTCCTTAGTGAGAGCGTGTTGCCCCGGGGCGTGGTGGCTTTGGTCCGCGGCGCTCAGATGAGCTGGCAGCCGACTCCGTTCGAGGGCGTGTCCATGGCGAAGCTCTACGAAGATCCCATTCGCGGAGAACTTGCATCGCTGGTCCGAATGGCGCCCGGTGCGCGTTTGCCCTCCCATCATCATGCGAGCCTGGAGCATTGCTACGTGGTGGAGGGTGATTTGATTTTCGAGGACCATACTATGACAGCCGGCGATTATTCGGCCGGGAGTCCGGATAAGGACCATACTGCCGCCACCACAAAGGGAGGCTGTGTCCTGTTCATCGTCCACAATCTTCAGGACCAAGCGCACGTGCATTAAGCTAAGTACTATCAATCGTTTGAGCCGGAATGCAGAATGTAACACATGAATCTGATTAATCCCGATAGGAATTATTGATTGGACCGGCCAGTGCTGGGCGGAATACCCTGAAGTATGGCCACAGTACGCGTTATGGAGCCGCCAAGTTCCCACGTCGCGCTTCTCCACCGGATCAGCAGTATTGTCAGTTCCGAATTGTCCCTTGATGAGATGCTGGGAGAGATTGTCGGACTAACGGCGCAGGTGACGGAGTGCGATGCATGCCTGGTTTACCTGCTAGAAGCGGATAGTGATGAAGTGGTTTTGCGTGCATCGCAAGTACCTCACGCTGCCGCCCTCGGAAATCTGCGCATGAAAATGGGCGAAGGTGTTACCGGATGGGTGGCTGAGCACAAATCCGTAGTGGCGCTCTCATCCAAGGCTGCAGCCGACGCGCGATTCAAGCGGTTTCCCGCGCTGATCGAAGATACTTACGAAGCCTTTCTCTCGGTTCCGCTGGTGAGCGGCGGCGATGTTATCGGCGTCATCAATGTTCATCACCGGCAGGCCCATCGGCATACGTCCGAGGAAATAGCATTGCTGACCTTCGTCGGCGAGCAGATGGGCGGAGTGATTTCGAAATCTCTGCTGACGGAAGCGAACGCCCGGCTTCTTGAAGAAACGCAGGAAATGAAGCGCCAACTGGAGACGCGCAAGCTGGTGGAACGCGGTAAAGGCATTCTGCAGCAAAGATACGGCCTCAGCGAAGAGGAAGCGTATCTGCGCCTTCGCAACGAAAGCCGCCGTCTGCGCCGGCCGATGAAGGATCTGGCCGAAGCCATTATCCTGGCCGAGGATCTGAGCCGCAAGAGCGAAGATCCGCGCGTGTAACCTGGCTAGACTCAGTTTCAGAGTGTAGGGCAGGTTGGTAACCGCGCGCAGGATGGCATCCTGCCCCACAACCAGACCTACAAGGTTTTCGGCAGGGTGATTTTGCCTTCCAGTTGAATATCGGCGCTCGACCGGCCTACCAGCACTGCGAACTCGCCCGCGTCCGCTCGCCAATCTTTCGCATTCGCGTCGTAGTAACTGAAGGATCTGCGATCCAGCTTCATGTGAACCGTCCGCGTCTCGCCCGCGGCCAAATTCACCTTCGAAAAACCCTTCAGTTCCTTGGGCGGCCTTGGCACCTTAGCGTGCTGGTCGCCAATGTAGAGCTGACAAACGTCGCTGCCGGCGCGGCTCCCAGTGTTGGTCACATTCAAAGTGACTTCATATAAGTTGCCGGATGCGTCTTCTTTCAACGGATGAATATCCAGATGGCTGTACTTGAATGAGGTGTAAGAAAGGCCGTATCCGAAGGGGAACAGCGGCTTGGTTCCAGCGTGATCGTAGCCGCGGTAGCCCACAAACACTCCATTCTTATACACCACGCGCGTGGTTCCCGGTTCCGGATAGTAACTGGCGTTTGATGGATTGTCTTCCCATCGCCGGTCGAACGAAATCGGGAGACGCCCGGAAGGATTCACTTCGCCGAAGAGAATCTCAGCGAGCGCGGCGCCGCCTTCTTGCCCCGGATACCAGGCCTCGAACAGCGCGGGAACACGATCCAGCCACCCATTTGTATCCACGGCTCCGCCGGATGTAACCACGGTAATCGTATTCTTATTCACGGCCGCTATTTCTTGAATCAATTCGTCCTGGCCGGGGGGAAGGCTGAAAGTGCGGTCGCCTCCCTCGCTTTCGCTTTCAGGGTCGAAGCCAACGGCAAGCACTACTACGTCCGCTTGAGCTGCCAGCGCCCTCGCGGCCGGATCTACCAACCTGTCTTCGGGAACGATACCCACCTGAACGCCGCCGGAGAAAGGACCGGGTCGTGGAGGCTGGAATTGCTCGAATACAACCTTATGTGGACCGGCGCTGAGCTCGATGGTTTTATGATCGATCAACGCTTTCCGAATTTCCCAATTGTCCAGCACCACGTTGCCATCAATCAGCAAGCGGTGCCCGCCGCCCTCGCCGGGTATCGCGGTGAAAACTTCAAATTTTTCAGAAGCCTTCGCGCTGTAATAGGCGGTCCAGCGTATTGAGGAGCCCATTGGCGTTTGATTCTGCGATTCGTTGATTTCCCCAAAATCGATGTTGCTCAAATCTGCGAATGAAAATCGCGGCCGCTGAGTCATATGCCGTGCCACGCGAGTGGACACCGGCGAACCAGAAAAATCCTGATCGCCGAAGGTCTCGACAGTGACGCCCGGCTTTCCGTTGTCGGCCGATGTAAAAAACTGCGTTGAATTTGCCAATTGGCTCCACGTTGCGATGCCGCGGTTGTAGTAGACTTTGGCGTCGGACCCCAGCGCGTCGCTGAGTCCTTGTAGAATGCTGACGGCGGCGAATGGACGCACTTGCGCGCTGCCGCCGCCTGTGGGCACAGCCGGATACGCATCCGGACCGATTACGGCAATGGTTTTGATTTTTGTTTTGCTCAACGGAAGCAGACCCCGGTCATTCTTGAGCAGCACCATTCCTTCTCGAGCCGCCTGTAGCGCGGTTTGTTTACCGGGGCCGTTCACCAACGGTACAGTCCGATCGGTCTGATCGCGGTCGAGCCAGCCGAATCGAACAGCAGTGCGCAGGATACGCCGCACTTTGTCGTCAATGGTCGCGACGGTGACTTTTCCGGTCTCGATGGCAGGCAGCAGGGTTTTGCGATTCATATTTGCGCCGCCGGGCATCTCCAGATCCAGGCCCCCGTTCGCCGCGGCTACGCCATCGTAGGTAGAAACCCAGTCTGACATCATGATCCCGTCAAAGCCCCATTCCTTCTTCGCGACGTCGACATTCAGGTGCGCGTTCTGGCTCAAGTGCTCGCCGTTGGTCAGGTTATAGGAATCCATGACCGATCCGACGTGCGCTTCCTTAACAGCCGCTTCGAATGCGGGCAGATAGATTTCGCGCATGGTCCGCTCGTCGATTATGGAGTCGGTGTTGTGCCGGTCGAATTCGGAATTGTTTCCCATGAAGTGCTTGACGGTTGCACTTACACCCTGGTCTTGCATGCCTTGGATGTAAGCCACTGCGAGCCGCGAAGTGAGAAACGGATCTTCACCGAAGTACTCAAAATTGCGACCGTTCATGGGCGCGAGGTAGATGTTGACGCCGGGTCCGAGCATGAAGTGAACCCCGCGAGCGCGTGCGTCACGGCCGATTTCCGAGCCCACCTTCTTGGCCAGCGCAACATTCCAGGTAGCGGCGAGCGCGATGCCGCCGGCCATCGTAGTGGCAGGACCGTCGTTTCGTGCTCCCAGAGGCCCGTCGGAAGTCTTTAGGCGAGGGAGTCCGATGGTGGAGACGCCGCGGACGAAGAAGCCGTCGACGCCGCCGAGCAGGTCGATTTTTTCTTCGAGGGTTAGTTTCGAGAGCAGCGCTTCCACGCGCTGGTTGACTCGGTCAGTCTGCCCGTGAAGGGCCGCCACAATAAGGAAAAATAAAAAAGCGCGCCGCATAGCGACCACTGTATCACCGTGGGCGTCCGGAAGAGCAAATTGTGGCGCACGCACTCGTGCGTGCCGTGTTCGCACTCCTGCGAACACAAGTGCCCGGGAACGATCTGGGCGTTCACACGAGTGTGAACGCAGCACGCAAAGTGCGTGCGCTACTTCAACGTCGCTAAAACGGCCTTACTCACTTTCGCGACTACGTTCACTTGCGGATCCACAATCTCCGCCACTTCGTAGCGCATGGATGATCCCAGCACAATGGCGGTTTCATTGGGTTTGAGGTGATAGTCATGCTCCAGCCATCGAGCCAGGCTGGTGGTGGCTTGCCGGAGCGCGTCCGGAAGCGACCCCGCGATTCCCATCGCCATGATGTATTCGTCGTTTTCAGCGCGAGGGCCGCCGCCCAAGCCTTCTCCCGAAATTACGTTTACGGTGAACTCGACGTCCATGGAGGTTTCCAGCGCGTCGCCAGTCAGTTCGCCGTCGCCTTGCGTGGCATGGCCGTCGCCGACAAATAGTGAAGCGCCAGGCTGGTTCACAGGGAGATAAACGGTAACGCCTTCCCGGATTCCGTTGTAGTCCATGTTGCCGCCCCATCCTCCCAGCCAGCCGGCTTGAAAGGTTTGTTTATCGGGAGGCGCAACCGCGACGCACCCGAGCATGGGCTGCAGCTTGACGCGGAAATTCTTGAGGTGTTCGGAAGGTTTTGCGAGCGTCGCGAATCCGTTTTCGCGATCCAGCTTCCACTCGCTGCTGAATTTTTCGTCGTACTTGGCGTCTTCGATATAGCCGGAATTCAGGGCGCTGCCGACAATGCGATCGCCGCTTTCCGCCGAGTCGCGATTCAGACGGATGCGGTTGAATTTCACCACCAGCGTATCGCCGGGCATGGCGCCTTCCACGTAGAACGGCCCGGTTTCGGGATTGCCACCATTGGAGCGGCGCTTGTTCGTGGAATCACGCCCTCCGGCGTCGACAGTAAAGGTGCGAACGGTATCGCCGGGATTGATATGCAGCGCGGGAGGAATGGCGCCGGAAAAGAATCGGTGGAATTGCGTGGGCGTGAAATCGCGCGTTTGAGGAGTGGCGTGTACGACGACGGTGCGCCGAGCGGTCCACTCAAAATCGTCGTCACCGCGTTTTGCCGTTCCAGTGAGCTCGGCTCCGGAGAGATGGCCCTCTAGCTCACCAAACTTCTCGCCATCCGGCCGCGTGGCGGTCAGTTTCAGGGTGTCGCCCTGGAGCGTCCCTTCGATCTTCAATTCACTCAAGGTGCCCGAAACCTTGTTTCCATCGAGCTTGAGCTCCAGGTTGGAGTGACCGATCTCCTCGCCGAAGCTGACGAGAGTGAAATTCCATTTCCCGGAGATGTCGGCTGCGGAGATCGTGCCGAACGTAACAAGCAACAGGAGAGCAAGTTTCTTCATTGTCATGCGTCCTTTCAGATAGCGATCGAAGGGAAGACGAACAATTGCATCCAGAAGTTCCCTTGTAGATCGGCCACTGACTCAGATATCATACCCACCATGAACCCCAGCATGAACCGACGCTCGATGCTCAAGGCGGCTGGAGCGGCGCCGCTCACCGGGCTAGTGAATCAGGCGCGCGGCCAGAGCGATGGCAGGATAAAGCAATCTGTGTGCCGCTGGTGCTACGACAAGATGAGCCTGGACGATCTGTGCAAGAATGCCGTTCGCATGGGACTGAAGGGCATCGATCTGCTCAATCATCCGGATTGGCCGACAGTGCAGAAGTATGGGCTGGTACCCTCCATGACGCCGGGTACGGTGTCGATCCCCGTGGGTTTCAACCGCAAGGAGAATCACGAGAAGCTGATCCGCGAGACCAGGGAGAATATCGAACGGGCCTCGGCGGCCAAGGCGCCCAATGTAATCGTGATGTCCGGCAACCGGCGTGGAATGCCCGACGAAGAAGCCAAGGAAAACTGTGCGATTGGCTTGCGTCAGTTGACGCCGATGGCTGAGGATAAGGGCGTCACGCTGTGCCTGGAGCTGCTGAACAGCAAAGTGGATCACAAGGATTACCAGTGCGACCACACCGCTTGGGGCGTGGACGTGATGAAGCGGATCAACTCGCCGCGCATGAAGCTGCTGTACGACATCTACCATATGCAGATCATGGAAGGCGATATCATCCGCACGATTCGCGAAAATATTCAATACATCGGTCATTTTCATACCGGTGGTGTGCCTGGCCGGCATGAGCTTGACGATACACAGGAGCTGAATTGGCGAACCGTCGCAAAGGCGATTGCGGATTTAAATTATCAAGGGTACATGGCGCATGAGTTTATACCCACGCGCGACCCAATGCAGTCGCTTGAAGAAGCGGTGAAGCTGTGCACCGTCTAGTTTTGGCAGCGGCCACGCTCGCGTTCTTTGTATTCACCGCGCCGGCGCAAATCCGCCAACTTGATCCGGCTTTCATCGAACGCGCAGCGCTGGAAGAATTGCAGGCCACCAAAACTCCCGGCGCCGCTGTGGCCGTGGTGATGGGCGATCAAGTAATTTTCTCGCATGGATACGGCGTCGCGAGCGTAGATACCGGCGCGCTGCTGACACCCGATATGCTGTTCCGCTTAGGGTCGACCACCAAGATGTTCACCGCGTCCGCCGTGGTGGGCTTGGCGCTTGAAGGAAGAATTGATTTGAATGCGCCGGTAAGCCAGTACATCTCCGGACTGGACACGGCCATCGGCCAGCTCACAGCCAATCAGTTGCTGAGCCATACATCCGGTCTTCACGATGAAGCGCCAATGTTCGGATCGCACGACGAAACAGCGCTCGGAATCGGGATCCACGCGTGGAAAGCGGATTTCCTGTTTGCGCCACCTGGCAGGATTTATTCGTATTCCAATCCCGGATATTGGCTGGCGGGCTATCTTGCCGAGACCGTCGCCGGGAAGCCTTACGCGGACGTAATCGCCGAGCGCGTCTTTTCGCCGCTGGGAATGACGCACAGCACGTTGCGCCCCAGCATGGCGATGACGTGGCCCTTGGCGCAAGGACACGAGATTCGGGATGGCAAACCGGCCGTGATCCGGCCCGCGGCGGACAATGCGTCGGGTTGGCCGGCGGGTTCGATCTTTTCGAGCGCGCTAGAACTGTCGCGACTGGTGATTGCGTTCATGAACGATGGGCGCCTGGACGGCCGGCAGGTTCTTCCGCCGAGATTAATTGCGATCATGTCGAGTCCGCATGCCGAGATCCCCGGCAGCGACGATCACTACGGATATGGCCTGCAGCTTTCCACCAGCCGCGGCGTGCACTGGGTGGAACACGGAGGGTCGCGGGCAGGCTATGGGTCAACCATTCGGATGGCGCCGGAACAGAAGTTCGCGGTGATCATCGTCGCCAATCGAAGCGGGTCCGGAATGCCGAAACTCGCCGATGCGATCTCGGAATCCATGCTCGCACTCGATCCTAAATCGCAGACAGAGCCTGCCACGCACGCGCTGGATGCCGCGGACCTGCGCCGATGCGCCGGCGCTTACGTAAACGGAACCAGCAAGGTTAGATTGGAAGCCGATGGCGGCGCGTTGAAAGCCAATATCGACGGGACCGTTGCGCGATTCACTCATGCCGGCGACAAGTTTCTGATCGGCGAAGCGAACGGCGCGGTGCAACCTTCGAAACTGGTCCTGGTGCCGGATTCAAGCGGCCGGATTGAATTTGTTTTCGTCAACGGCCGGGCATTCCGCCGCGCCGACTAGTTCCTGCATGACATGCGCCGCGCGTCCATCCAGGATCTCGCATTTATCGTCGCGTTGGAGCAGCAGTTTCGCGGACTCAACCTGGTCGGCGCCGACGATCTCCCAACGCATGAGAAGCGGATGAACGATCCGGATTGGCTGTATTGGATCGCAGAGCATCAGGGCTCCCCGATTGGGCATGTGATCTTGCGAGGTATTGTGTCCGTCAACCGTTCGGTAGAGTTGATGCGGGTTGTGGTTTCGGAGCCCGGAAAAGGCTTGGGATGCATGGTTCTGGAGGCCGTGCTGAGCAAAGCCTTCGACGAACTGGCCGCGCACCGTCTGTGGCTGGATGTGTTTGAGCACAATGCCCGCGCGCGCCACGTTTATCGTTCGGTTGGATTCGTCGAAGAGGGCGTGCTCAGGGAGTGCGTCAAGCAACAGGAACGATATGCATCGTTGGTGNNGGTCAGAACCGCCAGTTCTTTGACGATCTACTGGATCATCTCCCCGGCCCCTGGAAAATGACCGGACAAATTCTGGGACAACCGGTAACTCATCGGGTCGCCGCGGAATGGGCACACAACCACCAGTTCTTGCACTTTCATGAGAAGGACACTGCCGATCCACCTGCGTATGAGGTGGACGTTTATATCGGCTACGACAACATGAGCGAGCGGTACGTCGCGCACTGGCTGGACGTGTTTGGCGGGCGCTATTCTGAAACGCTCGGGTATGGTAAACGCGACGGAAACTCGATCCGGTTTCTGTTCGAATACCCCGACGGGCCATTCGTCAATACGTTTGTCTGGAAGCCTGAGCTGCGGAAATGGCAGTTCGTGCTGGAATCCAAGAACAGCGATGGTAAGTGGACCAACTTTGCGATTCTGGATATGAGCCCCGCCGGGAAGTAGCGTTGCCGCTGTTATATTATTCACACGACATTCACCGTCTTCTAACGAAACCGTAGTGATCCCTTGTTACAGTTCATTGAGTCGCGCCTCTAGATTTGGACGAAGAGGCCGAAAACTGTTCAACAAGAAAAGGTGAAAGTATGAAAAGAAAAGCTAAACTTCTCAGCTGTTTGACTGCGGCGACGGTGAATATGGTGTTCGCCGCGGAAGGTCCAATTCCCGGCGGTGTTCCGCGTCTGGACCATGTCTTTGTGATCATGATGGAGAACCACGGCTACAGCCAGATTCTCACCAATCCGAACGCCCCGTACATTAACGAACTGGCTAATGCTGCGAACATGGCCACGAATTATTTCGCCATCGCTCACCCCAGTTCCACCAACTACTTGGAAGTGGCGGGCGGTTCAAATTTCGGTGTTCACACCGACAACTATCCGGACTGGCACAACGGTTCTTGCATAACCAATCTTGCGTCCAAGATCGTAGCCACCGACAATCCCGCGAGTCCGCCGATCTGCCCCATCGTTGGCACAGGCACGGATGCCGCGACGCCGGCCATCGATATGACCAATGAGACCACAGGTCCTCCCGGAGTCAACAACATCGACGGTATTCAATCGATTCCAGCCGCTAGCAACATTTCCGGCAAGACCATTGCCGATCAGTTGGCCGAGCGCGGCCGCACCTGGAAGAGCTATCAGGAAAGCTTGCCCATGGGAAGCATCGACATGGTGAACTACAGCGACGGGTTCTTCACCAACCTTACCGATTTCACCACCATCAAACCGGCGCTCACGCCCGCCCTCTCGTCCAGCGACATCGTACTACTGTACGCGGCCAAGCATAATCCCTTCGTCTATTTTCGCAGCGTGCAGGAAGGCGACCAACCCGGCAGCAGCCTTGCCAACATTGTTGGTTTTGATGGGCCGAACGGCCTTTATGCCGACCTTCGTTCAGGCAGTGTCCCGGCCTACTCTTTCGTCGTGCCGAACCAGTGCAACGATCAGCACGGACGGGGCAACGCTGGTCCCTTCTGCGCCTTCGATCCGAACGACAACGGCACTCAGGCTGGGCTAAATCCAGCTTTGATCCAGCAAGGAGATGTTACGGTGCGGCGCCTGGTAACCGCAATCAAGGAATCTCCCATGTGGTTCCAGGGTCAGAATGCGATCGTGGTGGTGTGGGACGAGGACGACTACAGCGTCGCCCCCACCACAAACCAGGTCCTTCTGATCGTGGACACTAGCTACGGAGTCCACGGCATCCAAAGCGCGCAACCCTACAACCATTTTTCACTGCTGAAGACGATCGAAGGAGGCTTAGGGCTACCCTGCTTGAATCATGCCTGCGACAGTAACATTAGCGTGATGTCCGACATTTTCGGGGCTAACCAATAGCTACGGGGGCAGGCGCTTTCGCCTGCCCACCGATTCATTCACAAGGCACCGACTCCCTTACGGTCGCGGTTCGGTAACGCTGTCTTTCCGAACCGCGACCGTGAGGGAGTCGGTGCCTTTGGTTCCTAACTTCCCAGGATCTCCAGGTAGCGCGCTACCGCTTCAATGCCACGGAAAAAATTCGGCAAATGCATTTTTTCATTCGGCGCGTGCAGATTGTCGTCCGGCAGGCCGAAGCCCATCATCACGCTGGGAATGCCCAGAAATTCATCGAACGCCGCCACAATCGGGATGGACCCGCCGGAGCGGATGTACACGGTTTCTTTACCGAACACCTGCTTCATCGCTTCCGCCGCCGCCTGGATGAACTTATTGTCCGGATTCACCAGTGAGGGCCGAGCGGAGTGGATCGGTTTGTATTCGGCGGTGACGCCCTTGGGACATGCAGCAGCGATTGCCTTCTTGAGCTGCGCGGTAGCTTCTTCGGGATGTTGATCAGCCACCAGCCGCATGCTGATCTTGGCGACAGCTCGGGCCGGAATCACCGTCTTCGCGCCTTCGCCGGTGAAGCCGCCGCGAATGCCGTGCACTTCGAGCGTGGGCCGCGCCCAGGTGCGCTCCAGGAGGGGAATCTCCGGCTCGCCGACCAGCTCCTTGGCGCCCATTTCTTTTTCTGTGTACTCCTTCTCGTCCAATGGAAGGCGCGCCCACGCGGCACGCTCCTTTTCGCTCGGCGCTTGCACGCGATCGTAAAACCCCGGAATCCGAATGTGCCCCTGGGCGTCCTTCAAAGCGCACAGAATTTCCGCGATGGCCTGGATGGGATTCGGCGCCGCGCCGCCATAAATGCCGGAGTGTAGATCGTGATCCGCGCCCTGTACCCACAGCTCGCCATATACGATGCCGCGCAGCCCCACACAAATGGTGGGTAGTTCCGGGGCGAACATTTCCGTATCGCAGATCACCGCGGCGTCCGCTTTGAGGCGCGCCGGCTTCGAGGCGACGTAGCTCTCAATGTGCTCGCCGCCCACTTCCTCCTCGCCCTCCACCAAGAATTTCACGTTGATGGGCAGCCGGCCATGCTGCTTCAGCAACCCGTCCACCGCCTTGATGAGAATGTAGGTTTGGCCCTTGTCGTCCGCCGATCCGCGCGCGTAGATGTTGTCGTTGCGAATGGCCGGCTCGAACGGAGGCGTTTTCCATTCGTCCAACGGGTCCGGCGGCTGAACGTCGTAATGGCCATAAAACAAGAGCGTCGGTTTCCCAGGAGCGCCCAACCACTCGGCGTATACCAGCGGATTCCCTTGTCCTTCGATGAGCTGCGCTTGATTGAGGCCGGCTTTCGTCAGCTCGTCGCGGACGAACTCGGCCGCCTTCTGAATGTCCGGCTTGTGTTCGGAGAGCGTACTGATGCTCGGAATGCGAAGGAACGTCTTGAGTCCCTCCAGATATTCCTGATGATGCTGTTGATAGTAGTTCATAGCTTATTTAATCGTAAACGTTGTGAAGACCAATCCGAGCGGCCGCGTTTCTCCAGGAGGTTCCAGCGTGCGGCTCACCTCGATTTCAAGCTCCACCATGGGCCGGCCTACGAATTCGGCAGGCCATGGGAACTTCAAGGCGAAGAGCTGATCCGGTTGGGTCAAAGTGGAGGTTCCCAGTGCAATTCCGTCCGCTTGAAATGAAACTTGGAGCGGGCCTTGGGCCACCACTGCTGCCGGACAATATCCGCTGGCCTCCAGGATTTGTCCGTTTTTGGTGGGACCGTGGATTTTCAGAGTCGCTCGCTTGGGCATCCAGCGATAGCCGCGCTCGGCGGGATACCAGGTTGGGCCCAGGCGGTTTTGAAACATCGGATCGGATATGTCGATAAAGTCGGGATGCCTCTCGGCGTATTCCGACGCTACGGTTTTAAGATACTGCTGAGTTATGTCGTGCAAGCTTCGCCCTTCGAGGTCAAAAACAACACCGTGACCATTACGCAGCAGCGGCACGGCGTCATCCACGTTGACGAAGAAACGGGACGTGTCGCAGCTCCATTCCGGATGGGGTTGAATGGCTTTGGCGGAGGCGGGAACCACATAAGTATGATAGATTCCGAGGAGCCGGAATGGGTTGTCACAGAATCCGCTCCAAAACAGATCGTTGTCGATGCCGCTCAGCAGCACCACTTCCCTGGCGTGCATTTTCTGCTGCGATTCCAGCCCTTTTATCAAATATTTCATGCGGCGTGAATTGTTGTAGTGATACTTCTCCGCCATGTGATCATCGGCGATCGACAAGGTGAAATACCCGACGGCAAGTGCCGCGGCAACTCCCAGCGTGAGCGCTTGCCTGCTGGATGCAATCGCCCAGGCTGCCAGAATCGAGAGCCCGATGGCCGGAACGATGACGTAATACTCGGTGAAGTGATTCTTGAATGGCAAAAGCGGCAGCAACACGATGACGAACCAGACTGCCAGAAACACAGCCGTCCATTCTCCGGTGCGCAGCTTCCGGTACACGAAGGCAGCAAGCGCAGCGGTCGCGAGCACAGTGAATCCGATCCCAAGCCACAATGGCCGCCAGTCTGCTTTAGAGTCGCGCACGGCGCCGATGGCGAAAGCCCAATATTTCCAGAGCATCGTGAATAGGCTGCTGCCGAAATACATCTTATAGTGTTCGTCAGTCGATGCTGGGATCAAAAACAGGTGAACCATCGTGAACAAGATGGACGGTATGAACAGGTACAGAGTCTTTCTAAAATGCTGGCGTGCGCAGCACAGCGCGTAGCCCGCTGCTATCGCCGGGTACACCACGTTCAACTCGAGTGCGCCGAATCCAAGTAGAAAGACCACCCATTGCCAGATCCAGTACTTCACCTGGCCAGTGTCGATGTAAGCCAGGAACAGGCGAAACGCCAACAGAATGAAAAAGGCTTCGGCGATCTCGTTGTAGGCGGAACTCCAACTGATGGCTAGCGCAATTCCGGCATTTGCCGTCCAGAGCAGAGCGGCCAGGAATCCAGCGGTGGCCGATCCAGTCAGCCGGCGAGCGATCTGGATAAGAAGTGCGATATTGGCGAACTGAGTAAGGAACACCCAAATTCGGAACGGCGGCGATTCCAATCCGAATACGGAGCTGAAGACTAGAAAGAATAACCGCTCGCTGAGCGTGCGAACTGTGCCTTCGGCCTGCGGGCTAAACAATACGTGAATGAGATCTCGGGGAGTGTGGAGCTCCAGCCGGAGCCCAAGCCATGCAAAATCATCACCGAAAAACCAAATCTTCAGCGCGAGCCAATGCACCACCAGGCAGAACAGCATGGGCAGACCGTAGTACAGGATTCGTCGGGAACGGGAGGACATTTAGGCAGGCGGCAGGAGGCAGGCGGCAGGCGGCAGAAAGCGGGATCGGCTCCTACGACTGACCAGGGAAGCTTGGGAGCTGGGGCCTGCAGCCTGCCGCCTGGCGCCTGCGCTTAGTCGCCGCACTTTTCAACTTCCACCAGACAACTATAGAACGTCGCGCCGCCGCCCATATCAGTGAGGCGATCGGAGGTGAGCGCGTTCACGTTGAGACCGTCCGGCGATAGCTTGTTCCAGCGAACCGAGGGCGCGCATACCACGCCCGAACGAACCTCGCCGTCCACTTCCGCCACCAAAGTACAACTGCCGCGCGCGTTGAACATCCGGACTCGGTCGCCGCTTGTGATTCCACGTGGTTCCGCATCGGCGCGGTTCAACAACAGCACGGATGTCTGCCGATGGGTCCAGGATTCATTGCCGAAGGTAGAGTTCATGCTGTCATGGCTTTTGGCGGAAATCATTTCAAGCGGAAATTGTGAACGTAATTCCGCCGCACCTAAACGCGACTCCGTGGGCGGTTGGTAGTCCAACGCCTCCGCATGAAATTCGCACTTGCCGGACGGCGTGCCGAACCCGCCTTGTGCGAAAGGCAGGAACGGTTGTCCCTCCGGCGAGACATTCAGGCGGACGGAACGCTCGCGGTCCAGTTGTTCCAAAGTGATTCCTTTGACGAAAGGATGCTCGGAGTTGAGCAGGGTCCGGATCATGTCATCCTCCGAATCGAGAAAACATTGGTCCTCAAAACCCATTCGCTCGGCCAACAAACGGAAAATTTCGACGTTCGATTTGGTCTCGCCCGGCGCAGGAAGGGCTGGCCGCGCCAGTTGCAGATAGTAATGGCCATAGGCCAAATACAGATCCGTGTGTTCGAGAAAAGTGGTCACCGGCAGCAGAATGTCGGCATGATCGGCGGTGTCAGTTTGGAACTGCTCCAGCACCACCGTGAACAGATCCTCGCGCCGCATCCCCTTCAGCACCAGGTTCTGGTTGGGAGCAATGGCCGCGGGATTCGAGTTGTAGACGATCATCGCTTTCACCCGGGGATGGTCGAGCGTGGTGAGCGCCTTGCCCAGTTCCGACATGTTAACCAGGCGTGCTTCGCGCCCCAGCGGAGAAAGCGATTGGAGCTCGGGCATCTCCAGAGCTTCTTTGTTCAGACGGAACGACTGGCTGGTGGAGAGCTGCAAGCCTCCGCCGATTTCACGCCACGAACCGACCAGGGCAGGGAGCGCGGCGATCGCACGGACGGCCGTGCCTCCACGCTCGCTTCGTTGCGTCCCGTAGTTCACCCGGATCACGGCCGGCCGCGTAGTGGCATATTCTCTTGCGAGCGAAACTACATCGGCACGATCAATACCGGTGAGCGCTTCCACGCGCTCCGGGGGATATTTCGCGGCCAGATCTTTCAGTTCGTCGAATCCCTCGGTGTAGCTTGCGACGTATTCGGCGTCGTGCAGATTTTCCCCGATGATGACGTGCATCAGGCCCAGGGCGAGCGCCAGGTCGCTGCCTGGGAAAATGCTGAAGTGCTTATCGGACAGCCGTCCGGTGCGATTTCGAACCGGATCGATGGTGTAGAAACGGGCGCCGTTCCGTCGCGCTTCTACAATAAAGGGCCATAGATGGACGTTGTTGCCCAGAATGTTCGCGCCCCAGGCGATGATCAGCTTGGAGTGGCGGAACTGCTCAGGCTCAGTGCCGTATTTAAAGCCGAGCATTGCCGCCAGTCCTGCTCCGCCGGCTGAAGAGCAGATGGTCCGATCCAGGCGCGACGCTCCCAACCGATGAAAGAAACGGCGATCCATGCCGCCCCCGTTGAGCAGACCCATGGTGCCGGCGTAGCTGTAAGGCAAAATGGCTTCCGAGCCGTGATCGGCGGAGATCGATTTCAATCGGACGGCGATAGTCCCGAGCGCCTCGTCCCATGAGATGCGTTCAAACTTTCCCGCACCTTTCGATCCGATGCGTTTCTGCGGATAGAGCAGCCGCTCTGGCGAGTACTCGCGCTCCAGATAGCGCGCGACTTTTCCACACAGAAATCCGCGCGTGATCGGGTGAGTTGGATCACCCCGCAGGTGGCTCCCTTTTCCGCCGTCAACGTTCACCAGCAGCGAGCAGGTGTCGGGACAATCCAGTGCACAGACCGAGTGGCGAACCTCAGGCATTTCTTTGATTATAGTCGGGTGGGTCTCCGGCTTGCCACTGGCGGGCAAAACATTTCCCCTTACTTACGTGCGGGGCTATCTTGCCAAGGCGATTGCCAACAGCACGGCACGTTCGGTACCTTGCCAGGAATCCGTGGTGTCGAAAGTTTCGTTTAACGTGTGAACGCCCGATCCTGAGCCGCCGCCTCCGATGGTGATGGCCGGGATATTCATGTTCATCGGAACATTGGCGTCGGTGGAACCTTCGCGCAGGCCTTCCACAATCCCCAGCGCGCGCGACACAGCCAAAGCAGTTTGAACAATGGGCGATCCTTCCGGAGTCTGGCCCGCTGGACGAAGCCCCACCAGTTCGGGCGAGGCGCTGACCTTGCCGCGGTTGTTCCAGCGCCGATTTTCTTCCTCCACCGCTCGGTGGACCGCCGCTAGAAATTCGTCGTCCAGCGTCTTCAAGGACGAAACATCGGCGGAGCGCATATCCACCTCCATCCAAGCCTCAGAGGGAATCGCGTTTATGGACGTGCCGCCGCCCACGCGGCCGACATTGAACGTGGTTTTCGGATTAGCAGGTACTTTGAAATCGGAGATCTTCGCAATGGCGCGGCCCATGGCCTGAATCGCATTGGCCATTCCGAACGCACCGTAACTGTGTCCCCCTGGGCCTTTGAACGTTACTCGATACCGCATGCTGCCAACGCCGATATTCACGATGCTCAGGCCGTTTCCATCCACGGAAATGAACTTGTCGATCTGGCCCGGCATGCTTTCGTAGAAAAGATTCTTGACCCCTCGGAGATCGCCCAGGCCTTCTTCACCAACATCCGCGACGAACGTTATGGTACCCGGCGTTTGCACCTTGGCCTGATCCAATGCCTTTATCGTGGCCAGCATCACGGCCAGTCCGCGGCAATCGTCGCCGATCCCGGGGCCTTTCAGGATATGGCCCTCGCGCGATACTTTCACCACCGTTTCTTCCGGAAAAACAGTGTCGAGGTGTGCGCTGAAAACCAAATTGGGGCGTGGGGATACTCCCGGCCGCGTACCGATGACGTTACCGGCTTTGTCAATGCGAACATCTTTGAGGCCAAGATCCAGGAATTGCTGTTTTAGGTCGAGCCCGCGTGTGGTTTCGTGGAAGGGCGGGGCAGCAATCTCACAAACTTGAATTTGACGCTCGATGGTCTGCGACTCATTGCTTTTTGCGGCTTCGAGCGCGGCTTTCACGGCGGGATCCCGCAGCAGTTTCTGAGGGTCCTGCGCGAGACAGATCAAAGCGGTGAGGGCGGACAACAAGAGGAGCCGATTATTTTGCACTGACCTGATTATCGCAACGGTTAGGTTTTGGGTGCGCTAGCTCGGTGGGCCATCAATCAACTGCTCCAGCGTGTGTCGTACCTCGGCCGGCGAATATGGCTTCGAGAAAAACGCGTTCGCGCCCAGCTTCGCGAGCCGCGTCGGTATGCGTGGATCGCTATCCCCGCTGATTACCAGAATCGGCAGGGAGGAGCGCCAGGGCCGCCCGCGTACTGCTTCAATCAGCTCGAATCCGTTCATGAGCGGCAGGTGCAGGTCAGTTACGAGCGCGCAAACTTCGTTGGCGTCCAGCCATTCCAACGCTTCTTCGGCTGACGTCACCGATTGCACCGCCAGATTCGGAAGCTTCATAAGAGTCATTTCCAGGGTGTCCCGGCACAGTTCGGTGTCTTCGACGATCAGTACAATGCGAGTCATGGAAGCCTAGGGGAGGAAACGATAGCCGACTCCATGAACAGTGACAAAGTGGCGAGGGTTGCCGGAATCCGGCTCGAGCTTCTGCCGCAGGCGCACTACGTGAGCATCCACGGTTCGCGTGTTCGGAAACGAATCGTATCCCCACACCGAGTTGAGGATCATTTCCCGCGTCAGCGCCCGGTCGGGATTTTGAAGGAAGAATGTGAGCAGATTGTATTCCGCGCGCGTGACCTTCAATTCCTCGCCGCGCCTGGTTACCAC
>PMUN01000299.1 GCA_003166875.1 Bryobacterales bacterium | reverse complement strand
GGCAGGAAGCGCTACCACGAACATTGAGCTAGCGGCAGTCCTGGTAGCGCTCCCTGCCGGTCGCGGCTCGGCTACGTACACCCAACAACAATGGCGTCATTGACAAATAGCCTGATACACGCCGCTGGGCCGACTCGAGTCTGGCCAGCATTGCGCGTTCATGAATGTTTCGAGATTCTCGCGGATCAGCAGCCGGAGGCTCCTGCTGTCATTTTGGCCGACGGCACGCTTACGTATGCCGAGTTGGATCAAAAGGCCAACGCCCTTGCCCACGCTCTGCTCGCGACGGGGCTCGCGGCCGAGGAGCCAGTGGGGGTTCTCACCGAGCGTTCCGGGTCTTTGCCGATCGCTTTTCTGGCCATCCTCAAGGCTGGCGGAGCATATGTCCCGATGGGTGCCGACCTACCGCCGCAGCGTCTGGCTAATATGGCTGCTCAATCGAGCATGCGGCGCCTGATCGTTCTAGATGGTCTGGAGCCGCCGGTAGAATTGTTGGCGGCGCTCGGCGCGAGCCCTGCGATTTTCAGGCCGGAAGAACTGAGCCGCGGAAGCGACAGGCCCAACCAGCCGGGAACGCCAACCGATCTCGTCGCTATTCTCTTCGGCCCGGGGGCACAGCCCAAGGGCATCCTGCTGCAGCACGATGCCTGCGTCAATTTGGGATATGGCCATATCAGCGCGCAATGCATCACCCGAGACGACCGTCTGTTGATGGCTGCAGCACCCGGATTCATCCTGGGTTTCCGCGAGTTGTGCGTTCCACTTCTCGCTGGCGCCGCTTCGGTTCCGGTCTCGCGCGCACTGCTGGACGATCCCGCCCAGCTTTTGGCCGCGATGTCGCGCCATCGCGTCACCGTCGCCATGCTTACGCCGTCCTACTTGCGCCTGTTCCAGGGAGCCGTGCCCGCGGGCCTGCGTTGCGTCTTGACCACTGGCGAACGCCCCAATGCGGACGATGCGCGAGCCTACGCGCAGAAGCTGGATTACTGGAACATGCTGGGGGCGACGGAGGTCTGTGGAACATTTTGCATGTCGCGCGTGGACCCCAACGGCGATGGACCGTTGACCAGCGGGCGACCGTTCACCAACACGGCCGTTTATCTACTCGACACCGACGGTCGAGAGGTCCCGCCGGGAGAGGTTGGGGAAATCCATGTGGTGGGCGCGGGCGTGGCTCGCGGCTATCTCAATCAGCCGGACCAGACCGCGGAGCGCTTCGTCGACACGCCCTACGGGCGCGCCTATCGGTCCAATGACCTGGGACGCTGGAACGATGACGGAAGTATCGAGTCGCTGGGCCGCGTCAATGACGTGGTCAAAGTTTCCGGACAATCTGTGTCGCTGGGCGAGATCGAAAAGACGCTGTCGCGGCATCCCGCGGTAAGGCGCGCCGCAGCCATGCAACACGAAGGGAAGTTGATCGCATTCGTGGAAACCAATTGCGCAGACGCCTTCATGGAGGATTGGCGCAGCTTCCTGGCCCAAACGCTGCCCGGCTACATGTTGCCGGCTCACGTGACGACCATCGCCAAGATGCCCGTCAATTCGCTTGGCCACGTGGACCGGCAGGCTCTGCTCGCCCTGGCAGGGTCGCGGAATGGAACAGAGCGTGGCACGCTGCCCGAGGGCGAAGTGGAACTGCACGTCGCGAAAGTCTGGGAAGAAATTCTTGGTGTTCGTTCCATCGCACGCGAAGACAATTTTTACGCTGTGGGCGGCACCAGTCTTCTCGCCATCGCGATCAGCCAACGTTTGCACGCCCAGGGCTACGCGGTCTCGCCGCAGACCATCTTGGTTTCGAAAACGATCACCTCCCTGGCTGGACACATCGTGCTGGCATCTGAGGTCCCGCGAGTTTCCGATCGACAGCAGGACGCCGCTACCGCGGGACAAGAAGATTTCTGGATCGCATGGAAGCTGGGACTGGGCGGGACCGGTGCACACATCACACGGATTCTGGAAGTGTGTGGGACGGTGCCTGAACCGGCGCGCTGGCAAACGGCTTGGACTCAGCTAGTGGAGCGGCATGCCGCATTACGCACTGCTTTTTTTTCCGGCGCAGACGACCAGGTTCTGTGGCGGACGGTGAACGCTGAGGAACTCGCGCCGTCCATTTCGTTCAGCGTCGACTATTGCGACTCATTGCACGATGCGCAGGAGCGCATCGCCGCTCGATCGAGTGCGCCTTTCTTGCTCACCGAATCGCCGCTGGCGCGGGCCGGCCTGGTGCAGGTGGCGGAGGGCGGGCAAGAGACGCTGTTCTGGTTCACCCTGCACCACTCGGTGGCGGACGGTTTGTCCGCGCGCATCGTGCAAGAGGAGATGCATGCTCTGTTATTGGATGGCGCGCTGCCACCTGCGCCCAACGGCATCGCGCGGGCCAGCCAGGCCGAACAGCAGTATCTGGCTTCCGAACTTGCAGTGCGCGATCGCGCCTGGTGGTGCCACAAGCTGGATACGCTGACCACCGAGAGCGGCGAAGCTTTCCAGGAATTCGCCACGGACCATCGCCGCCCGGACATTCCGAGCGGAGAATCAGTCGTCCCCATCGTCGAACGGTTGGATGGCGGCATCGTCGCCGCGCTCACCCGTTTGGCCCGGGCCCAGCAAGTGGGATTGCATGCTCTGCTATTGACGCTGTTGGAGGCTGAGGCCAAACGGCGCGACGGCCGCCAAAGCCTGATCATCGGGAGCGGCATCTCCGTCCGTCCGCCAGGGGCCGATCGCGCCGTGGGTTATTTCGTCAACTTGCTGCCTGTCATCTTGAACGGAGGAAACGCGCCGACGCTGGCGTCGCGAATTCGCACCACGCAGACCGCACTCACCGAGACCATGGAGCATGGAGACTATCCCTCCGGTCTGCTCTATCGGGAATTTCGGCAGCGGCATCCACATGCGCGCCAGCCTTCCCGGACGTCGCTATTCGACATCGCCCTGACAGACCATCCGTCTCGCACATGCGGCGACGCTATTTTCTCGTTGGCGCCGAGCCGATTGCCGCAGGAGCTGGCTCGTCCCGCGGCAGGTCTGGATCTGGTCTTTAGCTACGAGCCGGTGGAGGACCACGGCGGCGGCCTGGAACTGGAGCTAGTGTGGAACCCGGACGTTTACAGACGGACCACGGCGCAGGCGTGGCTGAGTTCCTTCGCCGCCTGGGCACGCTGGCTGGCTGACGACATCCGTCGCGCCGATGCTCCATTGCCGGCGCTGCTGCCCGAGGAAGCGCGGCGTCTGGCACGCTGGGAACGAGGACCGGCGGTCACGCGGCCGGCGAAGCGCTTCCATGAGCTCTTCGAAAGTTTGGCTGACCGCTATCCACTGCGGCCCGCCGTCATCGCCGAAACCGGCGTCGAAAGTTATGCGGAGCTTGATCGCCGCTCCAACCGCATCGCGCGAACCCTGCTCGATCACGGGGTCGCTCGCCAGGAGCCTGTGGCCGTGCTGACGGATTGCTCGCCCGATCTTCCCGCAACGGTGCTGGGCATTTGGAAGGCAGGTGCGGTCTATCTGCCGCTGGCTCTCGATCATCCGCCGGAACGTTTGGCCTACATGGCCGCGGATTCAGGAGCGAGAATACTGATCGTCCTCGACTGGCATGCGGCGCCGCCGTCCCTGGCGAAGTCGGTGAAGACGATCCTGCGCCCCGAAGCCTGGCGCGGGAACGCGTCTGATCGGCCCGAGATCGCCGGCACTCCTCAGGATCTGGCCTACATCATTTACACTTCGGGAACGACGGGAATGCCCAAAGGCGTCCTGATCCAACACGACAGCCTGGTCAACGCCGCTTTAATGAGTGGGGAGATGTTCGGCCTCACACCCGAGGATCGCTTTTCTTTGATCGCGACTCCGGGCTTCGACGCATCCCTTTGGGAACTGGGCGGGGCGCTCTTGCATGGCATGGCCCTTGTACCGGTATCGAGGGCTTTGCGTGACGACCCCTGGGCAATGAAGCAATGGTACAAAACGTATGGCGTGACAGTGGCCTTCCACGCCCCCTCCTATCTGCGCGTCAGCAAGCAAACGCCTTTCGAAGGAATGCGCGTCCTTCTGTGCGGTGGCGAGGCGCCAAACCATGACGACGTCCGATGTCACGCGGATCACCTCGCCTTCTGGAACGTGTATGGGCCCACTGAGACCACCATCTTCGTCTGCGGCGAACAACTGCCGCCGAACCCCGACCCCGATCGACCACTTCCGGTGGGACGGCCCTTGGCCAACACATGCATTTCAATCCGTCGCGATAACGGCGATCCGTTGCCGCCGGGTGTTGTGGGCGAAGTTTGGATCAGCGGGACGGGTCTGGCGCGCGGCTATCTGAACAATCTCGAACTCACGGCGCAGCGATTCGTCGAGACGCCGGACGGGCGATTTTATCGCTCTGGTGATCTGGGCCGTTGGACTGACGATGGCCGGTTGGAGCTTGCGGGACGCATCGACCATCAGATCAAATTGCACGGTCAGCGCGTGGAACTGGGTGAGATCGAACAGGCGCTGCGCTCCCATCCTGCCGTGGAAGAGGCCGTCACCCTGGTTGAAGCGGCCGCGCGCGATACCAAAGTCCTTCGGGCATTCGTTCACGTTCGCCCCGGCGCCGCGATGCCGGCGGAGGATGAATGGCGTGGCTATCTTGTCGAGCGATTGCCCTTGTACATGGTCCCGGCTTCGGTCACTTCGATCGACGCCATCCCTCTGACCTTCGCCGGTAAAATCGACCGCGACGCTTTGTTGCTTTTTCCGAGAGAGCGAAGCGACGGTGCTCGGAAAAGTCCGCCGAGAGGCGAGTTGGAAACGCGGATCGCCGCCGTGTGGAGTGATCTGCTGGCCGGCGATGCCTCGCGCGAGGATAATTTCTTCGCTTTGGGCGGCAACAGTCTGCTGGCCGTGACCATGGCGCATCGGCTATCGCGCGATCTTCAGCGCCCGATTGCAGCGCGCGAGCTTTTCGCCGCTCCGACACTGGCCGGCTTCGCTCAACGAATCGAGATGCTGACCAGCGTTCCGGCCCCCGTTCCCGCCAGAAGCGATCTAGCCACGGAAGGCCAACGGGAATTCTGGGTGGCCGAAGCGGCTGGGCTCGATACTCGCACATTCACGATCCCGCTGCTGCGTCTCGTCGAGGGAGAGATGCCTTCGCTCGATCAATGGAACAAAGCATGGGCAAGTCTGGTGTCGCGGCACTCGGGCCTGCGAACGTATTTCCATGAAGACATGGAAGGCCGCCTTCGCCGTGTTGTAGTGCCGGCCCTGGCGCCCAAACTCGAAACCGCGGCACTGCACGACTTATCCTCCGCCCGCGCCTTCGTCCGGCAGCGCCAGGGTGAGCCATTCGTCATGGGCAAGCCCCCGCTGTGGCGGGCTGGGCTGGTCGAAGTGGTGGAATCCGGCGAGCATCTGTTCTGGCTGGCCCTGCATCACTCCGTGGGCGATGGCCGATCCATCGGGATCATTGTGGAGGAACTAGGCGCGCTGCTCGGCGGCGAAAATCTTCCTCCACTCGATTGCGACTTCGCGGAATCCGCTGCCCGCGAGGAGACCTATCTGGCCGGAGGGGACTGCGCCGTAGACGGTCGCTATTGGCACGAACTTCTGGCTCACCAGTCCGACACACCAAGCTGCGGGAATGTGCGAAATACCGAGCCGCGACCGGCAGGAAGCGCTACCACGAACGCAGAACTAGCGGCACTCGCGGTGGCGCTCCCTCCCGGTCGCGGCTCGGTTACAACCTCGAAAGGCTCCACATTTTTGTCACACACCGCGTTTGAAGAGCCGCCACTGGATTTCGCGCGCTCCCTTACCACGAAAACCGGAACGCATCGTTTTGAGACGCGTCTCGACGCTGCCACGGCCCAGGGGCTGAGAGCCGTCGCGCGGGAGCACGCGGCCAGCCTACATGCGGTGATGCTGACCCTACTGGCGCTCGAAGCTCGTCGTCGCACGGGGCGTGCGGATGTTCTCGTGGGGACAACCGCTTCTGTCCGGGAAACCGCCGCTGAAGAGCAGGTGGTTGGCTACTACGTCAATATGCTGCCGCTCGCCTGCCACTTGCCGCGCGATGTCGCTTTCGGCGCCGAGTTGCGCGAGACGCAGCAGGCTCTGGCGGCGGCGTTGCAGCATGCGCGATATCCTTTCGCGCGCATGTATCGCGATTTCTGGAGTACGCGCCCCCAGCAGCGCCATCCCGCGCGCTATCCACTTTTCGATCTGGCGGTCACTGAGAGCCCGGCGATGCGTACGGCCGCGCCATCGCTGCGATTGACCCGGCTTCCGGCGCTCGACTACGAGCTTTCAGACGCTTCTCCCGGACCGGACATGGTCCTGACCCACGAAGCCCTGGCCGATGGCGGCCTACTTCTGCAGTGGCATGTCAACGCCGCTCTCTACACTCGAGAAACGGCGAGCTACTGGTTCGACGGACTGCGCGGTTGGGCGGTGTGGTTGGTGGAGGATCGCCGTCGGCCGCAGGAGGTTTTGCCAGGGCTGCTGCCACGCGAGGCGGCAACGCTCGAAGGCTGGGAGCAGGGCGCGCACATCTTTCGCCCATCGCTGCGCTTTCAGGAGTTGTTCGAACGTGTGGTAGACACACCCGGTCAAGCCGACCGCGTGGCCATCATCGCCGAAGCCGCCACCACCTATGGAGTCTTGGAGCGCGAAGCCAACGCCATCGCTCATGGTCTGCTGTTGCGCGGCGCCGCGCCCGGCACCGTCATCGGGGTTCTGACAGAGCGTTCCGCCAATCTGCCTGCGGCGGTGCTCGGCATCTGGAAAGCTGGTGCGATCTATCTACCGCTGGCCGCCGATCTGCCACCGGACCGCCTGCTCTTCATGGCGCGCGATGCCGGAGTCTCGCTTCTGATTGCTCTCGGTGGACTGCTGGCGCCGCCTGGACTCCCAAACCCGTTTCGTCCTGAAGAAATGGACGCCGAATTCCGCCGCACGCATGCTCATCGCGTTCAACGGCCCGGCAGCCCCAGCGATGCCGCTTACATCATCTACACCTCGGGCTCAACCGGCCGTCCCAAGGGTACCCTGATCGGCCACGACGCTTATGTCAACAGTGTGCTGGGAGTCGGCGAGACCATTGGCCTGACCCGCGATGACCGCACTTTGATGTTTGCGTCGCCGTCTTTTGACGTCTCCCTATCGGATATCGGGCTGCCGCTAGCCTTCGGCGCAGCGCTGTGCCCGGTCCCCTACGACGTGCTCAGTTCGCCCAACCGTTTCC
>PMUN01000181.1 GCA_003166875.1 Bryobacterales bacterium | reverse complement strand
GCGTTGCGCGCATGCTCCAGCGTTTCGACGTTTGGAATGGCGGTCTGCGGATCCACTTCTAAAATCGCCCGCCGCATCTGGTTCGCGATGTTCATTCCATCCTGACTGGTGCGAACTACGATGCTGCCGATTGCCGAAATTTGTGCTTCGGCAACGTACGTCTCGGCGCCAGGCTCCTTGTCCAGGCCGAATTCCTTCACATCGCCTACCACTCCCACCACCTTCATCCAGTGTTCGCCCTTATCAAAGGAGACTCGACGCCCCAGCGGATCCTCATCGCGCCAATAGCGCCGCGCCGCAGTGCGATTGATCACTACCACGTTAGGAACTTTATCGTTGTCCGATTCCGTGAAGACGCGCCCGGCGATCAAAGGAATGCCCAAGGCCCTGAAGTAATCGGGAGTGACGCTCCGCAAGGTGGTAAGCGGCGGCTTTTCCCCTTCCCGCTGTGGATGGCCCTCAATCGTCATTCCCTCATTCGGTCCGCCGGTGGCGTTGTCCGGGTCGAGCGGGTAGCTTGACGAGATGGCCGCGGCCAGCACGCCGGGCTGCGATTGGATCTTTTCCAGCAATTGGTTTGAGACGCGCCGCGCGAGCTCCGGCTTATTCATGTATTTCGACCAGTTAAGATCCACTGTCATCGCCAGAACGCGTTGCGGCACGAATCCTGGATCCACATTCCGGAGTTTGCTGAAGCTGCGCAGCATGAGACCCGCGCCCACCAGCAGGAGAAATGAAAAAGCCACCTGGCACACCACCAGAACGTCGCGCGCATTTACGCGGTGCCGTCCGGCGGTGGAGTGCGTGTTTCCGTCCCTCAACCCCGCAGCCAAATCCTGGCGTGAGTAGAGCGCCGATACCGATCCCGAAACAATACTGGTGAGCAACGCAGCCGCGAGCGCGAATAGCAGCATGTATCCGTCCACTTGAATTTCCCGGGCGCGCGGCGTTAAACGCGCGGTGAAATCCACCAATAGTTTCAGGGTCTGCGACGCGAACAAAACGCCCAGACCCGCTGCCAGAAGTCCGAGAATGAGGCTTTCGGTAAACAACTGCCGCAGCAAGCGGCCCTTGCCGGCGCCGAGCGCGGATCGAAGCACCAGTTCGCGTTCGCGTCCGGCCATGCGTGCCAGGGTCAGGTTCGCGACATTGGCGCAGGCGATCAAGAGAACACAACCGGCCGCGCCCAGCAGTACTAACAGCATCGGCGTGGCGCCCTTGGTCAACTCCTGGCGGAGCGAAACCGTAGCCGTATTGATCCCCGCTTCCTTGGGATACGCGTCCGGATGCTGCTGGATCATTCGCGCCGAAATTACCGACAGGTCAGCCTTACAGTGCTCCACGCTGACACCCGGCTTCATCCGCCCGAACAGGCTCATCATGCGGCTGTTGCGATTCGAGATCATGCCCGGGCTCGACCGGTACGGACATGCCGACGTGGGCATGTACACGTCGTTCTCATTCGGATATTGCGGCACCGGCGGCAACACTCCGATTACAGTGTGCACGCGATCGTTCATCTGGAATGTTTTGCCCACGATGCCGGGATCGCCGCGCTCGTGCTTTTTCCAGTATTCATAACTCAACAGGAGAACTGCCGGCGCTCCCGGCTGATCGTCGGCAGGGGTAAAATCCCGACCCAGGATGGGCTTGACGCCAAACATCCCGAAAAAGCCGTCGGACACTACGCCAGCGCGTACGCGGCTGGCTTCGTCTTTGGACAGCAGCATGAATTGCATGCTGTGATATTCCACCAAGTTGCTCAATGTGCTGTTTTGTCGGCGGTAATCCTGGATCTCAGGAACCGAATAAGCGATATTCGCGAGACCTACCTTATCCGCACGTTGATGGAGCATCACTAACTGATCGCCCTGTTGGTACGGCAACGGCTTCAGTAACACAGCATTGATCACGCTTACGATAGCGGTGTTCGCCCCGATGCCAAGCGCAAGAGTAATCACAGCCACCACCGTGTAGCTCATGTTCTTCCGCATCATGCGCAGCGCATAGCGGACGTCCTGCCGCAGCATGGAAAGATGCTCCGCCGGCGCCGTGGTGAAGATTCCGGCGATCGTCTCTCCCCATAGCCGGAACAATCCGATCTTGCCGGCTTGGCGTTCAACGTGCACCCGCTGCTCTCGGAAGGTCTGCTCCATTTCGGGACCGAAGTCGCCCCGAAAATCGAAAGGAAACAGCCGCAGGAGCGCTCGATAGAACCGTTCAGAAAGAGTCTGCTTTTGAGCTTCCATAGGATTTTCCTTAGGCTACGCCGGCTTCAGGCGTTTGAGAAAATGCTTCTCACGCGCCGTGGCGATGAGCCGTTCCATACGCTCCGCTTCTTCGATGGCGACTTGGCGGCCTGCTGGTGTAAGGCGGTAATAGCGACGCCGCTGGTCGTCCTCCTCCACCGGTGGACGATGGCGGCACTCCTGGATGACGCCGTCAATCAGAAGCCGCTTGATGATGGCATACAAAGTTCCAGTGCTGAGCCGCACGTGACCATCGGTCTGTTCCTCAACCTCTTTCAAAATCGCGTAGCCATGCTTCTCGCCATCCCCGAGGGCCAGCAAGACCTGAAACATGGCGGGTGTTAGAGAAGTTTCCATAAGCAAGCTCCGTTCTGGCGGATGCCACTATAGCTGCATCAACTATATCGACAGCAGCCATAGTTTGTCAAGGGCTATGACTTGCCGCAAGATGGGTTTTTCCGTATGCTGAAGGCGATGGAAGTACATTTTGCGCCCGACGTCGAAAAGAAGCTCAACGATCTCGCCGCCCAAAGCGGACGCGGGACCGACGAGGTCTTGCAAGATGCATTGGCGGGATATTTCGACGATCTGGTCGAGACGCGGGATATGCTCAACAGCCGCTATGATGATCTGAAAAGTGGAACGGTGAAGCCGATCGATGGCAAGGAAGCCTTTGCTCGCCTGAAAGCAAAGACCGAAGCACAACGCAACCGCTCGGAATGAGCAGCGGCTACGCGCTCCATCCGGGAGCCTTCGCAGCTCTTGGCGAATCAGAGCCGGAAACCCTGCCTGTTTCATAAGTCTGTTTCATAAATCTCCGTTTTTGGGCGCACCGTCCCTCCATGTATTTGCCAAACGGTTCGATGATGCGGATCGACGCCGCCGGCATGAACGACGAGGGAATCGAGAGCAGCTTTTAAGTCCTGAACCAAGGTGTGGACGGCATCTTCCTTGAGAACGATTTCGTCGCCCTCCTTGAAGTGAGTCATGATCTCAAGCTTTGCCGCGGTTTCCTTCTGGATTCTTCCGCTGCAAGGGACGATATCGTTACGGAGAAGCCGAAGATCGCCGACCAAGGGCACTTTAAGAGCGCTCGTATCTTTTAGCCCAAGCGCAGCGGCGATGCTGGAGCGGTAACGTGTTTCCCAGAAGGAATAAATGAGCACGATGAGAAGCTGAGCTGCTCGAATGCAGTTTTGCCCACCGCGTGCATTGCGGTTCTTGAACTGGCCCTGGGTCGTTCGATGTTGAATGAAGTGTGACGGGTCAGCGGGATCGCCGCAACCAATGATCAGTTCGCGTGAATCAAGATCAATGCCAGGAGGAAGGAGGCGTTTTGCTTCTTTCTGCCCGTCGACTATAAACTGATGGATTTTCTGGAAGCCATTGATGGAGTCCAGATAGTGACCATAAAGCTCGTCCATCGCGGCCGCAAATGCCCCGATCTCTCGGTTTAGCTGTGCTTGGATCACGTTCGACCTTATCGGCTCCGCTTCTCCGACGCCGATATCATCATTATGTCAATCACCGCGGGGTCCGTTTGGAGCCCCTTGGGAATGATCGTCTGCACGCGACTTTGTGGGTAGTATCGCAAGCACGAGCGCCGCTCCCAGGGGATTCATCGGAGGCGACTTTCGAGAACCTCTTTCAAATCGCGCTTTCCGTGCAGCACGGCGACCACCTGCAACGGGGTCGTCTCCGCACGGTAGACGATCACATAGTTGGGAAATTTCGTGACCGTCCAGAACCGCACCGGCAACTGCGTTATATCCTGCCGCTTGGTTCCGATCAGTGGGCGCTTCGCCAGCCGGCGACAGGTGGCAACGATTTCCATTTCCACCCGGTCGGCGGCGGCGCGGCTGTCCTTCGAGATAAACCACCAGATGGCATCTAGGTCTTCCGTCGCCTGCGGCGTGAGCAGGAACGGCGCATTCATCCCTGCGGCTTCAACCGTTCGGCCCGTCGTTGACGCAGCATCTCAAGCGCGGCATCCCCGTCGATCAATTCCCCGCGCTCGGCCTGGGCGAAACCCGTCTCGATATGAGCGGCTACTGCGGCGCGCTGTTCGACCATCCAGTCCTCGAGCTGCAGCTGCTCACGGATTATCTCGAAGGCCTGGTCCAGGACCTCGTCGGGGTTCTGATAAGCGCCGGATCCGACGGCCAGATCGATCACGCGTTGCTGTTCAGGTTTCAGGTCAATTGTCACGTGGCGCTCCTGTTTCCAACTTTTCGCTTGCGGCCCTCACCCTAACTCAATCACCAAGTTATCATGAGCTAACGGTGCCCAGTGAGATCGAATTCGATCATCAGGTTTCCCGCAATCTGGCCGACGCCACCACTCGCGAATAGCTCAATACCAACGGCATCGGTGGATTTGCCTCATCCACTATCACCGGCCCCAACACCCGGCGGTATCACGGATTGCTGATTGCAGCCACCAAACCGCCGGTGGGCCGCGTAGTGTTGCTCTCGAAGCTAGAAGAAACGCTGTTCCTGGATGGCGAGCGTTTCGATCTAAGCTCCAATCAATACGGGGGTGCGATTCATCCGCATGGCTAACCTATGGACATTCCTGAAGCAGCAGAACAGTTCAATGCGAAAATGAAGGATAATCGTCCGAACTGTGACGATGCGGGAATGGCTCGCGGCATCCTGGCGGACCCACTTTATCAGCGCGGCGTGCCGATAGCGAAGGCAATTTGCGTGGCGATCTACGGAAGAGTGCTGCCGCGCGAAGACTGAGGTTTCAACCTGACCGCCCGGCGGACGGCTCGCGCCGGATTAGACTAAAAAAATACGAAAATTGATTATCATGACCGTCAGCGTCCACGCGGCGAAAACTCAGCTCTCCAAGCTCCTCGATCTGATCGAGGAGGGCGAGGAAGTTGTCATTGCCCGGCATGGGCGTCCCGTGGCGCGTCTGGTTCGGGTGAATTCCGCAGCCAAACCGCGGCTTGAAGCCATGCGCGGGGAAATCTCGTGGTAGGAAGGCTGGGAGCGGGCGATGACGCCAGAAGAAGCTGACGCTTTCTGGAATGGCCGGTGATAAACGGTCCTTATCTACTCGATACGAGTACGTTGATTTGGGCCTTAGCGGGTTCAGAAAGGCTCTCGAAAAAGCGCGCAAAGCGTTAAACGACGGTCCGCTGGTGTTGAACTGGTGGTCGCGGGCCAGCGAGATGCTCGGCGGCGATATTCTCTCGATTCGAACCGCTCACATCTCGGTGCTGGCAGCATTGCCGGACATTCACAGGGATCCGTTTGACCGTATGTTGATCGCACAGGCTACGGCCGAAGCGTTGACGTTGATTGCAAGCGACGAGATGTTCGGCCAGTATCCCGCAAAAACTCTCTGGTAACTCATTTAAAATTAGATAGTTGTACCTAGCTTCCTCTGCTACGGTTGCGCTGGCGGCATACTGATGATAAGCTTAATTTAGTTGACAACCAAACGCTAAGATTTTGCATCTAACCAACAGGGAGGCTCATGGACTTCAATCGATTCACCGAAAAAATGCAGGAGGCGGTTCGGGCCGCCCAATCCATCGCCGTTCAGCATGGAAACCAGCAAATTGACGTCGAGCACCTGCTGCTTGCCCTTCTGGAGCAAGAAGGCGGGCTGGCTCCGTCGATTCTGAATAAAGCGGACATCAAGGTTGATAGCTTGCGGGCTCGCGTCCAGCAGGAAGTGGACCGGATGCCGAAAGTCTCCGGGACTGCCGGGGCTCCGGATCAAGTCTATGTAACGCAACGGATTACGAAGCTGGTGACCCAGGCTGAAGAGGAAGCCAAGCGCCTGAAGGACGAGTTCACCTCGGTGGAGCATGTTCTGCTGGCCATCACGGACGATTCCGGGCCTGCGGGAAAGATCTTCCGGGAGTTCGGGGTGACGCGCGAGCGTTTGATGCGCGCGTTGCAGGAAGTCCGCGGCAGCCAGCGGGTGACTACTCAGAATCCCGAGGCGACTTACGAAGCGCTAGAGAAATACGGCCGCGATCTGACGCAGCTTGCCGGGCAAGGCAAACTCGATCCGGTGATCGGGCGCGACGACGAAATCCGGCGTGTCATCCAGGTGCTTTCCCGGCGAACCAAGAACAATCCGGTGCTGATTGGCGAGCCGGGCGTAGGCAAGACCGCTATTGTGGAGGGCCTGGCGCAGCGTATCGTTCGTGGCGATGTTCCGGAAGGTCTGAAGGAAAAGCGCGTCGTATCGCTGGACATGGGAGCGCTGATCGCAGGCGCGAAGTTTCGCGGCGAGTTTGAGGAGCGCCTGAAGGCGGTGCTCAAGGAAGTGCAATCGTCGGACGGCCAGGTGGTTTTATTCATTGACGAGCTGCATACGGTGGTGGGCGCTGGAAAAGCGGAAGGCGCCATGGATGCCGGTAATCTGTTGAAGCCCATGCTGGCTCGCGGCGAGTTGCACTGCATCGGCGCGACGACGCTTGACGAATATCGCAAGTACATCGAGAAGGACGCGGCGCTGGAACGGCGTTTTCAGACCGTGTACGTAGATCAGCCAAACGTAGAAGACACTATTTCCATTCTGCGTGGACTGCGGGAGCGGTATGAAATACATCACGGCGTGCGGATCAAGGATTCGGCGCTGGTGGCAGCCGCTGTTCTTTCGAATCGCTACATCACGGACCGGTTCCTGCCGGACAAGGCCATTGATCTGGTGGATGAAGCGGCGGCGAAACTTCGCACCGAGATTGATTCTATGCCGGCGGAGCTGGACGAAACGCTTCGGCGGATCATGCAGCTCGAGATCGAGCGCGAGGCGCTGAAGAAGGAATCCGATGCCGCGTCTAAAGATCGGCTGAAGAAGATTGAAAAAGAGGTGGCCGATCTGAAATCGGACTCGTCCGCGCTGAAAGCGCAATGGCAGGCGGAAAAGGAAGGCGTGCAAAGGCTGCGCGGGTTGCGCGAGCAACTGGAGCAGACACGTACCGAGATCGAGAAAGCCGAACGGCAATACGATCTGAACCGCGCGGCTGAGTTGAAGTACGGCACGCTGACCGAGCTTGATCGCAAATTGAAAACCGAGGAAGGACGGCTGGCGGAAAAGCAGTCCGGCAAGCGGCTGTTGAAAGAGGAAGTGGACGAGGAAGACATCGCCGACGTGGTCAGCCGCTGGACCGGTGTTCCGGTATCGAAGCTGCTGGAAGGCGAGATGCAGAAGCTGTTGCATCTGGAAGACGAGCTGCACAAACGCGTAATCGGCCAGGACGAAGCTGTTCAAGCTGTAGCTGAGGCGGTGATGCGGGCGCGATCCGGGTTAAAGGATCCTAACCGGCCCATCGGCAGTTTTATTTTTCTGGGACCCACCGGTGTTGGGAAAACGGAGCTGGCGCGAGCGCTCGCGGAATTCTTGTTCGACGACGAGAAGGCCATGATTCGCATCGACATGTCCGAATATCAGGAGAAGCATGCGGTGGCCCGGCTCATCGGCGCACCCCCCGGTTACGTAGGTTATGAAGAAGGAGGGCAACTAACGGAGTCCGTGCGGCGTCGTCCATATTGTGTGGTGCTTTTCGACGAAATCGAGAAAGCCCACGGCGACGTGTTCAACGTCCTGTTGCAAATCCTTGACGACGGGCGTCTTACAGACGGGCAGGGCCGCACCGTCGACTTCAAGAACACGATCGTGATTATGACTTCGAACATCGGCAGTCATCGGATTCTGGAGTATAGCGGTACTACGTTCACGGGCGACGGGTTCGAGCGCATGAAGGAGACAGTTTTGGAGGAGTTGCGTCATCATTTCCGGCCGGAGTTTCTGAACCGGGTGGACGAGATTATTGTGTTCCATGCACTTTCAGAGGAGCATTTGAAGCAGATTGTGGAGATCCAGCTTAACGGGCTGCGCAAGCGCCTGGCGGAGCGGCACATCGAGATTGAATTAACGGATCGGGCGCGCGGGCATTTGGTTCGCGTGGGCTACGATCCAACCTACGGGGCCCGTCCGTTGAAGCGGGCGATCCAGCGCGAAATTGAAACGCCAATGGCGCGCAAGATCTTGGGAGGCGAGGTACGCGACGGCTATCGCGTCGGAGTGGACGTGGATTCGTCGGGAAACTTGAAGTTTGAATCTAAAATCGCGAGCCGCGAGCGTGAAGCGGCTCTAAAGGAAGCATGAAACTATGAAAGGTCACATCCGTACATCCACGGCTGTTTTGTTGTTTACGATTGCGGTCCTGATCGGCGCGCTGTTTGTCGCCGTGGGTCAGCATCGTGTTCCGGTTTTTATCGACACCGCGCATGCGGCCGCAATGGACCAGGGGCCGCTGACAAGCTTTGCCCCGGTAGTGAAGCGCGCCATGCCGGCAGTAGTCAACATTTCGTCATCCAAGGTGGTGAAGGCGCAGCAAATGCCGCGCGGCATGTTTGACGATCCAATGTTCCGTCAGTTCTTTGGCGGCCGCGTCCCTGAGATGCAGCAACCCAAGTCCCAGCGCGAGACCAGTCTCGGATCTGGCGTAGTTGTGAGCCCGGACGGCTACATCCTGACTAACAATCACGTGGTGGATGGCGCCACCGACGTGAAGGTGTCCTTCAACGACAAGTCGGAATACCCGGCTAAGATCGTCGGCACCGACAAATACGCCGATATCGCTGTGCTGAAGATCAACCGGACCGGGCTCAGCGCACTGTCGTTTGCGGATTCTTCCAAGGCGCAAGTGGGTGACGTGGTTCTTGCGATGGGTGAACCGTTCGGTCTTCGGGGGACGGTGACCATGGGCATCATCAGCGCCAAGGGCCGCAGCCTGGGAGGCCAGATCGAGAGGTTTGAGGATTTCATCCAAACCGATGCAGCCATCAATCAGGGTAATTCGGGAGGCGCGCTGGTCGACACCCGTGGAGAGCTGGTAGGGATCAACACCGCCATCCTGGGTGGTGAGAGCGGCGGCAACCAGGGCATTGGCTTCGCAATTCCGGCCAACCTAGCTCGCAGTGAAATGGACCAAATCCTGAAGAATGGCAAGGTGACGCGCGGCTACATGGGAATTCTGCCGCAGGAACTGACGCCCGAATTAGCCAAGCAGTTCGGCATGCCCAACGGCCACGGCGTAGCGATTGCCACGGTGGAGCCGGGTAGTCCAGCGGAAAAAGCCGGCCTCAAAGTGGGCGACGTAATCACTGCCATCAATGGCAATCCGGTGGACGACGTGAACGAATTCCGTTTGCAAGTGGCCGGGTTCGCGCCGAACACCACGATTCATCTGAAAGTGGAGCGTAGCGGGCAGACCACGGACATTCCGGTGACCCTGGGAGAGTTCAATCTCGAGGCCGAAGCCAATGGGCGCCAACAGGGCAACCTTCCCGGCGGTGGCGACAAGGGAGCTCTGCATGGTGTCACGGTACAAAGCGTAACTCCAGACTTACGGCGTGAATTACAACTGCCGGAAGGAACTAGCGGGGTTGTCATCGCCGAGGTAGATGACGACTCTCCGGCGGCCCAGGTGGGCCTGCAGCAGGGCGACGTCATCATGCAGGTGAACCACCGGGCTGTAAGCACGGTGGCTGAGTTCAACAGCGCTGTTAAGGCGGGTGCATCTAAGGAATCGACCCTGCTTCTAGTGAGACGTGGAAGTGGGACCAGCTTCATCGTGGTTCCGAACAAGTAACGAAGGGGAGTAGTTGAGTCAAGGGGAGGCAGGTTCATTGCGGGCCTGCTTCTTTTTGTCTCGGCGCGCATCTAACGTTTAGATATGAGAAGTCGAACCAAAATTTGGGCCTTCCCGGAAGATACTCCGGCTTTGTGGCAACCCTCGGCGGATGTTTATCGCACCAGGGATGGATGGCTGTTGAAGTTCGATCTGGCGGGCGTCCGGCCTGAAGATGTGATGGTCACCGTGCGTGGGCGGCGCGTTTCGGTGAGTGGAGTTCGGCGCGACCTGATAGTGGAAGAGGGGTGCAGTTATTACTCAATGGAGATCTCCTATAACCGGTTTCAGCGGTCGCTGGAAATGCCGGCGGATCTTGAGAATGCGCAAGTGACGCTGGAAGCGCGAAACGGTTTGTTGCTGGTGCGGATGATCACAAAAGGAAACGAATATGTCTGACCAACCAGTTGTCTATGAATTGCCTGTGTTGCCGTTGAAGAACGCGGTACTCTTCCCGTACCTGCTGATGCCTCTGTCGGCGGGGCGAGTGGGGTCAATCGCGGCCGTAGAAGCGGCTCTGGCAACTGAATCGAAGGAGGTCCTGGTATTTACGCAGCGCGACGGAGATGTGGATTCGCCGCTTCAAGGCGATCTGTATCCGATCGGCACCAAGGCTGTGATCCGGAAGATGTCGCGATCGGGCGAGGGGCATCTGGAATTGTTGGTGCTCGGCATGGAGCGCGTGGCGATGGTGAAGCTGGATACGTCCGAGCCTTTCTTGAAGGCGCGGGTGACACCTTTGCCTCTGCCGGAGGACAAGAGCTCCGAGATTGAGGCGCTGCAAGGTGCGCTGATTGAACTCGCGGGCGAAGCATTATCGCTTGCACAGCCCAACGCTCCGCAGGAATTGCGGGGGTTGCTCTCAGCCAACGAAGATCCGCTGCGATTGGCGTTCGTGCTGGCATCCATGTTCAGTCTGGACGCCGAGAAGGCACAAGCACTACTGGAATCGCCCACGCGCGCCGAGGCATTGCGGCTGGTGCATCGATATTTGACGCACGAAGTCCAGGTGCTGGAACTGCGCAACAAGATCACTACCGAAGCGCGGAGTGAAATGAACAAGGAGCAGCGGGATTACCTGCTGCGCCAACAGATGCGCGCCATCCAGCAGGAGCTGGGCGAGAAGGGCGGCGAACAGGGCGAGGCAGAGCAACTGCGCGAACGGCTGGAAAAAGCCGACCTGCCGGAAGACATCCTGAAGGAAGCGAACCGGGAATTGAGCCGGTTGGAAAAGCTGCCTCCCGGTGCACCTGACTATAATGTCATCCGGACCTATCTGGATTACGTGCTGGAGCTGCCTTGGCGCAAGAGCACCGAGGATTCGCTGGATATCGCGAAGGCGCGTCAAGTTCTGGACGAGGATCACTACGGGCTGAAGGATGTGAAAGAGCGCATCCTGGAGCACCTAGGTGTCTTGAAGCTGAATCCGAACGCGAAGGCTCCCATCTTGTGCTTTGTCGGACCTCCTGGAGTGGGTAAGACATCGCTAGGCCAGTCCATTGCTAGGGCTTTGAACCGGAAATTCGAGCGTTTGAGCCTGGGCGGGATGCATGATGAGGCGGAACTGCGCGGTCATCGGCGCACCTATATCGGTGCGATGCCGGGCCGGGTGCTGCAAGCCATGCGGCGCGCGGGAGCGAATAATCCCGTGTTGATGTTGGACGAAGTAGACAAGTTGGGGCGCGACTTCCGCGGCGATCCCGCGGCGGCGTTGCTCGAGATCCTGGATCCGGAGCAAAACAAAACGTTCCGCGATAATTACCTGGATCTGCCATTCGATCTGTCGAAAGTTCTATTCGTCACGACGGCGAATGCGCTGGACACTATTCCGCGGCCGCTGCTGGACCGCATGGAATTGTTGCGGCTGGGCGGCTACAGCGAAGAAGAGAAGCTGGAGATCGCGAAACGCTATCTGCTTCCGAAGCAGCTCAAGGAGACCGGTCTGAGCGCGGAGCAGTGCACCATTCCGGATGACACAATTCGGTGGATAACCTCGCGCTACACAAGAGAGGCAGGTGTCCGGCAGTTGGAGCGGGCCATCGGACGCGTGGCGCGTAAGATTGCGCTGCGCTTCGCCGAAGGTAATGCCGAATCCTGCGTGGTGCGGCCTGATGACTTGATCGAGATGTTCGGACCAGAACCGTTCAGCCAGGAACAAGCCCGGCGCGAGCTGCCTCCAGGAGTTGCGACCGGTTTGGCTTGGACCGAAACCGGTGGCGATGTGCTGTATATCGAGGGGACGCTGCTGCCGGACGGCAAGGGTTTGACGCTGACCGGACAACTCGGCGAAGTGATGCAGGAATCGGCCAAGGCGGCTCAGAGCTACATCTGGTCGCATGCGGGCGATTTCGAGATCGACCCAGCAGTGTTCAAAAACTGCGGCGTTCACGTGCACGTACCGGCGGGCGCGATCCCGAAGGATGGCCCATCGGCGGGCGTGACCATGGCCACTGCCTTGACGTCGCTTTATACCAAACTTCCGGCTCGCAGCGATGTCGCGATGACCGGCGAGATTACGCTGACCGGATTGGTGTTGCCAATCGGTGGCGTGAAGGAGAAAGTGCTGGCCGCGCGGCGCGCGGGGATCCTCACGGTGATTCTGCCCAAGGGGAATCAGAAGGATCTGCGCGATCTGCCCGAGCACGTTCGCGACGAGATGAAATTCGTGTTCGCCGAACGGGTGGAAGATGTGCTGCGCGCCGCGGTTCCTCATTTGGGCGAGCGCATGGAGTCGGCGAAGACGCAAAGAATCGATCACGCGGCATAACCGCGGAACCGGTCGCTTACGCTCGCGGTTACCGAACCGCGACCGTGAGGGAGTCGGTGCTCTGGTTACCGCGCGGAGGAGGGTTCTCGGACACCCAACAAGGATTCTCCTCCTTCGGCGGTGAAGGCGTTCAACGCTTCCTGATGTTGCGTGCGAGCCCGGTTCAGGATTTGGGTGAACTCAGGGTAGCCGCGCATTGGGTCGAACCACGGATCGCGGACCATCGGTGGATAGCAGCAGAAACCTAGCTCCACCGCTCTCGAGAGTGCCTTGAGAGCGGGTTCTGCCTCGCTCAGGTAGGCGAGCTGGCGGGCCTGGTGATACCAACCTTCCGGATCGCGGAAATTGTCTCCCATCAATTCATCGCTGCAACGGATGCTCTCCTCCCTGTTTCCTTCGAGCAGCGCGCGAAAAGCCGTGGTGTAGAGCTGGGCGATTCGAAACTCGGGAGGCGGTTCGTTGTCCTTCAGGAGCTGGATAGCCTCATCCACGCGGCCCAGCATCGCGAGACACATGGGCATGTCGATGCCGTAATTATCTCTGCCGGCGTCGAGAGCAGCTTGATAGTCGCCCAGCATGATGTAAGTGTGGACCACGCTGGTGGAAACTTTAGGATCCAAGCGGCGCGCTTCGGAATGTGCGGCAACCGAGGCCTGCAGCAGCCCGCAATAGCGGCATACGTGAGTGAGTCCGGCAAAGAGCTCAGCCTCGTTGCGAGAGATATGCAACCGCCGAAGGAGCCGCGTCAGGGCGTCCAGAGCGTGCCCTTGGTCCACTTGAATCGGTGTGTATAGCTGGTGCGCCAGCGCAAGATCCGGATTCAGTTCCAACGCACGCCTGAGTGCGCTGTCGGCTGCTGCAAGCCTTTCCGCCGAGCCAGTGGAATACTTGTCAGACAGCCAGCGCGCACGGCCGAGGCGCGCCCAGGCCGGAGCATAAGAGGGGTCTTTTTGGACACATTGCTCATGGAGTTCGAGGGCCACAAGAACGTTCTTGCGATCGCGGTCGAGCTCATTGGCCCTAAGATACAGATCGTAGGCCGACGGATTGGCCGGAGCATCGTGAGCCAGCATGCGGCGCTCGCCGACGGTCAGCGGCAAAGCTAACGATTCCACGACGCCGCGCACCAGCGTATCCTGCAATTGGAAAATATCGCGCAGCTCCACTTGCGACGCGCGCGACCATACCAAGGTACCGGCCGGCGCCTCCACCAATTGCGTGGTGAGACGGAGCTCCGAACCCGCGCGCAACAAGGTGCCCGTAAGCACCACATCGACGTCAGCCTCCCGCGCGAGCTCTTTTAAATCAGGCGCGCCATTCGAAAAACGCGCCGCCGCAAGGCTGGATCGCACCACCAGCGAACTGAGGCCGGTGAGTGAGGCGGTGATCGCTTCCGGAAGACTGAAGGCCAGGAAGTCCGTGTCAGGATCGGCGCGCAGCGCACGAAACGGAAGAACGATCAACTTCTTGATGGATCGTGTTTCCACGCGCGCGCTGGTGTCTTCCAATCGCATCACGGCTCGCAACTCCGCCGCCATGGCGTCCGCATCCTGGAAGCGCCCGTCCGGGTCCTTCTCCATAGCTCGATGCAAGATGCGGTTGACCGCCAATGCTGCCGGGGATCCGCTCAGCGACGGCGGCGATTCATAAAGGATGGCGTGAAAAATCTCAATTTGAGAATTGCCCTGAAAAGCCTGCTTGCCGGCCAGCATTTCAAAGAGCATGCTGGCCGCCGAGAACAGGTCTGAGCGCGCGTCCACGGGCTTTCCAGTGAGTTGTTCGGGAGAGGCATAGCGCGGCGTTGCGGCAATCGCACCTGGCTGCGTGAGGTCGATCTCGGTCGCGGATTCACTGGTTTGATGGGACGCGACAGGCTTCGCCAAGCCGAAGTCCAACAACTTGACACCCTGGGTGGAGAGAAACACGTTGGACGGCTTGAGATCGCGATGCACTATGGAGCAGCGATGCAGAGCCGAGAGCGCGGAGAGGACGCTCAAGATAATCTGCACGGCTTCTGGAACCAGCATGGGGCCGCGCGTCAGGCGGTTCGCCAGCGGCTCGCCCTCGAGCAGCTCCATAACGAGAAACGGACGCCCGCCTTCTTCGCCGATATCGTAAAGCCGGCATATGTTGGGGTGATTGACGCGCGCGGCAGCCTGAGCCTCCCTCAGGAAACGCTTGCGGCCGCTCTCATCGTCGCCTGAGGCCAGGATCATCTTGAGAGCGACAGGCCGGTCGAGCCGCGAGTCATGCGCACTGTACACGACGCCCATGCCGCCTTCTCCCAGCTTGCCGGTGATGTGATACGGACCGATACTTTCCGGATAGCCGGTCATGCGCCCGAAAATCCCCTCTTCAAGTTTAGATGGGATCAGAGAAGCATGTAGGTGACGATGGCCACCGCGGCCAATTTACGCTGGGCGTCGGAAATGTCCACGCGGCCGACGCATAGATTCTGGCCGATACGCACCAGGTGCGATCGCGCGACGATCTTGCCATGGGCGATGGGGCGCAGATAGTTGATTTTCAGATCGGTGGTGGTGCAGGGACGCCGTCCGCCAAAATGACGGGCCAGCGCGATGCCTACCGCTGCATCCGCAAGCGTAGCCGCCACGCCGCCATGCATCACGCCGGCGATATTCTTTAGTTCATCGCGCATGCCGCACTCAAGGGTTACACCGTCCGCATGCAGGCGCGCCACCCGCAGGCCTATTAGTTTATTAAACGGCATGTTTTCAGCCACCGCCCGAAGGTTTTCAATAGTCATTCACTTTACGTTGACACACTAAGCGGTGGGGCGCATCCGAATTGTAGCGCACGCACACTTCCGTGCCGTGTTCGCACTCATGCGAACACAAATGTGCGGAAAGGTCCGGGCGTTCACACGAGTGTGAACGCGGCACGCAAGTGTGCGTGCGCCACGTCGGGGCGGTAGTCCTCAGAGCTGATCGCGTCGCGACAGTGAGTGTATGATCGAAGCATGAAACTGCAAGATAAGGTTGTCGTCGTAACCGGTGGTGGAAATGGAATCGGCCGTGCCTTGTGCCGCCGGTTCGCGGCGGAGGGAGCCAAGGCCGTGGTGGTGGCTGACATCCAGCTCGACGCCGCCCAGAAAGTTGCGACCGAAATCGGCGGGCACGAATACTCAGTGGATGTCGCCAGCGAATCCGACATCCAACTGCTGGTGGACGATGTGCTGAAGAAGCACGGCCAGATTGACCTGTTTTGCTCGAACGCGGGCATCGGTGTGGAAGGCGATTGCGACGTTACCAACCGTGATTGGCAACGCATTTGGGAGATCAACGTCATGGCGCACGTTTACGCGGCGCGTCATGTGTTGCCTGGAATGTTGGCGCGCAAAGAAGGATACCTGCTTCAGACTGTTTCGGCGGCGGGATTGCTGACTCAGATTGGATCGGCGCCTTACGCAGTGACCAAGCACGGCGCTCTGGCGCTAGCCGAATGGCTCGCGATCACCTATGGCGACCAGGGCATCAAAGTCTCAGCGCTGTGCCCGCAGGGAGTGAAAACGCGGATGCTGGAGAATGCGGAATTCGGTGGAGGGACGTTCCTGCTGGAAGGCGCATTGGAGCCCGAGCAGGTTGCAGAAGCAGTGGTGAAGGGCCTGGAGGAAGAGCACTTCCTGATCCTTCCTCATCCAGAAGTTCTGGAGTACATACGCCGCAAGGCTGGCGATTACGACCGTTGGTTGCGCGGGATGCGCCGGCTGCAAGCCAGTGTGGTGCCGATCAAGACACAGGTTTAGTTTATTGGCCGTGTGGGGCAGGATGCCATCCTGCGGCGGATTGTTAATCCGCCCGATCTTGCGCCGATTATCAATCGGCGCGCAGGTTGCCAACCTGCCCCACATTGCCGAAGCGTTCGCGCAATGCGTTCTTTTGTACTTTGCCGGTGCCACCTTTGGGCAGAACATCGGTGAAGACGGCGGATGTTGGGCATTTGAAGTGCGTCAAACGCTCGCGGCACCACTCGATCAGCTCAAGCTCGGTGAGGGTTGCGCCGGGACGCGTCACCGCAACCGCGCGGATAGTTTCGCCCCACGTCTCGTGAGGCACTCCGATGACGGATGCTTCGAGCACCGCCGGGTGCGCGCATAACACCGATTCCACCTCGGGCGAATAGACATTTTCGCCGCCGGTTTTGATCATGTCCTTCTTGCGATCGAGAACGTAGAGGAACCCTTCTTCGTCCATGGCGCCGAGGTCGCCCGTATGCATCCAGCCGCCGCGCAATACTTCAGCGTTCACTTCCGGCCGGTTCCAATAGCCTTTCATGATGTTGGGACCGCGCGCGATCACTTCGCCCACGTGCCCCGCGGGGAGCTCGTTGTCGTGATCGTCCACCACCCGCACTTCCACGCCGGTGACCGGTTTGCCGGCCGATTTCACTGGCGCGAATTGGCGGTCCGTGTTTTCGAATCTATGGTCTTCATGGCAGAGCATGGTCAGTACTGGGCTCACCTCGGTCATTCCATACCCTTGGAAGAATTCGCAGCCCAGCTTCTCCATCGCCTGCTTGAGCAGCGGGAGCGGCATGGGTGAAGCCCCGTATGTGATTCGCTTGAGCGTCGAAAGATCGTAGCGATCGAAGTTCGGATGATTCAAAACCATGTTGAGCATGGTTGGAACCAGGACCACGGAGGTGATGCGGTAGTGTTCGATGGCGCGAAGCGTGGCTTCCGGATCGAAATTAGGAAGGAAGCAATGCGTGATGCCGCAGAGCGTGAGTGCGTGGATGGCCCCTGCATCAGCCAGATGAAACATTGGCGCCGCATGCAGCCACTTGCCTGCTGAGAGAAAACGCGCGGGCGGCATCAGCGAGTGGGTGGCGTTCGAATACACGTTGCGATGGGTGAGCATGGCTCCCTTCGGTCCGCCCGTGGTGCCGCTGGTGTAGAACAATCCCACCAGATCGTTCTCGTCAGGATCATCGTAGGACAAGACTCCTGTCTTGTCCGCGGTTCTCCAGTCCACCAAACCCTCCGGGCACTCCCCTGCCCCGGCAAAAACAATATGCTGCAGAGTGGTTGCACCGGCGCGGATTTGCGGGACCAGAGCAGCGAACCGCTCATCTATGAACAACACCGTACTGCCAGAATCATTGAGCGTGTAAATGATTTCGTTCACATGCCAGCGCGTGTTCAGGGGCACGATCAGTACTTGGGCGCGGGCGGTTGAATAGTACAAATCCAAATACTCAGGCGAGTTTTGCAAAAGGACAGCGACGCGATCGCCCTTCGATGCGCCCATCGCCACCAACTTACGCGCCGAGTTCTCAACGATTTCGTAGAACTGCGCGTAGGTAATCTCGTGGTCATCATGATGGATGGCAATGGAGCGGCCATGGTAGCGCTTGGCGGTTCGAAGGCAATAGTTGACGGTCATCGAATCACTCCCAGACTTTTGAGGTCTTCGATCTCGGCGGCTGTTAGGCCTGAACGGCCGAGAACCTGACGCGTGTGTTCACCGAGCGCGGGAGGCGGCGGGCCGGTACGATCCGGCAACTCGGCTGCGACTTCGCTGATGGTCCGAACCAGCGTCACGCAGCAGTCGCTATCGCGCAGATCTTCGAACCACGCGCTGGCAGGCTTGGTTCGGAAAATGCAGGCGATGCGTTCTTTCACAGCGTCCTGTGGTTCCTCAAACTGGCGTGCGATCAGATCATCCGCACCTAGCCGGCGGCATAGTTCAGCCCAGAATTTCGGCTCCAAGGCTCCCACGGCAAGCCATCGCGTATCGGCCGCTTGATACACGTTGTAACACGCGTATCGGCCGCTTAAGGCTTCATTGCCCGCCATCGGCTCGCGGCTTGTGGTGCGCCAAGCTGCGAGTGGAATGGTGAGCAACGATGTCACGCCGGCGTACATGGAAACGTCCACGTGCCGGCCCTCGCCGGTTTGATTGCGCGCGAGGAGGGCCAGCAGAATTCCGCTGACTGCTTGCATGGAGCCACCCACCAAGTCCGCGATCTGGACACCTGGAATCACTGGCAGATTCAGCCCGAGAACGCCTCCCAGCGCCATGTAATTCACATCATGTCCCGCAAGCTGCGCGTAGGGACTGTCCTGTCCATAACCGGTCAGGCTGACATAAATCAAGCGCGGGTTCACTGCGTGCACGTCTTCGTAACCAAGGCCGAGGCGTGCCATTACGCCCGGCCGGTTGCCCTCGATCAACACGTCGGCTTCGCGGACAAGCGATAAGAAAATCGCGCGGCCACGTGGATGCTTCAAATCAATCGACACACTCTTCTTGCCACTGTTTGTTCGCGCGAACACTCCCGGATTCATCTCGCGCGCATAATCGCCGGCGCGTGGCTCTTCTATCTTGATTACTTCCGCGCCCCAGTCGGCCAGTTGCTGCGTCGCCACCGCGCCAGGGAGCAGGCGTGTCAGATCGAGAACCACGATTCCTTCGAGAACGCTCACGCGCGCGCCTTCACCAGAACCTTGTCGGTATAAACAATCACCGGCTGGCCATTTTGATTGACCACCGAGGTCTCAAATGTGACCAATCCGCGATCCACGCCTTTCTGCTCCAGGCCGGTGACTTTCTTCACCACATGGATGGTGTCTCCAATGAATACGGGCCGCGTGAAGCGCAGTTTATCGACGCCATAGAATGCCACCACCGTGTCCTGAATCTGATTCATCTGCACGCTCAGGCCAGTGGAGATGCTGAAAATCAGGGCGCCGTGCGCGATGCGTTTGCCGAACGGTCCTTGCGCCGCAACCACCTCGTTCATGTGCAGTTCGACAAAATCCCCCGAAAGGCCGGCGAAGTTTACGATGTCGGCTTCCGTCACGGTTCGCCCGCGCGAAGTGCTGACGTGGTCTAGAACGAAATCCTCAAAGTGCAAGCTCAAGAGTGGCTCCTTTTCTTCAGATCAACTTCACGTACGGGTCAACGAACGAAGCATCCTGATACCGATCATGATGCCTCACCCACTCCATGCCGTATTTGAGGGCGCCCTCATCACGGCCTTTCGGCACGATGTCCAGCAAAGTGTAAGTGCCGATGAAGTTCTCAAGTCCGCGGGCGAAGGATGAGTAAGTGTGGAACACTTCGCCGCCGGCGTTCTTATAGAACACGCTGATGCCGGGTGCCTCGCTGACGGGGAACTTACCGATGCGGTAGTTGTAATACATCTCGCCCTTCTGCGTTTGTTCAGGCGTGAACGTCACGTAGTAGTCCGAATTGAAATCGCTCGCGAACGAGGAAACCCATTTGAACGTCCAACCCATCCGATTCTTGTAGGCTTCCAGCTTCTCAAGAGGCGCTCTTGAAACAGTGACCATGGCAACATCGCGATGATTCAAGTGGATGATGGAGGGGTTGTAGTGGTCCGCGATAAACGAACACGACTTGCAGCCTTCCGTCCATTCGGAATCGTACATGAAGTGATAAACAATGAGTTGGCTCTTGCCGCCGAAAAGATCGGCCAAGGTTTCCTTTCCGTGAGGTCCATCGAACGTGTAGTCTTTTTCGACTTTCTCCCACGGCAAGGCTTGGCGCAGCCCGGTCAACTCCTCACGGAGCTTCGAGAACTCTTTTTCCTTCTCGAGCAGTTTCTTGCGCGCCGCCTCCCATTCTTCATGAGAAATGACAGGATGTTCGGTCATTCGTGATGCCTCCCTGGTACATCAGCAATACGTTACGCTTCCTTCCGGTCGCGGCTCGGTCTTGACAGACGCGGCGCGCTGTCCTACCTTGAGAATTCTATGCGAAAAAAGGTGACAGTTGTTGGAGTTGGTAACGTCGGGGCCAATTGCGCCCTTCGGATTGCCGGCAAGGAACTGGCGGATGTCGTGTTGGTAGACATCGTGGAGGGCGTGCCGCAGGGCAAGGGACTCGACATATTGGAATCCGGCCCGGTGGAGGGATACGACGTCAATGTTATTGGCGCTAACGATTACGAGGCGACGGCGAACTCCGACATCGTGGTGATCACAGCCGGATTTCCACGCAAACCCGGCATGAGCCGCGACGATCTGCTGCTGGCCAATTACGAAATCGTCAAGACGGCGACGGAGCAGGCGGTGAAATATTCGCCGAACTCGATTTTGGTGCTGGTGACGAACCCGCTGGACGCGATGTGCTGGACCGCATTCCAGATCTCGAAGTTCTCAAAGAACCGGGTGATCGGCATGGCGGGAGTTCTGGACACAGCCCGTTTCCGGACGTTCATCGCGCAGGAACTTGGCGTTTCGGTATCGAATGTCACGGCGCTGGTGCTGGGCGGTCACGGTGACACCATGGTTCCGATTTCGCGATTGACCAATGTTTCCGGTATACCGCTGAGCGAATTGCTGGATCAAGCCACGATCGACCGGCTGGTGGATCGCGCGCGCAACGGCGGCGCGGAGATTGTGAAATATTTGAAGACAGGTAGCGCGTACTACGCACCATCGGCGGCCGCGGTAGAGATGGTGGAATCGATTCTCAAAGACCAGAAGAAGGTGCTCCCGTGCGCAGCTTATCTCGAAGGCGAATATGGGATCAAAGATCTCTTCGTGGGCGTCCCGATAAAGCTGGGCTCGCGCGGGATCGAGAAGATCTACGAGATCAAGCTCCAGCCGGATGAACAAGCGGCGCTCGCGAAGAGCGCAGCGGCAGTGAAGGAATTGATTGAAGTAATCAAGACCAAGATGTAGACAGGCGGCAGGCTGCAGGAGGCAGGCAGCAGAAAACCTCTCACCTGCGGCCTGCCTCCTGGCTTGCCCGCTATACTGGAGCTTAATGCACGATATGGGCATTTTATGGCTCCGTGTAGCCACCGTGCTGTATGGGGTAGGGCTGCTGCACGCCATGGCGGTGCTGCTGCGCCGCAAGTCCGGATTCCTCAAGTATGCGCTGTTTGCGTTCCAGGCCGGAGTGGTTCTGCATTTGGTGGCCATCGTCGAGCTGACCCTGGAAATCGGGCATCTGCCCGTCGATAATTTCTTCGAGTGCGCCACGGTTTGCGCATTTCTGATAGCCGTTTTGTTTTTGTTCGTTTACTGGCGGTACGATTTCGCCAGCCTCAGTGTCTGCATTTTCCCGCTGGTATTCGTGATGACGCAGGTGGGCGCTATGCAGACTCCGATGCTTTCCTGGCCAAGCCCCAGCGTGCGTAGCGCGTGGCTACTGCTGCACGTGATGATGATCCTGTCCGGTTATGCGGCGCTGCTGTTGACGGCGGTGGCTTCTGTTTTTTACCTGATCCAGGAACGGCAGCTCAAAATGAAAAAGGGCGTCAAGCTCTTCTCCCGCCTGCCTCCGCTCGGCACGCTGGATAACCTGATCACAAATTCCATGGGCTTCGGATTTGTCTTTATTACGCTGGGCGTGATTGCGGGAAGCACTTGGGCGTCCATCGAATCCGGAACGGCGTGGATCAAAGATCCACGCATCGCGCTCGCGTTCATCACCTGGGGCTTTTATCTCACCATGGTCTTCCTGCGCGCCACCGCGGGATGGAGAGGCCGCAAAGCCGCGCTGATGGCGGTTGCGGTGCTATGCTGTTCGGCGCTCACCTGGGCCGCTCACGTGGGCTTGAGACAGATGCTGGCCAAATGAAATTCTCCATCACAGGCGTGAATCACAAAAGTGCGCCGGTGGAGGTGCGCGAACGCCTGGCATTCGATGAGAATTCGCTACCGGAAGCACTGCTCGAGCTCAAGCGGCGCCCGGGTTTTTGCGAAGGAATGATTCTTTCCACCTGCAATCGCGTGGAAATAGCGTTGACGTGCGAGGACGGCGCCGCTTCAGGCGTGGCCGTGGATCAGTTCCTGGCCGACACGCGCAACGTGGCGCGCGACTGGGTGACGCCTTATCTTTACCGCTTCGAAGACAACGAAGCGATTCTGCACCTCTTTCGCGTGGCCTCCAGTTTGGATTCCATGGTGGTGGGTGAGCCGCAGATTCTCGGCCAGCTCAAGACCGCCTACGCTTTAGCCAAACAGCATGGCGCGGTCACCGGATTCATGGACACTTTACTCACGCGCGCCTTCAGCGTTGCTAAACGCGTGCGGTCTGAGACCGAGATCGGTGCGAACGCCGTTTCCGTCAGCTATGCGGCCGTCGAGCTGGCGCGCGAAATCTTTGGATCGCTGAACGACAAGAAAGTCATGATTGTGGGCGCGGGCAAAATGTCGGAACTGGCAGCCCGCCATTTGCGCCGCAGCGGCGCCACCCACATTTTCGTCACCAACCGCACGCACGAACGCGCGGTGGAGATGGCGCAGCTCTTCGAAGGCAAGATCGTCGATTACACACAATTCATCTCGTTCCTGCCTGAGGTGGACATCGTCATTGCCTCCAGCGGGGCGCCGCACTATATCATCGTGCGGGACGACATGAAGAAAGTCATTGAGGCGCGCAAGAATCGGCCGATGTTCCTGATCGATATCGCGGTGCCGCGCAACATTGAGCCGTCGGTCAACACGCTGGACAACGTCTTTCTCTACGACATCGACGATCTTCAAAAAGTAGTTGCTACCAACCTGGAAGGACGGCAGCATTCGGCGGAGGAAGCGGAAGCGATCATCCACGAAGAAATGGAAAAGATGATGGCGCGGCTGAAGGCACGCGAAGTTGTTCCCACCATCGTGAGCCTTCAAGAGCAACTCGAACATCTACGCACGTCGGAACTAGCGCGCATGCGCGGAAAGTTCGGAACGCTCACCCCGGAACAGGAACAAGCTCTCGACGCGCTGACCAAGAGCATCATCAACAAGGTGGCGCATGGGCCCATTTCCGAGCTTCGGCGCCAAGCTTCGCTTCCGGACGGCCATTACTTCATCACCACTATCCGAAAAGTTTTCCGCCTGGGCGACTAGCATGCTGACTATCGGCTCACGAGGTTCACAACTGGCTTTGTGGCAGGCGCGTTGGATTCAGGCTCGCATTCAAAGCTCCGGCATGGAAACGCGCCTTGAGATCATCCACACCACCGGCGATAAGATCACGGACGTCGCGCTTTCAAAAGTGGGAACCAAGGGGTTGTTCACCAAGGAAATCGAAGAAGCTTTGCTGAGCGGGGCGATCGATCTAGCGGTGCATAGTTTGAAGGATATGCCCACCGACCTGCCGGACGGTCTTACGCTCGCGGCCATTCCAGAGCGTGAAGATCCGCGCGATGCGATGGTTGGGCGCAGTCTCAATTCGCTGGCGCTTAAAGCACGTGTCGGCACCAGCTCTTTGCGGCGCGCGGCGCAGCTCCGTGCTAAGCGGCCGGATCTCGAGATCGAAAACATTCGCGGCAATCTGGACACGCGGCTGCGCAAGCTCGACGAGGGGCAATACGACGCGATCGTTCTGGCGTCGGCCGGCTTGCGGCGGTTGGGCTGGGAGAATCGCATCACAGAGCTGCTAGATCCAGATGTCATGTGCCCGGCGGTAGGTCAAGGAGCGCTGGCAGTAGAAACCAGATCGGATGGCGGCGCGGCCGAAGAAATCGCCAAGCGGCTGGAACATCGGGAAACCAGAATCGCGGTGACGGCTGAGCGCGCGGTGCTCGCGGCATTGGGTGGTGGGTGCCAGGTTCCGATTGGGGCTTACGCTACCGTGGATGCTGATGTAGTGCGTCTGCGGGCAATCATCGTATCGCCGGACGGGACGGAGATTATTCGGAAACAGGTAAGCGGCCCTGCCGGTGATGCCGCTAGCTTAGGTCGAGCGTTGGGGGAAGAGCTGCTGGCCCAAGGCGGCCGGCAAATCCTCGAAGCAGTCTACGGCGCCGCATGAGCACAATGCCGCACCAGTGGGGCGGACTCCCTGGTCCGCAGCCGACGCCCTCGTCGGCTTGCTCGGTATATACAGTGGCTCCGGGTCCTGGGGGACCCGCGCGGACCAGGGGGTACG
>PMUN01000232.1 GCA_003166875.1 Bryobacterales bacterium | reverse complement strand
GCAGGCCTTCGCGCCGGCGACATCCTTACGGAATTCGACGGCAAGCGCATCCAGAACCTGTACGATTTCACATACGCGCTACGGGCCAAACAGCCTGGCCAGGAAGTACTCGTAAAGGTACTACGGGGGGACCAGACAATTGAAGCCAAGGTACTACTGACCGCACGCAAGTAAACTCGCATACTGGGTCCAGACGATATGACGCCCAGATTATCCTTCGATGCGTCGCTGGTCCCGCAAAATAGGCCAGCCTGTACGTTACCGCCCCTGATTCTTCATCCGTTCGCGGACGCCTCCGGCCCCGGCAAACTGGTGGAGAGCTCGCGCGCGAGTCTGAAGCTACAAGGCCTGTTACCAACCGGCGAGTCCTCGCGCGAAGACCTGGATCGCGCGCTTTTGGACGGTCGCTTCTCCGAATTGCGCATGTTGTTCTACGTAGGCAAGGATCTGGCACGATGGATCGAACAGTGCCTGGAGTTTGCGGAACGAAATCGTGAGGTTCTGCCGGCCGGTACCTCTTACCAGAGCTTCGCGGCCATGCTGGTGAAGGACGCACCGCCGAACGTTCAATCCAAGCTGCGCAAATGGGGCGTTGCGGATTACAAGGCTATCTTTACCCGCGCCCTGGGACTGCACTGTCTTTTTGCTAACGCGCCCACGCGCGAAGTTCTCTCCGACGAGTTTGTGCGCAGCTATTATCGCTACGCCGATCAGATATTCGCGGTCAAGCAGGGCGAGTGCGACTTCGCGCCCGTCTCCTCCGCCGCTTGCCACTTCGAGCTGTATTCTTCCGGTGAGTATTCCAGAATGCTGGAACGATCCTGGGAAGACTCGGCGAATTGACGTTACCGAACCGCGACCGTAAGGGAGCCGGTGCCTTCAGTAGCTGCGCAGGATCGGCTCAACGCCGGAGGATTTGATCAGACTGCGGGTTTCCTCCAGCGCGGTGGAATTCGGGAATGGACCCACCAGAATCCGGTAGATGTTGTCCACCGGACCCGGCGCCACCACCGGGTGTAGACCCTGTCCTTCCAATGTCTTGAGGAATCCGTCGAGCGCGCGTGGACCGAACGCGGCTATTTGCAGATACTTTTCGCCCGCTCGGGGACTCGCATCATGCCTTTTGAATGGCTGCGCAGGCGAATCCTTCCGTTTGGGTATAGGTTGCTGGTGGACGATGGCTGGTTGCTTAGGGGTTTCGACCTTAGTGGCAACTGGTTTCGCAATGGGAGCAACCGGAGCGATCGGAGCTGGAAGGTCAGCTGGCTTCGATTCCACAGGCGGCGGAGTTGGCTGAGGAGCAATGACGGGGATTGGCTTGGATTCCGGCGCCACCGGCGGGACTACCGCCGTCGGGATTACCGCCGCCGGTACTACCGCTTTCACAATTGGCACTGGAGCCGGTGGCGTGGCCTCACGCGCGGCGAAAATGCGGTATCCAACGTACCAGCCGGCCAGCGCCAGACCCAGAACAACCATCGCTCCGAACTGCAAGAACACCTTTTTGCGGATCTCCGCCTCGGATTCCGCTGGCGGGGCCGCATTCTTCAATGGCTGCGCGGATTTGGGACCATCCAAGTACTCTGCGAGAGGCATACCAGACTTGTCCGACAGGGGCCGGACAGCCTATTAATCGGTAATTCCGAGGAAGGACAGGAGGGGTTAGGGCGGTCCTTTAAACCTTACTCCTTCGCCATTTACGGGCTAAGGCCGCCGCCAGGATCATGGCTAGGGGAACCCAGAGTTGGCCCCAAGCCGGCTCCGGAATGGTCGTTTCAGAGAAGCTGAGGATATCCTGGTTCTGAAAGGCATTTTGAGTCCCCGCCGTGAATCCAAGATAGGCGTCCGGCCCACCCACCTCGGCGGCGAGATTGACGTTGGCCGCAAGGACCAGTACAGAATCAAGATAGATGTCGAGAACGCTACCCGTGTAGACGACATTTAAGTCGTACACGTCGCCGTTGTCCATATCCTTCGTAAGCGCAGGGAACCCCGTGACTCCAGGCAATGAGCCAGCGGGGCCCGTTCCGGTGACGAAGCCGGTCATGGCCAGCGTGGGGTCCGCCGAACAATAAGGAGAAAAGCTGCTCCTGATGAGGTCGCTGGGGTCAGCCTCGTTTGCCGTTAGCTCATACGCTCCGGCCGACGGGACGTAAGTGCAGAAATGATGGGGAGTGTTGAAACTGGAACCTCGAGTATTCACCGCGATGTAGTTATTGCTCGGATCCCCATAAGAATCCGGGTTTCCAACGTTTTGATATGTGTCGAGCATCACGGCGACGCTATCTGGAATGCCCAGAAATCCCATGCCGCCTGCCCCCACACCGATCGCCGAGGTTCCTTGCGGGCTGTTCTGAATCAGGAACGCGATGCCATCACCGCCGTGTCCATTGGAAACAGCGCACGTTGGCAGTCCCACGAGGCAGGGGTCGGTAAATTGGAATTGGAAATTGACCGAGAAGCCGCCGGCGACGTTATATTGGGTTGGAGTCCATGCCGCGCCTGCTGGTGAGGGCGACGTCGTAACGACTGTGTTGTTCGTAAGGCGCAGCGTTCCGTTCTTGAGGAAGGTGGAGGTGCCTACCAAGTCGAGCGAGCTCAGAAGAGTCGTATCTGCGAAGGCTGGCGTCGTGAACGCCAAGCCCACTAAGGCAACTGCCGATATGAATACAATGTGAATCCGCACGTACTAAGTATAACCCCCGATGTACTGATCCAAAGCAGTACGAGCGCAGCGAAAGTACTAAGAGGAACGTACTATAAGTATGGTACAAGTCATTAGAAAGGCTGGCGATGAGCAAACTGTTCGCAGTAAACCGGCGCGAGTTCCTAGTGGCGGCGGCCCTACCACTGTATGCCGCTGGACCGCTTCAGACATTCTCACGAGATGAAGCACTCCTGGTGGAGGCTCTTTGCGACCAGGTGATTCCTGCCGACGACCTACCCGGCGCGAAGCAGGCGGGCGTTCTGTACTATATCGACCGCCAACTGGCCGGTCCGCTCCGCCGCTTTCAAGCGGCCTATCACGACGGCCTTTCGAAGCTCCGCGACGCGTGCCACGATCGAACCGGCCATGATTTCGCTGATCTGCCGTTCCCAGAGCAAACAAAATTCCTCCAGGAGGTGGAAGCGGGCCGCATAGAAAAGCTGGATTCGTTTTGGAGGTTGGTGATCGACCATACCATGCAGGGTTTCTACGGTAGCCCGGCGCATGGTGGCAATCGGGATGAAGTGAGTTGGGAAATGCTGGGGATTCGCGACGTGATGGAGGGTCATACACATTGAAACTTCCATCCGTCGACGTGGTGGTGGTGGGAGCTGGCGCCGCTGGCGGAATTGTGGCCGAACAACTTGCATTGGGCGGCTTGCGAGTGGTGCTGCTCGAGCGCGGCCGCTGGCAAAAGTTCTCCGAGACCCGGCATGACGAACTGCGGAGCCAGCGGACCACTGTTCTGGGCAACGCCTTCGGTCCGGATGACGAGCATTATGTCCGGCTGGCGCAGATGGCGGACGGCAGCTTCCAAAAGGTATTGCCGAGCGAAGGATCGTACAACAACATTGCTGCCTGCGTCGGAGGCGGAACCTTCAGCTACGGCGCTATGGCGTGGCGCTACATGGAGCGCGATTTCCGAATGCGTTCGGTGTATGGCGCCCCCGAAGGCAGTTCGCTGGAAGATTGGCCGCTCACTTATCAGGAGTTGGAGCCGTTCTATACCAAAGCTGAGTGGGAGATCGGTGTATCCGGGAAGGCGGGCGCAAATCCATTCGAGAGTCCGCGCCAAAAGCCATATCCCATGCCGCCATTGCCGTTCAATCGCGAAGCGGGTGTGCTCGCGGCCGCAGCCAAGAGAATCGGTTTGCACGCCTTTCCTATTCCGATGGCCATCAATTCCGTTCCTTATCAGGGACGCCCGGCTTGCATCGCCTGCCCTCACTGCGTGGGCTTTGCGTGTGAAGTGAACGCCAAGAATTCCACCGCCGTTACGACCATTCCCCGCGCCATCGCCACCAAGCAGTGCGAACTTCGCACCGGATGCGTCGCCAGCCGCATCGTCATGGATGCTGGAAGCAAGGCGTCCGGGATCGAATATTTTCAAGACGACAAATTGTACGAGCAACCGTGCCGCGCGGTGGTGGTTTCGTGTTCCGCTACCGAGAGCCCGCGCCTTCTGTTCAATTCCGCGACGAAGCTTTCTCCGCGCGGCCTGGGAAACAATAACGACTGGGTAGGGAGAAATCTGCAAGGGCACGCGTATTCCGGCGCGGCAGGAATATTTGAGAAGGATCTTTTCGATGGTCTGGGTCCAGCAGCTCGCGTGGCCTGCTGCGATTTCAATCATGGACTCCCGAACGGCCTCAAAGGCGGAGCCATGATTGCCAACGAGTTTATTTGTCTACCCTACTTGTACTCCCGAACGGTTCCTCCGCAAGTTCCGCGCTGGGGCATCCAGCACAAGCGTTTCGTCCGCGAGAACTACACGCGCACGGTGGGAGTGAAGGGTCCCGTGCAGGAGATGCCTGTGTTTGAGAGCCGCGTGGAACTGGCGCCGGATTTGAAAGACCATTGGGGCATTCCCAGCCTCCGCATCAGCGGTCATCGGCATTCGCATGATGTGGAAGTGGGAAAATTCATCGCGGCGAAATGCGAGGAGTGGCTCAAGGAAGCAGGTGCGATATCCACCTGGAAGTCGGTGGCCGGAAGAGGTGTCAGCGGAGGCCAACACCAGGCGGGAACATGCCGCATGGGCTCTGATCCAAAAACGTCGGTAGTGGATCGCTCCTGCAGAATCCACGATCTCGACAACGTGTACGTCGTGGACGGCAGCGTGCATGTGAACAACGGCGGATTCAATCCGTCGTTAACGATTCAGGCCATCGCGTATTGGGCGTCTGCGCACATGGTGAAAGATCTGCGAAGGGGTTGACAAACACCATCATTCGAGTTACTATATGACTAGTCAGACTAGTTTGTAAAAGGAAACAGGCAATGCCCACCACCGGCACAAAAACAGCGCGAGTCGATTGGCAGGTCCAGACCGCGAAAGCCAAATTCAGCGAAGTCTTCCGATTGGCACGGACCGAGGGGCCGCAACATATTACGCGGCAGGGCAAGGAGGGCGTTGTGATGATTTCCGATGAACAATACGATCGGCTGGTGGCGAAATCGCGTCAACCGAAGAGCATCGTACAGTTCTTCCGGGAGTCACCGCTAGTGGGCGTCGAGCTCGATTTCGAACGGGACAAGGATATCGGGCGCGACATCGAGCTATGAGCGGATTCCTGCTCGACACCAACTGCATTTCCGAGCTGGTTCGGCCGAAGCCGGAGCCGCGTGTTTTGGAGTGGATGGAAGCGGCTGATGAAACCCTGCTGTATCTGAGCGTGCTGACCATCGGCGAGATTCGCAAAGGTTTGGCGGGGCTAGTTCAGAGCAAACGCAGGACGCTTCTGGAGACCTGGCTGGAAGTTGAACTGCAAGCGCGGTTTTCCGGAAGGATCGTCCCGATTGACAGTGGCGTTGCCGACCGCTGGGGCCTTCTCACCGCCCAAGCAAAGCGCAACGGAAACCCTTTGTCGATCATCGATGGCTTGTTGGCGGCTACCGCGCTGCACCACAATCTTACAGTGGTATCACGCAACATCAGCGACTTCGCCCACACGCATGTGCCGGTTCTCAATCCTTGGGAAGCGTGAAGCCGAGCCGAAGCACTCCCGCCCGAGGTTTCGTAGAGTATGCACTTGACGGAATAGTTATTACAGTGCATAATGAATATGGTGTCTTGCGAGTGGCCTTCGCTTTCGATCCGAACCGCAAGGCCATTCTTCTCGTAGCGGGCGACAAGTCCGGCGGCAGCGAGAAGCGTTTCTACCGTCAATTGATCGAAACGGCCGACAAGCGTTTTGACGTACACGTGGCCCGAATCAAAGGGCGGAAGGAAAAGGAGCAGAAGGAAAGGAAGTGACGACCATGACGAACCTGGAACAGATAAAGAAGGAATTGAGCCCCGCTCGACGCAAGAAGGTGGAGGCGCGCGCCGCTGAGCTCATTGCCGAGGAAATGACACTACAGGAGCTTCGGCGAGCCCGCAAGCTAACCCAGGTCCGCATGGCCAAGAAGCTTGGCGTTAGCCAGGACGGTATCTCCAAACTGGAAAAAAGGTCCGACCTTCTGCTGTCAACGCTGCGGAAGACCGTCGAGGCCATGGGCGGCAGCCTGTCGTTGGTAGCTGAATTTCCCGACCGCAATCCTGTCGTGCTTTCCGGGATCGCTGAAAATGAACCGAACCCGAGATCCCACGGGCGCAAGCGCGCTCACGCCCACGCTTAGTCTGTCCGTGAGCCGATACTTGACGGCCGGCGGCCATTTCCATTACTCACTTTGGAATCTTTGGTGCGGATGAGAGGACTTGAACCTCCACTCAACCGTGTCCCCTCGGATACCCAGTTTCCCCTCATTTCCAGGCCGCCAGAGCTACAAATTGCGCTACAAAATATGAGCGGCTCCAAGCCGGACTCCGAAGGTGTCTTCTTGTCCAACGTCGCCTGCTCGTTTCCTCTTCCTATCGTTGTCCGAGCGTCCTCCCCAATCGCACCGTTTTTCTGGCGGGAGCCACTTTTCCTCAAACTCTTCGTCACGGACGAGAACCCTCGAATTCCAATAAACATGTTACTTGCCTCCGGCACGAAGGTCCTGTGACACCTACTCGAGGATGAATTTTCGGGCCATACGCGGTCCGCCGCAGCGGTAATCCCGCGCCTCCCACCGGCGTCCAGCAGAACGACCGCACAGCCGCACCGTACGTTCTTCGGCCAGATCTGCCACGTATTCAATGGTCTCTAAGGAAATGTTGTGGTTGATGGTGGCAGGTGCACTTGCCGCTTTAGGCAAGAACTCATCGAAGATGGTACCCATACCGAGCGATCCTCTCGAAATGGTCACCGGCCAAATCCAAGTGGTGGATTCGCCCACAGATCGAGCAAGCGTTCTTGAGCTTCTTGCGCGGGCGAGTCAGAGTTACGCCTTGCGAAATTCTGGCCAAGGATACGATCTGAAGGTCAGCTTTACGGTGAACTCTGGTGGTGTAACGGAATATGACGGGACTTGGGAAATGGAGGATATTTCGGATCCCGCACAAGGGCTCCGCTGGACGGCGAAAGCCTCGGCCGGATACATGACTACCCAAATCTCCACGAATGGGATGTTCTACGGAGAAGGGACGTCTAGTACCATTCCGCTCCGCTTGCACGAGGCGCGCGCAGCCTTGTTTGGCCCAATTCCATCCGTGGGAAGCCTGGATCGCGCGTCGATCCGAACTTCAACAGCTACCTTCCATGGCGCAGCAGTTACCTGCGTTTTGCTTTCGAGCTCAGGAAGCGCCGCGAATGCAACGACCGGGCGCAGCTGGGAGGAGACCGAAGAGTGTATCGATCCGCAATCGGGTTGCTGCAAATGCAGTCGCAGGTACCTGGGCGCTACTACGCTTACGATTACGCAAATGCTCCAAAGCTCGATGCCTACGTGTTACCTCGAAAGGTGACAGTGACCGAAGCCGGCAAAACCGTATCGGAGATCACTGTTGACAGCCTGAAGGAGCTTCCGGCTGCCGACCCGAGCCTGTTTCAACCCACCGTGGAGATGGAGGAGGGAGGAGCGCCAGTCGCGATGGCTGGAGCGCAAAAACTCTCGCGTGATTCCGGACGGATTCCGTCCAACGCTACCACCCGGCCGGTCTGTGTATTCGGCTTGGTAACGGCATCCGGGCAACTCGTCGACGCGCACTCCTTACAACCATCCGATCCGAACAGTCCAGCCGCTGTCGAAGCCACAAAACAGATGAATTTCTCTCGCCCTGCGCGAGTCGGAGCGCGACCTCAGCAGCATTTTGTTTTTGTGATTGAGAAATTTGTGGCGCAGTAGACAGGGTGGATCCGTACCTCTCGGCCTACGCGCTACTGCTTGCCATCTGTTTACCAATTGCGCTCGCCAATTCGCCGGAACGGAGCGAGCCGATCACTATCACTCCTCCGCTCGTCATTTCGAGTTCCACCCCCTGGCCGCCCCCGGCGAGGTAGGCCGTTCCCCGGCTGGTGGATCTGATTCCATAACCGCCCCAATCGCGCACCGCATCGACGGTGACGGCATCGGCTGATTTCACCTTGTTCAGTGGAATTCGGTACGAGCGCCAGAGCCCGCGCATCCGAATGCGCAACTCGCCCGGACGAAGTTCCGTGACCAGCGTTACGGTAATCAAGCGAAGATAGATCAGCCAGAGAAAAACGGCCCAACCGATCACGCTGCCATTGGACATTGGCTGCTTCCCCCAGCGATGTCCAAGTCCTACCTGCCAAATGGCCAGCAACGTCATCACCACCGGCGGAATCGCGGTCAGAATCCGAAGCCGTAACTGTCGAAAGGGCTGTTCCTCGTAAAACAACGGTTCAGATTTGCTCGGCATCTCAGCGTAGCGCGCCGATGGTGAACTGAAGCGCCGCATACTGGGTCTGATAATCGTATTTGGCGCTGAGGTTTTCGATTTCCGCCTGCGTGAGATTCAACTGGGCCTGTGTCAGCTCGATGATCGACGACAGCCCGAGATTGTAGCGTCCCTGCGCAAGGTCGAGCGCGAGCGCGGCTTGGCGAAGGAACTGCGCGGTAACGTCCATCCGCTGATAGGCAGTGACAGCGCCCGACCATGCCACCCGCACGTCTCGCGATACCTGCAACTGCTGATCGCGCAGACGCTGGTCGGATTCAAGGGCATGTTCGTGGGCCGCTTCGCGCCGGGCTGAAAAAAGATGCCCGTTGAAAACAGGAATATCGACATTCGCGGCAATCCCTTCGTACTCGGCGGGAATGGGGGCGTTGGCAGTTGCATTGATGTACGGAATGAACCCACCCACTGCCGCGATGCTGACGGTTGGCCGGCGAAGGTCCTTTTCAGCCTCGTAAAACTTGTAAGCGGAATCCCGCGAAAAGCGCAGGCTGGCCAGCTCCGGCCGGTTGGCTATTGCTTCGGTCACCAGATCGTCCGGCTTGCCCGGCGGTCCGGGCGGGAGCGGTGATTCTTCGAGCTGGTAATTCGCTGCCTGATCGGACCCGAGCGCGCGCCCGAGTTCAGCCAAGGCTGCCTGCAAGGTCTCCTGGGCGCGAATGAGGAGCAGCTTCGCCTCCGATACCTGGACTTCGGCGAAGCTCTGGTCCAGCTGCGACCTGAGCTTGTTCTTGGTTAATTCGGTCACTTGGTCGCTCAGGAGCTGCCGCGCGGAAACGGTTTCCTCGGCCACTCTTACGACGGCTTGCGCGTGCAATACATCGTAATATGCGCGGTCCACCGCCAGCACGACGTCGTAACGAGTGGCTTGCAAGGTTTGCTCGGAAGCTCGCGCCTGCAGCCGGGCGCTGGCTACCAGGTTCGGAGTGCGGCCCGAGTCGGTGACTAATTGAGAAAGCTCCACGCCCTGCCCGACCCGGTCAAATAGGCGCGACACCGCCAAGCTTCCGGCGCCGATCCGGGCCAGGTCGTTCCCCTGAGATCCGGTGATCTCGCCGTTCACGGCTGGATAGTACGGCGCGCGGTTGATAACCACCTGTTGTTGCGCAAAGTTGACTTCATGCTGCGCAGCTTGAATCTGCGGATGATTCTTGATCGCAATCGCTACTGCGTCCTGAAGCGTGAGCTTGGGCGGCGTCTGCGCGAAAGCCACGCCGGCCAGGACTGCGGCGGAGCTGACAAGTTTACGAACTCTCAGTGACATGATGCCTCCTTTTCCCGTAAACCAGCAGGTACGCGGCCGGAACGATGAAGACGGTGAGAAATACAGAAGATGTTAAGCCGCCAATAATCGCTCGAGCCATCGGCGTGTACTGCTCGCCGCCGGTGCCGAGCTTCATGGCCATGGGGAGCATTCCGATGATGGTCGCGAACGAGGTCATTAGAATAGGCCGCAGCCGGACGCGGCAGGCCGTGATCACCGCATCGGCTACCGATAATCCCTGTTCTTCCAGTTTGTGCGCGAAGTCCACAATCAGGATGCTGTTGGAATCGGCAATGCCGATCAGCATCAGGACACCCATCAACGACATGACGTTGAGCGTGGTGTGCGTGAGCGGAAGTATGATCAGCACGCCGATAAATCCCATGGGGATCGCAAGCATGATGAGAAACGGGTCGATGAACGATCGGAACTGCGCGAGCAGGATCAGTAACAACAGGATGAACGAAAGACTGAAGCCGATGGCGAAGCTCTTGAACGACGCTTCCATTCCCTCCACCATTCCTCGCAAGGTTACGCGAATGTTCGAAGGCAGATGGGCGTCGGCGATGGTTTTTCGAATCGCGTCGGTGACCTTACCCAGGTCTTCGCCGGATGGCGTAACGTAAATATCCACGATGCGCTGGATCTGGTAATGGTCCACCTCGGTCGGCGAGACGACGTTCTCCAGCTTCACTACCGAATCCAGCGTGGTCGGCTGTTTCAGATTGGGCGCGCGCAGTGGGATCTCTTTCAGGTCCACCAGATTGTGGATGGCNNTTCGAATTGAGCGCGGTGATCACGTTGTTGACGATGTCTTTCTGGGTTAGACCCAGTTCGGAGGCGTGCACTCGATCCACATCCAACCGCAGGGCCGGGTAGTTCATGTCCTGCGGGATATAGATCTGTCCGACGCCAGGCAGCTTGCGGATGCGGCGGGCCAGCTCTTGCGCGGTATTGTAGGTGACGTCGAGATCGCGCGTATTCACCTGAACGTCAATAGGAGCGGGCATTCCCGAATTGAGGATCGCGTCTACCATGGAACCGCTTTGAAAGAATGCCCGGACGTCAGGAAATTTCGCCGCTAGCTCGTTCCGCACCCGGTTCATGTACGTCAGGCTGCTCTGGTGATGATCGTCGTTCAGCGCCGTCTGTATGGTCGCGGTATATTCTCCGGCATTGGTGGTATAAAGCGACGAAAAATCGTTGACCACGCCGATGTTGGACACAATCATTTTCATGTCGCGCGGCTCCACGATGTGACGAATCAGATCCTCGATCTTGGCGACGTATTGATTCGTAATCTCGATGCGAGTGCCGGTCGGCACTTTCACGTTAATGGTGAATTGCCCGGCATCGGTTTGCGGAAAAAAGGCCAGCCCCAGGATCGGATAAATGCCGAGGCTCAGTACAAACAAACCGAGCAAGGCCGCTACTGTGAGCCCCGGGCGTCTCAATGCGATACGAACCGCGCGCTCGTAGATATCCAGCACATGAGTGAACATGCGATTGAACCAGGCGTTGAAGCGAGCTCCCCAGGATGGGTCGCCGGGAGGCGCCGCGCCGGGTTCGTGATGAACACCTTTGAGGAACTTGGCGCAGAACAATGGGATTACCGTCATCGCTACCACGAAGGAAGCGAGCAGCGACAAACAAAAGGCGAGAGCCAGGGCCGAGAACAGGAATTTGCTTACGCCAAACAGGAACGTCACGGGAAAGAAGTCCACTACGTCCACCAGCGTGGCGGCCAGCACGGCCAGATTCACCTCAGCGCCGCCCTGCGCCGCCGCGACCTCGGGCGATGAGCCCATCTCCAAATGGCGGTAGATGTTCTCGAGCGAGATCACCGAGTTGTCGATCACTCGCGAGAAGGCCAGCGCCAGGCCGCCCAGGATCATGGTGTTGACAGTGCTGCCCAGCATGTACAAAATCACGAACGTAGCCAGCGCCGAGATCGGAATGGACAGCAGAACAGCCACTGTCGCGCGCATGCTTCCCAGGAAAATCAGAATCATCAGAGTGGTCAGCACCAAACCGATGACGCCTTCGTGCAGCACTGTATTCAACGCTTCCTTCACAAAGACGGATTGATCGAACACGATCGCGGTTTTCAACTGGGCGGGAAGGTCAAAAAGATGGCCGATCAGATTGCGGACGTCGTCCACCACCTGGACGGTGTTGGTGTCGCCGCCTTGTTTCATGATGGGGATGTAAGCGGATTTCTGCCCGTCGATGCGGACGATGTTGTATTGCATCTGGCTGGCGTCCTTGGCCTCACCCACGTCTCCCACCGTGACCCATCGATTGCCGACGGTTTTGATGGGAATATCGTTGAGGTCCGACACATTCTTGACCAGACTGTTCGAGTAGACGTAGTAATCACTGGGGCCGATCTTGACGTCGCCTGCCGGCAGAATCAGATTTTCATCGTTGATGGCGCTCACCACGTCCATCACGCTCATTTGGCGCGATAAGAGCTTGAACGGATCGACATACACCATCACCTGCCGGTACTTCCCTCCGAAGACGCCGGGGATCTCCGCTCCCTTTACAACCGCGATTTGATTTCGAATCTGGAATTGAGCCAGATCGTGAAGCTGGGTTTCGGTCAGCCCCTGGCCCGCTACCGTAACCAGGCACACCGGAAGGCTGGACGAATCGAACTTCAATACCACGGGAGGCAGCGTGCCCGGCGGCAATCGTTTCAAATCCGCCAGAGCCAGATTTGATAATTGCGTCACATCCGCGTCGGCATTGGTGCCGGCCTGGAAGAAAACCTTGATGATGCTGACGCCCAGCAGCGAGCGCGATTCCATGTGGTCCACGCCTGAGGCCAATGTGAAGAACCGTTCCAGAGGATTGGTAATATCGGTTTCGATGTCAACCGGCGGCATGCCTGAATAGAAAGTTGCAACCACAACCTCCGGCAGATTGATGGAGGGGAACAGGTCCACCGGCATGCGCGCCACGCTGGTCACTCCGATTACCGCGAGCGCCAGGCATACGGCGATAATAAAGAAGGGATTGCGAATCGAGAAACCGGGCACTGCTACTTCTTCTCTTCCTGATTCTGATAGTTGACTAACTCGATCATCTTGGGCTGAACCTCTTCGCCTTCTTTCAGGCTGCTGCGGTCGCTGACCACCACTAAGTCGCCTTCTTCGAGACCCGAGACGACTTCGGCATCGCTCGCGGTCTGGATCCCCAGCACCACCGGACGGCGTTCCAATTTGTTGGCGCTCGAGACCACAAATACGGTGGTTCGATCGCCGTTGTGATCGACAGCTTGCACCGGCACATAAAGAACGTTGTTCTTGTTTTCGAGCGTGACGGTGGCCTCCGCGTAAAGACCCTCGAACAGCACGCCATTCGGGTTGGGAACGTCCACTTCGGTGTGCATCGTGCGCGTGTCTTCCTTGACATCTTCAGAGAACCGCGCAACCTTGCCGGGCAGAGTCCGGTTGAGCGACGGTACCTTCACCTGAACGGGATCGCCCACGTGGATATAGCGAACGTAAGACTCCGGCACTGGAATCACCAGCCGGAAGATGTCGTCCTGGGAGAGGCGCACCAGCGGCATGGCTTGCGTGCTGGAGCTGGTTCCAGCCTGCATCAATGCTCCTTGATTTGCGTACCGTTGCGTTATCACGCCTGCAAACGGCGCCGTGATTTTCGAGTAATCGAAAAGCGCTTGGTCGTGCGCGCGTTTGGCCTGCGCTACCTCAAGCCGGCTTTGGGCACCCTGCAGGTTCGATTTCGAACCTTCCACCTGCGCCTCCGCCGCCAGATCCTTGCCTTGGGCGTCATCCACTTCCTGCTGAGCCACCAAGCCGGGTTTGGATTTCGCGACGCCGTTTAATCTGTCGTATTGAAGGTGCACAACGTCACGGTTTGCTTGCACACGGCCTAGCTCGTGCTCCGCCAGCGTCACTTGATCCCGAGCGTTCTTGATCGCCGCATCGTCCTCCGTCAATTGCAATTGCAGTTCGGGGATCTCCAGGATCGCCAATACCTGCCCGGCCTTCACGTGGCTCCCATAATCGACATTCAGGGTCTTCACAAACCCGGATTCTTTGGCGAAAACGTCAATCTCCTGGAAGGGCACTAATTCGGAGGAGACGGTCAACTGGCGGTCGAGCGCTTTTCTGGTTACTTTCGTCACCCCGACGGAAACGCCTTCGAGAGCGCCGGCTGTATTTGCACTGGCCTTCTCGCCTTTGCCACACGACGCCAGGACAGCGCTGAACATCGCGATTGACCCTAATAAGAGTCCCGTTTGGATCCTGGATATCACTGACAATCCTGGGCCGCCCGTTTCAGTTTCTTCGCGAGCCCGTCGAGCGAGAACTGTGGCGACTGGCAGAACTGTTTCAATTCGCTTTCAGAGAACATAATCTTTTCAACCTCCTCGGGTATCCGCTCCGCGTTCTCAAACGGGATTGTTTGCACACCATGACGGTCACCATGAATCAAGTCTCCAGCCGCAATTTTCAAGCCTCCGATGGTAACGGGATCGCCGAATTCGACAAGATGAGCATAGGCGTGGGAGGGGGAAACACTTCCAGAGAAAAGGTGAAATCCGAGTGCCTTCACCGCCGCCAAATCGCGGACGGCTCCGTTCGTGACATATCCGACGCAGTTCAAGGCGAGGCCGATTACCGCGTGCACCTCGCCGACGAGTGCTCCCAGACCCGGCCGGTCGTCCACGTCCTCCAATACAATGACCCGCGGTTCCGGCAGAGTGGCGAGGTAGTTCCAAAAATCCATCCGATCGTAGTAACAACTGCCCTTCATGGGCGCGCTCGCGCTCCGGATCCGCCCGGTAACCGCATAACCCAGCATAGGTTCGAGGTTCTGAAAACGGCAACGCAATGCGCCCGCAACAAATCCCTCGTTGCGGAGCCGCACATTCAGCCGCTCTATAGCGTTGGACACCGTGCAAGTATCCAAAGTTTTTAGCTTCTCAAAGAGGGCGTCCGATACGGTCGTGCCTTGGGTCATGTGGTGCGAAAAGCACGCGCTCGACAGGCATAAACTGCTGATACCGGATCGCGGCGCACAAAAGAGCTTCCCCTAAAATATACGTCCTGGGCGCGTCGCGGGCATATACCAAACAGTTGGTATTTTTCGACCTTGAGTAGAAGTATGGTTGCAAGTATAGCTTTGGGCTAGACTATGGACTAGAAATCTCTTCCATGCGAAGATCCGCCGGCAGACTTGGCAATGCTCAGGAGCAAGATCTAGAGTTACACAGGTCTGGGCGCTTCCACTTCAACAGCCGCCTCGCACTGGTGGCGGGGTTCGGCAGTGTTCTTGTCATTATGACGCTGGCGGGATTCGATGCACTACGCGTCCTGGGGGACTTGCGCCGAAATGACGATCAAATACGGCGGCAGTTCTTGTTCCAAAATCACGTCCTAAACGACATCCGGTTTCAGGTGTACCTTTCGGGGACATATGTGCGCGATTATCTGTTGGAACCCGAGGTGGAGCGGGCGCAAACGTTTCGGATAAGCCTGGAACAGGTTCGGCAACAGATGGATTCGGCGCTGCAATCATATGGCCGTCAACTCGCTCCCGCTGAAGTGAAACACTACACCGCTCTCCGGGCAGAGCTCGCGGAATATTGGCGGGTCCTCGCTCCGGTCCTTCAGTGGGATCCGGCGGAGCGCCAGCGCCTCGGGTATGCGTTCCTGCGAGACGAGGTATTTCCGCGTAGGCAAAACATGCTGGCGATGGCCGACAGGATCGCAGATATCAATGAGCAGCAGCTCAACGCCGGAAACGATCAAGTGGTCGGCCTATTGGGAAGATTTCAAGCCCGCCTCGCGATCACGCTGTTCGCTGCCGTGGCGTTCGGATTAGGAATGGCTGCTCTCAGCATACGGTGGATACTCAGGCTCGAAGCCCGAGCACACTGCAGGTACCAAGAAGCCGCCGAAGCTCGCAAGCAACTCAAAGACCTCTCGGCGCGCCTGGTCCAGGCTCAAGAGACAGAGCGGCGAGCGCTTTCGCGCGAGCTGCACGACGAAGTCGGCCAGTCGCTCTCCGCAGTCCTGATTGAACTGCGCAATCTGTCAACTGGGCTTGCGCTTCGGTCCGAACAGCATTCTCAAAATCAAGTCGAAACCATTCGGGGGTTGGTGGAGGGCACAATTCGAGTGGTGCGCAACATGGCTCTGTTGCTTCGGCCGTCAATGTTGGACGATTTGGGGTTGGTTCCGGCTTTGAAGTGGCAAGCGCGGGAGGTTTCCAAGCGCACCTCAATGGACGTGAGCGTCGCGGCCGACATGCCAGACGATCTTCCGGACGATTTCAAGACTTGCATCTATCGAGTCGTTCAAGAGGCACTCCACAATTGTGCCAGTCATGCTCGCGCGAAAAGCGTCCGCATTCGCGTCCAACAGGAGCCAGGCCGTTTGACGCTGTGTATTCAGGACGACGGCCAAGGATTCGATAGCAACCAGGTGAAAGGTCTAGGCTTGCTCGGAATGCAGGAGCGCGTCGCGCAACTGGGAGGCAAGTGCGTGGTCCACTCCGAACCGGGAACAGGAACGATTCTCACAGTGGAACTGCCCTGGGATCGAGATGAGAAGCATCGAAATGGGAACATACGTGAAACAGATTCGCATCTTGTTAGCTGACGATCACAATGTGATGCGCAAAGGCCTGCGGCTTTTGTTGGAGAGTGAATCCGACTTCACCGTGGTAGGCGAAGCCGCGGATGGCAGACAGGCGGTTGCGAAGGCGGAGGAGACCAAGCCTGACGTGGCGGTTCTTGACATCGCGATGCCTAATCTAAGCGGCATCGAGGCCGCGCAACGCATCATCTCTGAGTGTCCGCACACGGCAGTGGTTATCCTCAGCATGCATTCTGACGAAGGTTATGTCCTCCGCGCCCTCAAGGCTGGGGCTAAAGGATATCTGCTGAAGGATTCCGCCGAAGGCGACCTCATCGCTGCTATCCGCGTTGTCTGCCAAGGAAAAACATTCTTTAGCCCGGAAATCAGCAAAATGTTAGTGGAGGACTATATCCGGGAAATCAGAACGCGAGGGGTTGATGACAGTTACGAGCTTCTAACCTCCCGCGAGCGAGAGATTCTTCAACTCAGCGCCGAAGGCCGAACGAACAAAGAAATCGCCGCCGCCCTGAATCTTAGCCCTTACACGGTTGAAACACACCGGAGAAATCTGCTGGAGAAACTAGACCTCCACAGCGCTGCGGAACTGATCCTCTACGCTGTACGTAAGCGCGTTATCTCTTAGAGCTCGATACCCGTTTAGCAGCGCTGCTCCAGTAAGACCAAGCCATTCTCACTGCGCGGGAGACCTGGTCTTCCCGAAGCGGTTTCCGCAAGACCTCGTAACCACCATTCGAAACAAGCTCATTCCAGAGATAGTCGTCAATGACTTTAGAGACCAGCATGATGCACGCCCTTCCGGATGCCGCGGCGAAGCCAGTTACGAAACTACGCCAGTCCTGACCCGCCATATCTCGGTCAAAGAAGATTATTTGAGGCTTGAGTGTTTGCGAGACCTGCTCGGCTTCCTGGCGTGTCGTCGCGAAGAACACCTCCCATGGATTGTGCTGGCAGAGATCGGTTATAAGCGAGCGGTCCTGGTCTTCGCCGAGGAGACAAAGTATGGTGACAACCGGGACCGAACCACGTGGGCGACTCGGATGGATTTCTCCAGATCCCCACTTTTGGTTCCAGACAAAACGCGAGAAGTTTCGAAGCGTGGATTGGACAGCGTGCCACATGAAGCCACTCGCCTTGATGTTACGGGAGAGGCTGCTGGCATGAAATACCAGGAGCATGGTATTCGAACAGGCCAGACGGCGGTAGCGCCGCGTTCTAACTGGGTAGCTATCAGCATCCAGGGTGCTGAGAATCCATCCCTTATCAGGTAATTCAAGCCCGATGCGCTCGGTAATTACTCGGTGTCGATGCACCAACAACAGACGATCCCGTTCTAGCTTCGCGCTCTGCCTGATTACGCCATGCCCTTGCGCTTGGACGATTCGCACACATTATAAGATCGCTGGCTCACGGTTTGATCGGGAGCAGGGTAGGCTTCTTCGGGCCTGGGATGCTCGTGGTAAGGGTTCCTTCTGCATAGCGCCATTTTTCAAACCTGGAGGCAAAGACGTGGCCCTTGGAATCGACGATCTCAATTACCGGTGCCCCATTTCCCTCAATTCCGAAGACTCCACGAGCTTTGCCAGTCTCATCGACCAGGACGAACTTCTGGGCACGCATCTCTTCCGGAGATGCCGGCGATTGCGCGTAGGCTGGCGGAGTTCCGTAGTACCGAAAAGCGAGGCCGCCGATGAAACCGGCAGCCAGGGCTATCGTGACGGTGAGTCTCGTGCTCATGGGTCCTGACAAAATGATCGTCCGGGGAGTCTCAGGTTTCGATGCCGCACCTTATCGGAATCGATTGTATTCATGTTCATTGGTTTCTCCTTCGACCGTCTTCGTTCGTGTTCGTAAGATATCGCCTGCGCCGACTGTGTCCCGTAAGCAATTCAGGCGCTCCGTTTTCTGGAGTAAGCCGGCATTTTCAGCATGCTGTTCCAGAACGACCATGCCAGCTTGATCACGCGCACCACTTCCTTCGGACGCAATGGCTTTGATAGGACTTCATAACCGCCGCTACGGATCACTTCCTCCCACAAATGATCATCCGCTGCACGGGAGATCAGAATGACGCAGGTAGGGAGAGACGAAGATGCCAGGCGAGAAACGGTTTCGCGCCAATCAGCGCCAACCAGATCGCGATCGCAAAGAATTACGGGCACTCGGAGGTTAGTTGCGGCTGCCTGTGCCTCCATCAGAGAGTCGACAAAATGCACCGCCCACCCGTTACCGGAGCTTACGTTGGCCAACAAACGGCGATCGTGGTTATCCACCAAGAGGGCGATTACGATCACTTGCGCCGTCGACGCCCCGCTATTTCCATTGAGTGAACCCGTGGCGGCGCGCGATCCTGTTCGCGCCACGTTAGACGTATTTGAGAAGAGTGACTGAATAGCTCGCCACATCTGATCTAAACGATCTCCCTTCGTTTGGCCCTGGATCAGCGGTCAAGCTCGAAAGCAAGATACTGGAACCGGCCATCGCGCTCGATTTGGAGCACCACGGGGTCTCCAGGCTGCATGTGACTGAGAGTTGATCGAAGTGTGTCCAATAAAGCCACCGGAGAATTATTTACAGCGTCGATAATGTCGCCAGCCTGAAGATCGATGAATTGTGATTGTCCCCCGGCCGTCTTGCCTGCAACGATCAGGCCATATTCGCGCCTTAGTTCAGGGATCAGTGCAGCTAACTCCTTGTCGATCTCAATGCACAGGATCCCCAAGCGAGCGATTAGATTCTTTTCCGGATGCACCAAATGTCCCAGCAGATTACTCTTATCCTGACGCTCGCGAACTACCGGTATGATCTCGATCAACTCACCTTGACCACGTAAGACTTGCAGTTCCAACTTGTCGCCGGCTGGACGGCGGTAGATATGGTTTTCCAGTTGTCCCGCGGAAGCTATTCTCTGTCCGTCCAGAGCCAGGATGATGTCTCTGCGCTTCAGGCCGGCGTGTTCCGCGGGGCCGTCCGGAAGTATATCGGCTACGATAACCCCGTGGTCGCGCGCCAATGACAGCCCCTTCGCCATCACAAACGTGATGTCCTGCACATAAATGCCAATCTCTCCGCGACTCACGCGCCCCTGTTTGCGCAGTTGCCGGTACACATCCCGGATGGCATTGGCCGGGATGGCGAATCCCAGCCCCTCGTTGCCTCCTGACTGGGACACGATAAACGTGTTTAGCCCCGCGAGTAGGCCATCCATGGTCACCAATGCGCCACCACTGTTGCCAGGATTGATGGAGGCGTCGGTTTGAATATAGACCCTGCGATTATCGTCGCCCACCGAACGGTCAGGTGAACTCACGATCCCAAAAGATACTGAATTCCGCAGACCCATGGGAGCGCCAATGGCCAGAACCAAGTCGCCCTGCCGCAGACGATCCGAGTTCATAAACTGAAGCGTGTGCAGACCCGTTCCTTCAATCTTCAGAACCGCGAGATCCGAATCTCGGTCGACGCCGATGATTTTGGCGTCAACGGTTCGGAGGTTGTCGGGATCGTCCGCCTCCTCATCCGGGCGGGACGCCCCCGCGACCACCACGCGTATGGTTACGGCGCCTTCGATCACATGCGCGTTGGTGACGATGTAGCCCTCGGGATCGACGATGACTCCCGATCCGATGGATTTCTCCCGTCCCAATAAGCTTACGGGGTGTCCCGACTCAGAGTCGACCAGGCCATAGCCGCTGACCAGGACCTGCACGACTGACGGCGCAACCTGCTGCGACAGTGCCCGCATCTGGCTACTCATCTCAACCAGTGATTCGGGCGCGTGTTTAGCTGGAACACTCTGCGCGGCGAGGCCAAAGCCCAAAGTTATCGAGGCTACCATGAGCCCTCTCAGGCTGAACATACGCGCCTCAAACTGCATGCGGAATGGCAGGAGGGGCTGTGCACGAACTGCACCTCATTTTCTCGGAGCGGCGCGGGCTGATGCTGTCCGGGAGGAAGCCATCCCCGCGAGTCGCCGCTCCGTCACCTGAAAAGTACCGCGCTTTGCGTTGTGATCCCATACTCTGCAGCTGGTATATTGAACCGGGTGCGTTAGGTACTTCTCAAGGTTTGTGAGGGCAAGGAACCCAACTCTGTTGACGCGCGGCGACCACCAGTTGTGGACCCATTTTGCCGCGGCCGGTGGCTCGCTTCCACCCCCGGCGAGCGGATAGCGCGACCTGTTGAGAAGCCTGAATCTACCACCTCGGTCCAGCAGAAAATACCAGGCCTATGCGATGTTTATGTTGGCTTGTTTGAGGCTATCCTTTTATCGATCCCCTCACCGGGCGAGCGTCACCGCATACCATCACACCCCAACGGGACGCTCCGCCCGGAGCCCTGCCAGGAGACAAGCCGTTGGCTGTTTGCGTGGCCCGCTGACATTCCAGTAAACTACAGCGCTGTTGCGATTCAAAAGGGCGACTGGCACATTTATCCGAACATTCCGCCGACGGCGCCCGTCGCGATTGAGGGAATCAGCAGGGTTAGCCCGAGTTGCGCTTGCACAGCCATGAAGATTGAGGAACCAGAGTCGGCGGCCGCACCGTTCAATTGTGGCGCGCTGGAATCTGCTGCCGGTGAGGCATTATCCGGTGCCCCATCGAGCTTGCGAGCGTGTACGCCGGAAGCTGCCTGGTTTCCGTGTGTAATGCCAATTTGAAGCGGCTAGCAAGACACGAAGCATCGCCCGAATCTCGTCCGTCATGGCGTTTGGGTTTTGAGTCTTCGCCTCAATGTCATAACGAGCGTCGTTGAGCCACTCCGGTCCTCCCTTCACGCGTTCCGGTTGATACTGATACGCCAGCCCAATAAACCTCAAGGGAACGGCATCGATTGTGATGGTCCCGTGATTGATATCCAAACGATATGGATGCATCGGGACCGGATGACTGCGCAAGGAACTCCCGCGCAAGAGAAACCGGCGAAATTCACCGACGTAGCGTCGGACGCGGCCTTCGAATGGCTGTCCGGAGTTAAGCGCTTCTTCAAATATTTCCAGCATGCGCGGAAGATCGTCTGGATGGATCGCAACCTTCCAGCCCCAACCCAACGTCTCTTTCTGAGATAAACCTGTGTATTCGAGCCAGCGTCGATTGAAGGATTCAACAGAGCCCTCTGAAGAACAAGACCATGCAAGTGCGGGGATCGTGTTGATGAATCGCTGCTGAGCAACGCGATTACGGCATTTGAGAAGGCGTTCGCAAAGCCTCGGATACGACTTGAAACAGAAACTCAGCGCCTACCTCGGCCAACCGCACGCATCCCATTTCGTCGATAGCAATCAGATCGTACCGGCTCCATCGCGCCAGCACGCGCCGAAGTTGTAGTTGATACTTGGCCTCTACCAGTTCGTTCACCAGCCGGCAGTACTTGTGAAACGAACCCAGGCGATAAAGGCGACGAGTGCTCGCGTTTCGACTTCTCAATTTCAGACCAGCAGTCTGGTAATCATCCATCCCCCGGAAACGAGACCGGCAAAGATGATGAAAGCCAAAAGTAAAGGCTTGGTGCCGGCCGCTTTCAACTGATGCCAGCGCGTTGCGACACCCAAGGCAAACATCGCGCTGGACAGTAAGATCGTGTCGAGATCGATGAGATGCGCCCGGACCGCCGTGGGCAATTTTACAAAGGACTGCGCCAGGATCACTGCGCCGAACCAGAAAACGAACCAGGGATAGCTGATCTCCCGCGTTGCGCACGCACCAGCGCTTCGCCGAAGCCGGCCGACGATCAGCAGCACCGGAGCAAGCATGAGCACGCGCATCATCTTTGTGATTACTGCCGTGTCGCTCGCCTCTTGGCTGACGGCGCGTCCGGCGGCGAGCACCTGGGCTACCTCATGTATCGTCGCCCCCGTATAGATTCCGAACTGCCGATCCGTGAATCCCAAATGTGGGTAAAGAATGGGGTAAAGAAACATCGCGGCCGTGCCGAACACCACGACTGTGGCCACAGCCACGCTGACCTTGTACGATTCGCTTTCGATCACGCGATCGGTCGCCAGCACCGCCGCCGCACCGCAGATGCCGCTGCCCGCGCTAACCAGCAAAGCCGTGTCGCGGTCCAATTTCAGTACTCTGGTCCCGATCCAGTATCCGATGACTAGAACATTTCCGATGACTATCAAATCGAGTATGAGCGCACGCACGCCTAGGTTCGCCAGATCGTGGACCGTCAATCGGACGCCGTAGAGAATGATGCCGAGACGTAGCAGAGTTTGCTGGCCAAAGCGCAGACCAGGGTGCAGCCATTGCAACGCACTCGCGGGCATGATGTTTCCCAACGCCATCCCGGCGACAATCGCCAGCGTCAGCGCGCTGAGTTGCAGGGCGTGATTCCACGGCAACTGGACGGCGTTCACCGCAAGGAACGATACGGCCACGCATAGAGCCGCGCCGGCGAGGAAGCCTTTGCCGATCTTCGGAAGCGTCATAGCCACACGGTAGCGGAGCCAGCCAAATAAGTAAAACGGATAATATCAATACTGTTATTCGGTCGAGCCGATTTAGAATAGGATATGTCCATCACGCTTCGGCAATTGCAGATTCTCGTAGCCATCTGTCAACGGGGCACCATCACGGGGGCAGCCGACCGCATCGGGCTTTCCCAGGCCGCCACCAGCCAGGCCCTCGCCGAACTGGAGAAGCAACTGCAGCGCCGTCTCTTTGACAGGAACGGCCGGCGGCTGAAACAGAATGCCGCAGGCACTGAGCTGTTGCCTGGGGTGATCGAGGTACTGGACAGGGTTCGCGAAATCGAGCGCGGACCCGGCGCTCCATCCCTCAACATCCGGCTCTGCGCCAGCCTCACGGTGGGCAATTATTTGCTGCCTTCATTCATCGGCCGCTTTGCGCGGCGGTATCCCGGCGCCCGCTTTCAGATGGAGGTTGGAAATACGGAGCATGTCGTCGCATCCGTGCGGCAGTTCGAAAGCGACGCCGGTTGGATCGAGGGCCTCGCTCGAGATCCTCACCTCCGGTCCTTCCCGTGGCGTCAGGATCGGCTCGTAGTAATCGCCGCGCCCAATCATCCCCTCGCCGGGCGAAGGGTCAAGGCGGCCGCGCTATCTGACGCCTCCTGGGTCTTGCGCGAGAAGGGTTCAGGAACGCGCGAAGTCTTCGAGGAGGCGATCGCGGGCAAGTTTAGCTTGCTCCATGCTCCGCTGGAGCTTGGAGGCATAGGCGCGGTCAAGAGAGCCGTTATGGCTGGGATGGGCTTGGGCTGTATATCCCGCTCGACAATCGAACTAGAGTTGAAAGCCCGCCAGCTCGCGGTTGTGCATACGCCTTGGCTTGATCTCCACCGCCAGATTACTTTGCTGGTTCATCGTCAGAAATACCTCGATCGAGGTTTACGCCAGTTTCTGGGTTTCTGTGGTGTGGAGCTGTCGCCCCGGCTCAATTAGGGTACCCGTTCGGTCGGAATTAGAAACGTTTGCCTTTCCGCACCGGTAAAAGTTGCCCACTACAATTCGAGTTCTATCAACTTCCCCGGCAATAGCCCGGAATGCCAGAGTAACCGGCTGGGTGACTCAGCCCCGGTTTCGGACTGCGCGTGTGTCGCGGGCGTATGCACGATGCGGATTACAAGAAGGCCAGCCAGAGTTGCGATTCCGGCGCTTGCGAGCATGAGCTTCTTCGGGCCAATTCAACAGTTGTCCAGTGCCGTTAGCCATGATACCTCCCTGTTCTCTATTCAAGAAGTGCGACGGGCGCATTGTATCGGGACATTTCGTCGAGCGCACCGGTCGCGATTGAGGGAATCAGCTAGTCACAGTTTACGTTCTAATGTGGCGATTGAAACATACCGAACATTCAGTAATCTGGACACCACCATCCAGGTAGAAAGGTTCGGCTGCCCAATACCAAAGCCGTCTGTTGCGAATTACCGGAATGCCGGTATGGAACAGCTTCCGAATCGGCGATAAGGTTTAGCTAATGGCCTGTAGAGGCCGTAGCGCGATCGGAAAGGCACTGTCTTGAATCATCAACAAACGTGGGCGGTTGTTTTAGCGGGCGGCGATGGAACCAGATTGAAATCCCTAACCCAGCTTATTTCCGGTGAAGATTGTCCCAAGCAATTTTGCCAGTTGTATGGCGGCCAGACACTCCTCACTCAAACGCGGGCCAGGGTAGCTGGTGCAATTCGTCCGGAACGAACAGTGTTTGTAGTGGTGAAGGCCCATGAGAAGTTTTACAGACGCGAGTTGGCCGACGTCGAGCCGCCTCAGCTTGTAGTTCAGCCCGCCAACAAAGGTACGACCGCCGCAGTGATTTGCAGTCTGCTGCGGATCACTGGCTTGGCCGGAGATCCAGTGGTCGCCTTCTTCCCTACGGACCATTACTACTCGAATGAGGAGCGTTTCATCACTTCCGTCGAGCAGGCCGTTAGAGTAGCGTTACACCATACGGACACGCTGGTCGTCTTAGGGGCGAAAGCTGAACGCGCAGAGGTTGACTACGGCTGGATCGAGCCGGGCACGCGCTTTGAGTCCCGCTTCACGAACGCACTGCATCGAGTCAGCCGCTTCTGGGAGAAGCCGTCGTATCCCACTGCTAGACTACTCCTGGCCGGCGGATGTTTATGGAACACCTTCGTGATGATCGGCCGGGTTTCAGTTTTTCTAGCGATGCTCGATAATACAGTGACTCCCGGGATGACCCGAGCGTTTATGGCGGCTCGACGTTGCGCGGGCGAGGTCCCAACTTTGGCTGCTCAAGATTACTTGTGGGCAAAGCTCACCGAGAGCGACTTTTCACGGCAAGTACTGTCGGCCAACACGGAAAAACTATCTGTACTCCGGATAGGAGATGTGGGTTGGAGCGATCTTGGAACACCGGAGCGCGCAAGAGCGGCAATTGCCGGTCTAAGACTTGAGTCGACGAATGTTACCCGCGCTCTCAAACCGTCATTTTTGACAACTACCAGCGGGATATAGGAAATAAGCCTTGTGGTGCTCGAATTGGTTCAAGAAGCGTACCCCCCCGGTTCACCCGGAGGAACAACTCAGGATTCGCGGTTTGCATCTTTCTGGATGATCGCTTCGTTCTAGAACGGATTGGAAATCTGTACGGCTGGCGATTGTGTTTCAGTAGTTCTCCAAAAGATGCATTCCGCCTAGCGTCTCAAAGCGACTTTGATGTAATCCTATGCGACCGCAATCAGCCAGGATATCCCTGGCGAGAAGTCATGGATGGACTGGCGGCAAGTTCGCCGCGAAGTTATATCATTCTGATTTCCCCGAAGAAGGACGACCACTTGTGGTGGGACGTATTAAACCACCGAGGCTTTGATGTCTTGATTCGCCCTCTGCGCGAAGAGCATGTTCTGCGCATGATCGACACCGCCATACTCTCTCTTTCTCCCGTGGCGAGCTGTTCTTAAAGCTAAGCGGCGGGCACAGGCGTTCATAGATCATCTTTCTGTTTCTCTACGAGCGACCTGGTAGTTTCGAGCCCGGCGGGTGCGTCGTTCCACCGACCCAAGCCAGCTCCTGCATACGTGGACCTCATCACTTATCGTCCGGCAAGCTTACGCTCGCGCTATGAGGAAGGCTTGAGTGAAGCGTAGCGACGACAGGCTTGGATCGTAGTGCGTTGTTACGGCGCCGCGCTCAGGCGGTCTTTCGGGCTAAGAGCTCCCGAAATTTCTGGTTGGCCTCTTCCTTTGCGTTCTTAAGGTCGGCCTCGGAAGAAATCGGCCTGTCGATAAGGAAGACCTCTAATGCCATGCCCCTTTTCATAAAGGGGAGTACCCATATTCCATACGTCAGGAACGGCTCTCCATTTGGGACGCTCTCGGAACCGGGTAAAAGTTCGCGTTGTATGCGGACAGCTTGCTCCGGTGTCATTTTTTTGATAATCATAACAAGACTTAATCGCGCCTCGATAGCGCGTGCCGCCAGTAGATCACCTGAAGAGTTCTCCCTGGGCGGTATCTGGGATGTGCTCTTCCTGCCGTCGGACGAAGTCTCCGAGTAATGGCACGGCGAAGGAATACTTGACGTACCTGTTCTTATGAGTGGCCATCCTTTATTTCTCTCGAACGACATGTTTTATGGCCCCACCTTGTTGTTCACACGGAAGTCCATCACAACCACAGGTGGAGGCAAGCCTTTCCATTCGATAGGGAACGTCCATCTTGCTAAGCTAGCGGGAATTCGAGGCGCTCCGTTTTCCGGCGTATGCCGGCATTTTCATCATGCTGTTCCAGAACGACCACGCCAGCTTGATCATCCGAACGACTTCCTCCGGGCGCAAGGGTTTTGATAGTACTTCGTATCCGCCGCGCCTTATCACCTCCTCCCATAAATGATCGTCAGCTACACGGGAGATGAGAATTACACAGGTAGGGAGAGACGATGATGCCAGGAGAGAAACGATGTCGCGCCAATCAGCGCTAGGCAGATCGCGATCGTAAAGGATGACGGGGACCCTGAGTCTAGCCGATGCGGCCTGGGCTTCAGCGGAGGAGTCGACGAAATGCATAATCCACCCGTTGTCGAAACTCAGGTTGGCCAACAAGCGGCGGTCGTTGTCATCGGCCACGAGGCCCACTACGGTCACTTGTGCCGCCTGTGCTCCAACATCTGCACCGGGGGAGAGCCTGGTGGCGTGCGACTCGCCTCTCCGCGCCGAGGCCGATGCGTTAGAGAAGAGTAACCGTAAAGGTTCCCACATATGCTTTAGATCAACCGGCGTCCTGACAGAGCTGTCATTGCAGCCACTACTTCTACAGCACTACGTGGACCGCGGACGTCCACTGAAAACGTCTAAGCCTAATCGTAAAGCGAAGCGAGATGGTTCGGAATACCGAACCAATGGTAGTTTTGAGAACCAGACTCCGGTAGGAGCTTGAGATGGCCAACCGCGTTGCACAGGTAAAATTACCCAGTGGCGGGTATGGTGGTGCTTCAGGAATTGCCCTACGGTAGAAGTGGCAGCAGGAATATCGGCCACTGGGAGCACAATCATGCCAGCGAACAATGAAGAAGTAGGAGGTTGCCGCCGGGCGCTTGAAGCTAAGCGTCTCGAACTGATCGGTAGGCAACACAATGCTGAAAGCATCATCATCGAGCGGGTCGCCGATGCAGCGGACGAGTCGGTCCTGGCGAACCAGCGTGACCTGGCGGTGGATACGCTAAACCGCGAAGCGGCTGTCCTGCGCCTTGTCACAGAAGCACTAGAGCGAATTGCCACTGGTGAATACGGGTTCTGCATGGAATGCGGGGAACCCATCTCCGCGAAACGCTTAGCGGCGTTGCCCTGGGCAGCACTCTGCTTGAAATGTCAAGAGGTTGCTGACCGGCTCGATCGCACCTCGGGGCCTAGGCCGAAATCTTGGTTCCAGGACGCGGCCTGAAAATAGCATGGCAGTTGTCAGATTGCTGTTCGTGCACTTCTCGTTAGAGGACGTAGTGGTCGTACCCCTTCTCCAACTGAATGTCGGTTGCAGGTTCAACTCGCGGCACCCGTAGGCTCACGGAGTTGACCAAATAGATCACGCCCCGCGAGACAATCTTTAAGCATCGACGTAACCCTAGTTCCAACGTGTTAATTCGGTCTGGGGCGGTGTGGCCGGTTTCTTGAGGTCGAGAGTTATCTGCAAGTGATGGTCAGACTGGACGATCAGGATGAGCTTGGAGTAATAAAGTGCTGCTGAATGCATCGAATGCATGCGGAGGAAACCAGAGCCGTTCAGGTGATCTCGTACTTCCGCGGGCGGTATAGGGCAGAAACACTTCGGAGTTCGGCGTGGATCATCGGAGTGGACGCGCGCAGTTGTCCACTGCCTTGATCGATTGTGATGGCAGGGCTACTCCACCGGCCCCAGGAATGGTCCGGGGCGAAGCGGGTTGTTAGCACTGCCCCCTTGCCGGGAACACTTAACTGTTGCCAGCGCAACGAAGACGGACGAAGTGCCTACGATTCGCTTGCACAATTTTCGATACACGCTCTGCTGCTGCAGTGTCAACGAAGCGGGGCAAGACCGCGACTTGTATGGGACGATGTCTTACTGGAGCTGTACCAGCCGCGCCATCAGAAACCCAGCCCGCCCATGGTTCTGCTGCTGATGAGCGTAGGCTTCTCCAAGAAGGGGATGCGCTGACATAGATGGCAGTCAACCGAGACGGGATACCTTCCACTCTGGCTCATTCCGGTGCCGTATCCTTTTGGCTGGCGGTATTGCTCACAGGAATCGGCACGGGCTTGGCTGCGGCAGCGTTGACCCGGCTGCTGGAAACGGTGCAGCACCTGGTCTGGAGCGGCTCAGGCACCAACCTATTGGACGCCGCGGAGCATTCCGATGCGTGGCGGCACATTCTGGTGTTGCTGGGCGCAGGTCTTGTAACCGGGGCTGGGCAAATCGTTCTGAGAACCCTGTCCAGTGGGAACGGGATTGATACCACTGCCGCAATTTGGTTCCACGCCGGGCGCATGCCTGCGTGGCGTACTCTTGGCAGTGCCGTACTTTCCGTGATCATCGTTGGCATGGGCGCTTCGCTGGGCCGCGAGGGAGCACCGAAGCAAGCCGGCGCAGTGATTGCCAACTTTTTTTCAGACAGAGCCCGCTTGTCCGACGAACAACGGCGGCTATTGGTGGCCTGTGGGGCGGGAGCTGGAATGGGCGCTGCTTATGGCGTGCCATTGGGTGGCGCTATGTTCTCGCTGGAAGTGATGCGCGGGGTGCTGGCGCTCCGGTACGTGCTGCCTGCCCTTTTCTCTTCCGTTGTTGCCACGGCGGTCTCGTGGCTGTTCCTGCCCGATGCGCCCACGTACCTTATCCCGTCTTATCCCAGCTCCCTTTCGGTGGTGGTATGGGCGCTGGTGGCTGGGCCGATCGCCGGCGTGGTTTCGGTCGGCTATGTTCGCGCTATCACTTGGGCCGATCGCAGCAAGGCGCGGGGCTGGCGCCGGCTGATAGCTCCTGTAGTAGTGCTGGGTCTGCTGGGCGTGGTCTCCATCTGGTTCCCGCAGCTGCTCGGCAACGGCAAGGACATCTCCCAACTGGCGTTCACGAATCAAATCGGGCCAGCCTTGCTTCTGATCCTGCTTGCGCTGAAGCCGATTGCAACCGTGCTGTGCATGAGCAGCGGCGCGCCTGGCGGATTGTTCACACCCACCCTAACAGTAGGTGCACTGCTGGGCGCCGTGTTGGGACACGCTTGGTCGTGGTTATGGCCCGGCGTACCACCGGGGCTTTTCGCGGTGCTGGGTGCGGCAGCGGTTCTCGCGGCTACTACACAAGGCCCGATTTCGACGGTGATGTTAATGATGGAACTAACAGCCAGGGACCGATCGTTTATCGCACCGATGATTCTGGCTGTCGCTACCGCTACGCTAGTGGCGCGGACAATAGAACCTCGCTCAATCTATGACGCGCGCCTGACCGATGAGGAGATTGCGGCACGCCAGAAGGCCCGCGAACTGCCACCGCGTTAGCGGCTCCACTCCACCACTTCCTTAATTGTGTCGGGTTGATGCTGATCAATTAGTCCGGAAAACTGATCCCACGAATACCGATTCGTGATCAAGCCCGCGATCTGATCGGCCCAGCGCAGATGGGCCTGGGCAAGATCGTCCGCACCCATTTGAAAGTGGCCGCGCGCAGCATTCACGCTGCCCAGCATGATCTGATTGTCCAACACCAACTGCCGGATTAGTTCGGCTCCTGGAATTTGGAGTGGCCGGTCGCCGCCCGGGATACCGGTCACCACATACATCCCGTTCAGAGCCAGCGCGTCGAGAAGATTGAACTCGAGCGCGGCTACTCCGCTGGCGTCCAGGATAAAGTCCATGCCGCCGATTTTCTTTTCCACCTGGTCCGCTGGTATTTGACGTCCGTCTATATAACTCCCGCCGATACCGTCCAACCATTTGGGGCGGGAGCTGTTCGGATCCACTACATCCAGACCGTAAACCTCACCCCCGCGCAGACGCAAGACCATGGTGGCCAGCAGCCCCACCGGCCCCAGCCCCGCCACCAGGCAGCGGCGCCCATGGAGCCAGTCCGGAGTAATAGCGGCATCGGGGCAGCGCACCGTCTGCACGGCTAGCGCCTCGTCGATCGCTTTTTCGACGACGGAAAGCGGTTCCATCAACACTCCGATCGCCTCCAATTCGGCTGGCACCTGTACGATGTATTGCTCGCGATCCACGACGAATTCTGTTTGGTATCCGTCCAGTCCACGGATGCCTCTCTCTCGGTACTTGCCGGTTTGACACATGTCGGGACGGTTCATGAGACAGGAGGCGCATTCGCCGCATCCCCGCCGCACAGTGAACACGGCGTAGTCTCCGGGCTTCACGCGGGTAACAGAGGAGCCCACGCTAACTACTTGGCCGAACATTTCGTGGCCGATGACAAGTTCCTTCTGACCATCCGGGGCCTGGGCGCGGCCTCCCGATACCTCTTCCCGGTCGGTGCCGCAGATGCCGACTCGTATGATTCGGACCTTGGCTTCGTCTTGCGCAGTGATCGTAGGCTCAGGCCGTTCCACCAGATGCGAACCGGCTGTACCAGGAACAATAGCGATTGCTTTCACGAGTTCTCTTCCTTTCTAATTACGACCCCAGCCGTTGTAGCAAATGGTCGCCAACCCGCAGCGCGTTCGCCATGATGGTCAGGCTGGGATTCACCGCGGCAATCGAAACAAAGAAGCTCGCATCCACCACGTAAAGGTTGTCCAAGTCGTGCGCCTTGCAGTTCAGATCCAGCGCCGATGTCTTGGGATCGCGGCCGAACCGCACGGTTCCAGCCTGATGCGCGGTGCCTCCGATCGGAATGTCCTTGCCCAGATAAAGCTCACGGTGCATCAACTGATCGTGACAGCCGATCTCGGTGAGCATAGCCTTGAGCTTTGCGGTCAGGCGCTTGTGTCCTTCCCGGTTTGTGTCCCAGATGCTTAATACGATTCGGCCATCCGGTGTGATGGTCACACGGTTGTTGGGATCGGGCAGATCTTCCGACTGCAGCCAGAAGTCGATGGAGTGCTCCGCAATATAGTCGAGGGCGAACTCTGGCTTCCAAATCGCCCAGCCGGGCGCTTCCCCCTTCAGCATTTCCCCATCTGATTTGCCAAGCATCTGGATTTCACCGAGCGGATATTCCCAATCGTCAGAACGAAAATAGAAGTCGTTCAACGCCAGAGTCTTCTGAAACACGGTGGGATTGGGAGTTTTGGAAATGGCCATAAAGGCCGAGCAGTTGTGACACATGTAGTGCCGGCCCACCACGTCGGAGCTGTTTGCAAGGCCCTGGGGATGCTTCTCGTTTGCGGAGTGCAACAGCAGGGCTGCGGAGTTAACCGCTCCGCAAGAAACCACGACGATATCGGCTGAGTATTCTTCTACGGCACCCTGGCGTGTCACGACGACTTTGGTCACCACGCGCCCCGACGCGCTTGTCTCCAGGCGCTCCACATAGGCGCCGGTTAGGAGTTCGACATTGGAATGTGCCAGCGCCGGATCCACCGCGATCACCTGCGCGTCAGCTTTGCCGTTGACCAGGCATGGAAATCCATCAAACGCCGCACATCGCACGCAGGCGCTGGTGTGCAGGGCTTTTCCGTCCACTTCATCCAGCAGGATGCCGAGCGGCAAAGGGAATGGGTGATGGCCCAGCCGCTGGAAATCATCGAACAACTCCTGAATGCGTGCTTCGTGGCTCACCGGGGGATAACGATAGGGGGCGCTGGCCGGACCTTCCGTCGGATCTATTCCGTGCTCCCCGTGGACGTGATATAGATGTTCGGCCTTCGTGTAGTAAGGCTCGAAGTCCTCATAGCGCAATGGCCAAGCCGGCGAGATGCCGCCGTGGTGTGTGACCTCTCCGAAGTCCCACTCGCGGAACCGCAGCAAGGCCGCGCCATACACCTTCGTGTTGCCGCCGACGTAAT
>PMUN01000362.1 GCA_003166875.1 Bryobacterales bacterium | reverse complement strand
CAATGCGTTCGAGGTGCCGGCCAAGGGGACGATCGAGTATCAGTACGTCGTCATTCCCACCCATCTCTCAGAGGACAAATGGGTGCAGATGGCCGAAGTCCGGCCGGGGAATCGCGCCGCGGTGCATCATGTAATCGCGTTCATTCGGCCTAAAGGGTCGAAGTGGATGGCCGGCGCTCAGCCCGGCGTAGCGTTCGTACCTGGGAAGGACGCCCGCAGCCGCCGCGGCGCCGAGGGCAATGCCGCGGTCGATCCACAGGAAACCGGCCTCGAACTTCTTCGCAACGAGCTACGTTTTCACGTTCTTGGGGCAGGATGGGATGTTGAGGGTCGAAGTTAAAATGTTGATCGGCGAAAGTTTAATTGGTGAGCCGGGCGGGACTCGGACCCGGAAGTCATATTGATGAGGTGTAAGTTATTGAATCTAAGATACGACAGAATCGCCAAAATCGATGCTTCCGCCGAACTGAGGTACGCGGCGGGTAAACGGACCGTTATTCTTTCATAGCCAGGTGCGCCTCCCTTCGATTTCCGAAGTGGTGCGCAAGCACCAGCGGGGAGGTCGTATGGTCAAAATACTCGTAGCACCGCTCCGATCGAGTTTCGCCACTAAAAATTTTGGCAGTACGTTTAACATTGTTACCTTGCGTCCGCTAAGTTATTATTCAGTAAGTTGACGGACGAGGTTTACGGTATGCACAGGGTTCTGAGGCAGATTGAGAGCGTCCCGCGGCCCTTTAGTGAGTGGGATGGTTGAGGAAGCTTACCAGGTCGCCGATGTCGGTGGCCTCCAGGACCGGCCATGGGACGCCCGATTGTTCGGCTCGATCCATCATACGAGGTCCGTGTTTCCAGAGCGCGGCGGCGAAGGAAACCGTTGTGAACGCCTCAGGACCCGCACGGAGCCGCGGGCCCATTTTAGTCCCCTCCGCTTCCGTTCCATGACAATGCGCGCAGCCGCGTTCCGTGAACACGCGTTCGCCCACAAAAGCAGATCCGGTGGGCTCAAAGTATCGCAGGCTGGCCAGAAAGGTTTGCAAGTCGCCGACTTCGTCGTCTTCCAGCAAGGGCAGCGAACCTCCTTTTTCGCGGACTTTCCGCAACATTGCAGGCGCGTGGTTCCACAGGACGCTGGCGAACTCGGCTCCACTCACCGGTAGGTCATGCTCCGGTCCCAATTCAGGGCCGGCGTTGCCTCCCTGCCCGCGAACGGAATGGCACTCGATACATTTTCGCTGGAAGACTTGCCATCCTCGCTCGGGACTGCTCCGCACCTGGCGCCCGTGCGGCGTCGTTGCGGTCGACCCAGCGCTCGCGTAGGCGATCAGGTTGTTCATTTCGCTACCGGTGAACTGGGGCCACTGACCCAGGGCTTTAGTCACTGGGTCGACCATGGACTGGGCGTGGTTCCACATGGCGCGTGTCCAGGCGCTGGCGCTTCCTGCGGCCGCGATGCCCGAGAGTTCTGGGGCCGTTTTACCGCCAGAAGAGCGAACGGAATGACAGCGGGCGCAACCTTTCTCCTGAAACACGCGCTCGCCGGCGCCCGGATCACCGGCCCGGTCCACGTTGGCGGCCTGGTACAAGAAGGCGAGGATGTGGGCCATTTCTTCGGAACTCAGTTGAGGATACGAAACATTACCGTGGCGCATCTGCCGCCACATGCCGGGCGCGTGGTTCCAGACCACCGCCGTAAGCCATCCCATGGCCGGCGTAGCGGGGCGTTTCCCGGAGAGATCTGGTGCGACGCGCCCACCCGAACCGTTAATGGAGTGGCAGATGGAGCATTGCTTGTCGCCGAAGAACAAGGCCGCACCCTTCTCGGGCACGCCAACGAGGTAGATAGCCCGGCGCGGCCCGGGCCAACGCTCCCGGACCAAGACGCTGAGCAATGCCCCGGTTGCGATCAACGCTCCGACGATCCAGAGCCGAAACGGTTTCCTATTACCCAGTGTTGGCATACTGGTTCTCCATTGCGCGTCATTGACGTGGCACTAAGCGTCAGCCAACCGTTGCACCGGTAAGCCAGACGCAATTATTCCTTGAGCGTGCGCACGAAGGCGATGACATCGGCCACCTGTTTGTCGTCCAGGCCGCCGACCGGCTTCATCTTCCCGTGCCCCTCAGTGATGGTCTTCTTCAGATCGGCATCCGGCTTGGTCTGTATTTCCTTTGACCCCAGCGGATGCATCGTAACGCCGAACATTTTGGCGATGGACGCTTTGCCTTCGCCTTTCGCTCCNNGCATAGGCCAGGGATGCCGCCAATAAAAAAGTTGTGATTGCGATGATTTTCATTTCGTGCTCTCCATTCGTGAGTGTTGATAGTACAAAAAGTCTCCGTATCATTTCGGCGCCGGCGCGTTGGCGCCCGACCGGTATGCGTCGTTGGCTTCGATGCGTCGAATCAGGACCCAGATCGCAAGGATGGTGATCCCAATGAAAATGACAGATACCGCCAGGCCTATGCGGCGGACATCTTTTTCGTGCAATGCGTCCTGGCCGGCGCGCAACGTCTCATTGGCGATGGCCATGCCTGCTTCAATCGGCTTTTTCATCTGGCCGGGTTCAAAGGAATGCAGCGCCAGGCGCGCTTTGACCAGGTTCTCGCGGCCATCCCCGAGCCGCACCTGCGCTTCCGACACCTCCATGCCATACTTGTCGGCGCGCGCCAGAACGGATTCCGAGTGTTTTAGAGCCGAATCGAGTCCATCGATCCACTTGGCCATCTGAGCCGCCACGTTGGCACCGGGCGTGCCGGGATCGTGACATTGCGAACAAACTGCTTTGGGCCCGTCCAGCATCGCGGTGGTCGGCTGGCGAATACCATGGTTACTGTGGCACACGATGCAACCGCCACCGCCCGACGCGGCCGAGAAGATCGGCTCATGCACGCTCTTCTGGTACAGTTGCGCGAACAGGACGTGGCAACTGCCGCACACCGCTGCTACTGATTCGACCCGCGGGGGCTTGGCGCCGTGGTTGCCATGGCAGGACGCACAGTTCGGGGCCGAAAGATCGCCGCGTATCTTGAGCGCATTCCAATGCACGCTGTTCCGGTACTCGTCGAATTGATTGGTGGGGATTCCGTACTTCGCCATCTTCTGGCGATCGGAGTGGCAGCGGGCGCAGGTCTCGGGCAAGCGGAGCGGATAAACCGGCGCCGCCGGATCTTTTACCGCGCGGATATCGTGGACGCTGTGACAGTCGATGCAGGTTGCCACGTTCTCGTCGCCCGAGGCCAGCCGCTTGCCATGGACGCTGGTCTGATACAGCTCGTACTGATCCACGCGTTGTTGCGGCCTGAATTTCCGCATGAAGTCCGGATTGCTGTGACAGCGTGCACAGAGCTTGGGGATGGCCTTACGCGCCGGCTTACCGATGAATCCCTTGGCACGGTTCATGGACCCGCCAGGATCGTCACTAGTGCGGTCGCCGCCATGGCAGTCTGAGCAGCTCAATCCACTCGCGGTGTGGACGTCGTTCTTGACGAGGAGCGCGGGACGTTGCGCGCGGCCATCCAGGACGGAGTGACAATCCAAGCACGTATTCGTAGTTGTTCCCTGAGCCAGCAGGAACAGGGGCGCGAGGAGGAACAACAAGATGGCCCGCGGTCTCATTTTACGTACCCCAGGACGGTGAAAGTGGCGAGATAACTGGCCAGGAGCAGCCCCACTCCGGTGACCAGTCGCGCACGGGCGGCGCCGGCACGGTCGACTCCCCAAAACGGGAGCACTACCCAAAAGGCGGCCAACAAACCAAAGCCCAGGATTCCCAGAATCTCGCCTTCGAAGATCCAGACGTGGCTCGGTATGAGCTTGAGCGTGTAAAACTGAGCCAGGAAATACCATTCCGGACGGATGCCGGCCGGAGCAGACGCGAAAGAGTCGGCCTTCTCACCTAATTCCCAGGGAAAGATGGCTGCGAGCGCTCCGAGAATGGCCAAGGCGCAGTACCAAACCATCAGCTCCCGCAAGAAGAAATTCGGGAAGAATCGCATCTGCCGGACAGAGGACGCAGTGAGCCAGGGTGGCGTGCTCATTCCGTTCTGTTGGACTAGCAGGATGTGGAGAGCAATCAGCGCCATCGCGGCGAACGGAAGAATGATCACGTGGAAAGCGAAAAACCGGGTCAGCGTCGGCGCGCCCACGTCTTCGCCGCCGCGCAGAAAGCGCGCGATAGCTGGACCTATCAGGGGGGCGCTAGCGGCGACATCGGTTCCGACCTTGGTCGCGAAATAGGAGATCTGGTTCCAGGGCAGCAGGTAACCGCTGAATCCGAAAAACAGCATCAGCCCCAGCAGCACGATTCCGGTGAGCCAGGTCAGTTCGCGCGGCGGCCGGTAAGCATGCGTGAACACAACGCTGAACATGTGCACGAACGCCACAAAGATGAGCAGATTGGCGGACCAGCTATGGATGGATCGGATCAGCCATCCGAACTCGGCGCGCGTCATGATGAAACGCACGCTTTCGAAAGCCTCGCTGACCGTGGGACGGTAGTAGAGCATCAGCAGGATTCCGGTGATCACCTGTATGGCGAAAAGGAAGAGCGTGATCCCGCCGAAGTAGTACCAGCGCGTGGCGGAGTGGACGGGCACGGTCTTGTGCTCGATCAACTCGCGCATGGCGCTGAGGTCGATCCTCTCGCCCAGCCAGTTGGCCGCTTTCGCTCTCATGTCAGTGATAGGCAATTTGATCACCTGGTCAGCGGGTCAGGCCCGGCGCGAGATGATAACCTCGTCGCCGCGCACACGCACCGCGAATTCCTCCAGCGGTTTGGGAGGCGGGCCCGACACGACCCGCCCCGTTAGGTCATACATGCCGTTGTGGCAAGCGCACCAGATCAGGCGCGTGGAGTCCTGATACTGCACTGTGCAATTCAGATGCGTACACACCGCCGAAAAAGCCTTCCACTCGTTCTCGCTCACTCGCACCAGCAAGGCCGGCTTGTTTCCGAATTTCACGATCTTGCCGGAGTTCGCCTTCAGGTCGTTCAATTTGCCGCCCGAGACCTCGTCCACCGCGACTTCAGAGACATGCGGCGGGTTCATAAAACGAATGACGGGGTAAAAGAACGAACCTAACGAGGCCGCGATCCCGCCTCCCAGCAGCCACGACAGCACGGACCGCCGGTCTTGGTCCAGGTGCATGTCCGGCCCCGTACCGGACGCCTTCACAACGCCTCCGCCGGCGTTGGCATACGCGGGCAATCATTCGATCTCATGCATCAACTCCTTTTTGCTAATGAAGGCGGCCTTAAGCTAAAGCTTGGCCCCGCTGAAAGAGGTTTAGTTCCACTGCAAGGATGGCCAGCACAGCCGTACCGGGAGAATCTCCCTCAAAAATGACGTTGCCGAATACCTGCATTCCAGAGCTGACGACCTTGTGAATCCGTTTGCGAGCCCATAGTAGCCTCCTAAAGAGTCTGCCTCTATCCTTGACGTAAGAATGATTCCGAAGAATGATTCCGAACTCGCCGACGGCTGATTAGCTCTATTAGTGCTCCAAACGACTACCTTGCCGTTCAGCAAGTGCGCTGCCAATGGGTGAAACTGTTGCCGCCACCAGCTTTCGTTCGGATGTCTGGATGTGCGAAATATTACGCACGAACCTGAGTTTGGGATCTTGCGAAATTACACCCTATGCGGGTGCGGCGAATCACACAACGGCTTACAGGGAATCAAAGTATCTAAAGCAACTGCCTAACGGTCCTTTATTTGCTCTGGCTCATGAGCGTCGACGAACGGGATGTCGCATGCGAAGTGTATCTTGCCGTCTGGCAGTAAGCCGAATTGCGTTGAGTTTGTTTCTGGGTGTTGCAGCGACTGCTGCCACCAGCCCAAGTCCCACCTTCTATAAAGACGTTCTGCCCGTTCTGCAGCGGAATTGTCAGAACTGTCATCGTCCCGGGGAAGTGGCGC
>PMUN01000436.1 GCA_003166875.1 Bryobacterales bacterium | reverse complement strand
CGATGGCTGTTTCCGCTGTGGGCGCTGTTCGCGCTGTACATGATGCTGCGAGGCTTCTTCTTATCGACCTACGCGTTCTCCGGCGCGAGTGAATTCAGATTCGCGGTGTGGTTGACGATTGGGGCGTTCGTGGCGTTTGTCGCGAGTTTGAGTTTGTTTGGGCGGCGTCGAAAGGNNCTTTCCGAACCGCGACCGTAAGCGACCGGTCGTTGCTGTTTTTTCAGCAAGCCTCTAGGCGTGCAGCTTCTTGTAAGCGGCCAGGCACTTTTCGGCTGTTTCCGGGGCTGGAAAGCGGCTGCCTTCCTGCTCGATCAAGTAAAACTCAGCACCGCCGGTTTTTTCTGCCGCGTCAAAGACTTGCTTCCACGGGACGATGCCCTCACCCATGAGAGCCTTGAAGCCGACGTCCGGGTCCCGCGACCAGTCCTTCAAATGTAGCGACTGGATGCGCCCGGGGTTCTGATTGATCCATGCAACAGGATCAGCGCCGGTCTCGATACAGTGGCCGACATCGAGCTGGAGCATCACGTCCTTTCCGGTATTCGCCGCCAGCACTTCCATGGGACGTTTGCCTTCGAGCGGCGTGAATTCGGCTTGGTGGTTGTGGTAGCCCGTGCGAATACCTTGCGGCTTGAGTTTTTCGGCAGCCTGGCTCAGGGTATCGGCCACTGCTTTCCATCCATCCAGGCCGGTCACGCGATTCGCGCTGGCCATGACGATGTACTTGCTTCCGATGATCTGATTGAGCTCGGTGGCCTTTGCGAGACCATCGCCCACGAACGAATTGGGACCGTTGTGGGTGGAGTAGCAGCGAATGCCGAGATCGTCCATGAGCGCGCGCATGTCCTTGGCTTGCTGCGGGGTCCATCGCATATAGGGCGCGTAGAATTCGACGCACTGGTATCCCATCTTGGCGACAGCGCGGACGGTGCCGGTAAGATCTTTCTGAAGTTCATCGCGGACCGAATAGAGTTCGAGGCCGATGGGGATTTGTTTACCTTGCGGCGCGGAAATTGCAAGCGGCGCGGTTGCGGCAAGAGCGAGAAAGGTGCGGCGTGAGATGTCGGGGACGGTCATGCTAGGCATGATACCAGCCGCGGTGTATCATTTGTCGGGATTGTCGGGGTCCGATTTTCCAGGCTCTTGCTTGGGTGTGAATTCGGAAGACAGGCGTTGGGCCGCGACTAATTGCTTGGGCTTGAGTTTCGCAGCCACGAGATCGCGCTGCGCCACGCACTTTTGTTCGCCTTTGGCGGCGCATACATTGAGCCATTTATACGCTTGAATGTAGTCGCGCTTAACACCTTTGCCGCTTGCATACATGGCGCCCAGGTTCAATTGGGCCTTGGCATAATCCTGCTGCGCGGAACGTTCAAACCAGTTCCGCGCCTGGTTGTAGTCCTGGGGCACGCCGAGGCCGTCGACGTACATGAGTCCGAGGTTAAACTGCGAGGGCGCGTCGCCCTTTTCGGCCAGCGGACGCCACTCCTTGACGGCCGCCGCGTAGTCCTTTTTTTGATAGGCGCTCAGGCCTGCGGAGAAATCCGCGGCGGAGATGGTGAGAGCGAGAAATAACGGAAGAGCCAGCGATGAGGTGAGGGTTCGCATAGAGCGCTCCTAAGAATATTGAAGCATACCGGATCGGATTTGTTTCAACACTCTATAAGTATAAGAATCGGTGGAGAATCAAAGGCACCGCCTCCCTCACGGTCGCGGTTCGGTAACACTTTCCTGCAGGAAGCGCGTGGTTTCTTCTAGAAATATGTCCAGGCGGTCGTGATGCACCCAGTGGCCGGCGCCGGGGACGCGCACCAGGCGGTAGTTCTTGATTACCGATGCGCGGCCGTCTGATTCCGGATCCGGCGCCCAGCTTTCCATGCCCCAGAACAATAGCACCGGGCAGGTGATATCGCCGAGGATCGCGCCCAGATCTTCCAGACGGTTTCCATAGGGAGGGAAACTGCGGGCGTAGTTGTCGAACTTCCAGATCAGCGATCCGTCCGCATTCCAGTTGGTGCCGTGCAGTGTGAGGTGGCGCGCTACGTCGTCCGAGAGGTGAGGATTGGCCTCCTTCATTCGCGCGACGGCAGCTTCGATGTTGGGATAGCTGTGCGGCTCGCGGCGCTCGGTTTGGCGGACTCCCTCGATCCAGTTACGCATCCGCTCGGGTGCGGGTTTGTGAACCTTATGCGAGGCCGGGAGCCCCAGGCCTTCGATGGATACGGCCTTGCGCACACGGTCGGGATAAATGCCGGAATAGAGCATGGTGATGATGCCGCCGAGAGAATGGCCGACTAGAGTCACCGGGAAATCGTCGATGACATCCACCAGCGCGGAAAGATCCAGGACGTGTTCGGCCAGGCTGTAGAGCGCACCGGGCGCCCAGGCGCTGTTGCCGTGGCCGCGGAGATCCATGGCGTAGACGTGGAAATGCTCGCGGAGGGTGCGCGCCACCCAATCCCAGTTACGGGCGTGATCCAAGCCGCCATGCACCAGCACGAGCGGAGGTTTTCCGTCCTGGCCCCAGTCCCAGAAATGGAGCTTGAGGCGATGGGAGTAGTAGTAGTGAGAGACAGGTTCCAAACAATCTATATTCCCAGATCCCGGCGGATCTGGCTGGTGAAGAAGTCACTCATGGATTGTCGAGGCGCGCCTTGGGAATCCGTTGCGGAATAAGGCGCTCCTAGGAACACAAACTAGGAGCGAATAAAGCCCTAAAATCACGGGACTGCGGCGCAGTAGAGAATTAAAACTGCTTAATAAGAGGGCCGGTTCGGACCAGCTGGGTGTAGACTTGTTTGGAGTTCTTCTGGGCCGGTCCGGGCCGGTCTGTTTATAGGGAGGCTCTCGTGAGTGCTACGTTCGGGAACCGATACGCAATGTCGTCGTTTCTGCTGCTCGCGTGTCTTGCCGCTTTAGCTCCCTCGGTGTGTGCGCAGAGCACGCCCATTTGTGTCCCCTCAGCAGAAGTTCAATCGGCGCTCGAACAAGTTCCTAGCTACCAAACAGCGGACCAATCCAAGTACAGTTTCTTTCAAGCGCGCCGCTCCGCCATTCGGACTCTTTTGCAACGCTATCCCGGCGACGTCTTCGTTCAGCGCGCGTACATCGGCAGCATGCCGAGATGGAACACTTTTTCGGACGACCTCAAAATAATCGCCGAGTACCAAGCTCTGCACGATCAGCGACCTGACGATGGCTACATCGCGTATCTTTACGGCGCAACTCTTGTTGGCAGAGACACACCGCAGGCCATCAAGCTGTTCACCGCCGCACTCGAGAGGGCCCCGAACTTCCCCTGGCCTCATCTGCAGTTTGTTTCCATTTACTCCACGCCGAATTTTCTCGACAAATCCAAAGCCATTTCTCACGCCAAAGCGTTTCTTTCCGCCTGCCCATCTGCTTTTGAGGGCTACTCTTTGCTGGGCGGGCTCGGCGACAACGATTTGATCCGTCAAGCCGCATCGCAACTTCGCCGGATTATCCCGCCGCGCAAAGATCCCGACGCGCTGGGTACGTATTCCATGCTCTGGTCGCTCGAATTTGCCGCTCATCCTCCCTCCGAATACGACGAGCTTCGCAAGCAGATTACAGCCGACATCGCGCATCTTCGCGCCCTGAATCTGGAGAACGTACGCCAGTGGTGGGCCGCCCTGCAGGAAGGCTACAAGCTCACAAATGACGAAATGCAATCCGATTGGGCCGGCGATCAAAGCGCCCGCCGCTTCCCTTCCAATCGGAACCTACCTGAAGAAATGAAGTGGTACGAGGACCATGCGTACCCGGGCTCCGACGCTCCCGAAGACAAGCAGAAGGCTTATTACAGCGATCTGCTCAAGCAAACAGATGCCTGGATCAAGCAGCACCCCAATTCCTACTACATTTGGTCCGACCGGCTGCAAGCTCTCGACCATCTCGACGATTCGCCCACCGCGGAAGTTGAAACCTGCATCGCTAAATTGCTCGCGTTAGCGCAGGCCGACAAGGGCCCTGTGCCTCTCGACCTCGTTACGGATTACCAGCTCGTCTGGGCGCTTTACAACAAGAAACTCCAACCCCGGCTCCAGCTAGAACTCGCCCAGAAGAGTCTTGATCAGCTCGCCCTAGAATCCAAGCAGCCCTCCGACGACCGCACCTCCTCGAAGACGGATAACGAGGATCGCGCCTTCTGGGTCCCGTACAACAAATTCTCAGGCTATTTCTGGGAAGCGGATGCCTATGTGCGCTTGCAGCAAGCCGACAAAGCTCAGGACGCCCTCAGGCATGCGGATGCGGCCCTGCAAGCCCTCAAATCCCAGATCAACGGCAAGGACGATTTCCGCAAGGCTTACGCCCGTCAGGAATCCTCTTATTGGCTCGCCGAGGCGCGACTGGCGGAGCTTCAAGGCCAAAAGCTGGATGCCATGGCATATTACGAAAGCGCCTTACTGGCCCGCCTGGATTCGGGCAGCCTTCCTGTCCCCGGCGAAAAAGACGACCTCGCCCATGATGCTCACCAGCTCTGGGCCAGCCTCGGCGGGTCGGACGAAAGCTGGAAACTCTGGTACACGCGCCGCGCCGATGCCATCGCGGCTCAAAGCCATCTTACCTGGGAGAACACTACCGATCCACTGCCTGCCTTTCAGTTGGCCGACCTGCAAGGCAAAACCTGGCAGCTCGCCGATCTGAAGGGCAAGGTAGTGTTTCTAAACTTCTGGGCCTCCTATTGAACGTTTTGCCGCGGGGAGTTGCCTCGCCTCGAAAAACTGATCGAGCAATACAAAGATCGCAAGGACGTCGTGTTTCTCTCGCTTAACATGGACGACAACCCGGGACTGATTGGTCCCATCATGGCCGAGCAAAAACTCACCTTCACCGTCCTGCCCGCCTACAGCTATGCAAGCGACACGCTTAAGATCGACCAAATTCCGCAGAACTGGATTGTTGGCCCGGACGGCGTCATCCGGCTGAAAGGCATCGGCAGCTACGATGCCGTCGAAAAGTGGGAGCCAGGCATGAAAGACGCCATTGAAAAGGTCCGCTCGTCTGGGGCCACTCCGGCCTCCCCAAAGTAGAATATTGCCGATTACCAGGATCACGGTAAGAAATCTGGGGACACGTCTGCGTTGAGCGTCGCGCCAGGTTGGTGAAGGTAGCCCGAAGTATCCCCAGATTTCAGATCTTCTTTTGCGATTACTGCTTCAAGTGGGCGGCTTGTTCGCGAACTTCGGCGTGATGGCGGACGTCGATGCCCTTCATCAGAAACAGGACGTCCTCGGCGATGTTGGTGGCGTGATCGGCGATGCGCTCCAGGTTGTGGGCGATGAACATCAGGTCCACGGCCCGCGGGATGGTGGTGCTTTCTTCCTGCATGAACGCCACCAGTTCCTTGTAGACGGCGTCGCGGAGCTGATCCACTTCGTCGTCGGAGAGAAGCACACTGCGCGCCAGTTGTTCATCGCGCTTTACGAGCGCATCCAGGCTCTTGCGAACCATTGCCTCGGCCAGATCCGCCATGCGCGGGATGTCGATCAAAGGCTTTACTGGGGGCTCCTTCATCAGGGACAGAGCGCGCTCGGTGATATTTACCGCGAGATCGCCCATGCGTTCGAGATCGCCATTGATTTTGATCGCTGCTGTCAGGAAGCGCATATCTCGCGCCATGGGTTGATAGAGCGCCAGCAGGCGTGTAGCAAACTCGTCGATCTCTATGTCCTTCTGATTGATCTGGGCTTCTTTCCACAATACTTCCTTGGCGAGTTGGTCGTCGCGCTCTACCAGCGCTGAGACGCTTTGATGGATGGCGGACTCAACCAGGCCGGCCATCTCGAGCAGGCGGCGCTGCAATTCGTCAAGTTCTTCTCTGAAGTGGACCAAAGACTGCTCCTTAGCTATTTAAGTTTCGCAAGTCGGAGACTTGCGCTACGGGGAAGGTCAACCGAACCGGCCGGTGATGTAATCTTCCGTTTCTTTTCGTTCCGGCCGCTTGAAAATGATTTCGGTTTTGTCGAACTCTATTAATTTGCCCAGTAGGAAGAAACCCGTAAACTCAGCCACGCGGGCGGCCTGCTGCATGTTGTGCGTGACGATGACCTGCGTACATTGATCCTTGAGCGTAAAGAGCAAGTCTTCTATTTTCGATGTTGCGATTGGATCCAGAGCCGAGCAGGGTTCGTCCAATAACAGGACCTCCGGATCCACGGCCAGAGCTCTTGCGATGCACAGGCGCTGCTGCTGGCCTCCCGATAGGCTGTACGCAGATTGGTTGAGCTTGTCCTTGACTTCCTCCCAAAGCGCGGCTCGCTTCAAGCTGTGTTCCACTTGCTCGCCCAGCGACTGTTTGCCCTTGAGTCCATTAACGCGTAGCCCATATGCTACGTTGTCGAAGATGGATTTGGGAAAGGGGTTGGGCCGCTGGAACACCATGCCCACGCGGCGCCGCAGATTGGTTACATCCAGCTCGAGCACGTTCTGGCCATCCAGCAGAACCTGGCCATTGTAGTGGGCGCTCTTGATGGTTTCGTTGATCCGATTGAGCGTTCGTAGAAACGTGGATTTCCCGCATCCGGAGGGACCGATCAAGGCGGTGATGTGTTTCTCGGGAACTTCCAGGTTGATCTCGTGCAGCGCCTGAAAAGTTCCGTAGAAGAAGTCCAGTTTTTCCGTCTTCAGCTTCGCTTTGGACGGCGCCTCTTGCGGGCTGGAGGGCGGAAGTGGAGGAACCATCATCTCGCTCATTTTGGCTGATCCTTGTACGGCGCCCATAAAGACAAGCTTACCCCCTTTGGACCGAGGTCCCCCGCGAGAGCACCCAGCGGGCGGCAATATTTGTGATTAGCACGAACCCTAAAAGCACCAAGCCGGCGGCCCAGGCCTGGCGATGCCAATCGTCATAAGCGGAGGTAGCCAGTTTGTAAATCATGACTGGGAGAGTAGCCGTCGGTTCGGTGAGTTTGTCCGACCAAAACTGGTTGTTCAGGCTGGTAAACAGCAGCGGCGCGGTTTCACCGGCGACCCGAGCCACGCCGAGTATCAACCCGGTCAGGATACCTTGCCGGGCGGCGGGAACCACGACGGTCATGATGGTTCTGGTCTTGGTCGCACCCAGGGCGAGCGACGCTTCGCGCAATGAGTTGGGAATGGCGCGCAAAAAATGTTCAGTGCTGCGAAGCCCAATTGGGATCATCATCAGGCTGAGGGCGAAGCCGCCGGCCCAGGCGGAGAAGGTGTGCATCGGCACTACGATCACGGTCCACGCAAAAATTCCGATGACAATGGATGGGACGCCGTTCAACAGGTCGGCGGTATAGCGCACGAACATCGGAAAAGTTTTGCCGCCGAACTCAGCCAGATAAATGCCACCCAGAAATCCTACCGGGACGCCGATCACGACCGCGATCAATATCGTGATGCCGCTGCCCACGATGGCGTTGGCCAATCCTCCGCCGGTTTCACCTGCCGAAAGCGGCAGCTTGGTGAAGAAATTCCAATCCAAGGAGCGGAAGCCGTTCCAAACCAGAAAGCCAAGGATCACGAAGAGGACGGACACCGTTATAAAAGTACACACGCCGGTGAGGGCCAGCATTACATTGTTCAAGAGGTTTCTGCGTTTGGTCCGGCCCATCAATCTTGCTTGGATCCTTTCTTGGTGGTAGCCAGGATCAGCAGTTGCGCGGCGGCGTTGAGAATGATGGTGATCAAGAACAGAACTAATCCTAATTCCACAAGAGCGCCCTGATAAAGATCGCCGGTGGCTTCGGTAAATTCATTGGCAATGACCGCGGCGATGGTGTAACCGGGCTTGAGCAGAGAAGCATGGATGGAGGGATCGTTGCCGATGACCATCGTGACAGCCATGGTTTCTCCCAAAGCTCGCGCCAGCGCCAGGAAAATGGATCCGATGATGCCAAGCCGCGCGTGGGGAACTACCACCTGCCAAGTGGATTCCCATTTGGTGGCTCCCAGGGCGAGCGCAGCCTCGCGCTGCTCCCGCGGAACAGCCAGCAGCGATTCTCGCGAGATGGAGATGATGAACGGAAAGGTCATGATCGCAAGAACCAAGCCTGCCGCCAGGTAGCCATAGCCTAGCGGGGCTCCTTTGAATAAAGGCAGAAATCCGAGGGTGTTTTTCAGGAACGGCTCGCCGTACTTGCTGAGGAACGGAACCAGCGTGAAGATTGCCAGCAGCCCGTAGATCACGCTGGGCACCGCGGCCAGCAATTCTATCAGGAAGGTGCAGGCATTGGAGAGCTTGGGTGGGGCGAGTTCGGACAAAAAAATCGCGGCGCCTACAGCGAGAGGAACCGAGATGAGAAGCGCGAGGAAGGAGGTGAGTACCGTTCCGTAAATGAACGGAAGCGCTCCGAATTTCTCCGCGACGGGATCCCAGGAGCTGGTAAACAGGAAGCCCAAACCGAACTTGGCGCGGGAAGTGGAAGAGTGAATCCACAGCTCGTAGACTAGAAAGACAGTCACCAGAAAAACGCTAGCGGCGAAGATCAGGGTTATGAGGTGCGCGGCCTTATCGCCGTCCCGGAGACGCTTCAAGAAGCTACGCGCCGCAGGTTGGGGCGGCGCGGCGATAACTGCGGTTCCCATGAATGGATGCTTACTGAATCAGACCGATCTGCTTTTCTTCCTTCGCCACAACCGGCTGGGGAAGCGCCGCATAGTCCAGCCCCGCTGCAAACTTCTGGCCGTCCGCCAGCATCCATTTCAGAAATTGCTGTATGGCGTTTTTCTTGGTGGCATTGTCGAATTTGTTGGGGATCAGCAGCCAGGTGAACGACGAGACCGGATAGGCCTTCTTGCCGGGCGCGTTGGTGATGGAGACGCGAAAATCATCGGGCATGCTTTTGGCTGCTCCCGCAGCGGCTTCAGAAACGGAATCAAAGTCTGCTCTCACAAATGTGCCGGCGGAGTTTCTTATCGCTCCATAGGCCATCTTGTTTTGTGCGGCGTAAATCAATTCTACATAGCCGATCGAGTTGGCAGTCTGCTTCACGGTCCCCGCCACCCCTTCGTTGCCTTTGCCGCCCAGGCCAGTTGGCCAGGCGACGGAAGTTCCCGCGCCCACTTTGGATTTCCATTCGGGGCTGATTTTGGACAGGTAATCGGTCCACACGAAAGTGGTGCCGCTGCCATCCGAGCGATGAACCACCTGGATCTCCGCATCCGGGAAGTTCACTCCCGGATTGTCCTTCTTCAAGGCCGCATCGTTCCACTTCGTGATCTTGCCCAGGTAGATGCCGGCCAAGGATTCCGGAGTGAAATTGAGTATCGCGGTTACTCCCGGGATGTTATAGGTCGGTACAAGCCCTCCCAGCACTGTCGGAAAGTGAAGCACCTTGACCTTGGTGATTTTGGAAAGCTGCTCATTGGTCATTGGCATGTCCGAGGCTCCAAAATCCACGGTGCCTTGGGTGAGTTGTTGAATTCCGGCGCCTGATCCCAGTGACTGGTAGTTGATCTGGACGTCCGGATGTAGCTTATGAAATTCCTGAAACCACTTTTGATAGATAACTGCTGGAAACGTAGCGCCCGCCGCGTTGATGGTTTCCGCGGACAGGCCGACGCTGGCGCCTAGTATCAAAATTGCTGACAACGCTATTCGAAGTCTCTGTCTTGTCACACTCATTCCTTCCCCGACGGTTTATCTGCTACCGCGTGTTGAGGATAGCTTTGTGGGGTTAGCGAAAAATGACAATCTGGTTAAAATCAAGTTACAGCGAAGGTTCATCGGTTCTTCAGTTCTTCGGTTCTTCGGTTCTGGGAACCGGATGTTGTTGAAAGTGAGGAACTATTGAATCTAAGGACTGAAGAATCGGGGAACTGTGAGAGTGAAGCGGGAACCTTGTCCTACCTGGCTTGATACGGCGACGGTTCCGCCCATTTGTTCAATTACATGCTTCACGATGGACAGACCCAGGCCGGTGCCGCCCATTTCCCTGGATCGTGCTTTGTCGACGCGGTAGAAACGCTCGAAGACTCTCGGCAGGTCTTCGGAAGGGATTCCGATGCCGGTATCGGAAATGATAATTTGCGCCGCTCCATCAGTGGAATGTACCTCCACCCGTACTTCGCCATGGGGCCGGTTGAATTTGACCGCATTGTCCAGCAGATTGACGAACACCTGTTCGAGCTGGAGTTCGTTGCCCAGCACCTGCACGTCGTCAAGCTCTTCGGAAAGCAAGCGCACACCGCGGATCCGCGCGCCGGATTCCACGGTACGCAGCGCGGATTCCAAGGCTGAGCGAATTGAGACGGGCTGGGGTGGAGGAGCGGCGAGGTTGGATTCCAGTTCCGAGATGGTCAACAGGTCGGAGGCGATGTTGGTGAGCCGCGTGGCCTGCGCCTGAATGATCTCGACGAAGCGGTGATTGTTCTCCTGATCCTGAAGCGCGCCGTCGAGCAGAGTTTCAGCATAGCCGCGAATGGCGGCCAAGGGAGTGCGCAGCTCGTGCGAA